>JAHCIA010000001.1:2403333-2703750 GCA_026129465.1 Flavobacteriales bacterium
GCGTTTCCGGGTCTTGCACGACAATGGGTGTGTAACGCAGCCCGCCCATGGCATAGAGGCGCGCGCCCAGGCCCCAGGTGCGCACGCGGTCCTCCTTTGGCTTGCGCCATTCGCGGCCACCCAGCAGGTTGGCCGTCCAACTCGCGTTCCAGCGCGTGTCGCGCTCCACACCCCGGTCCTGCCAGGTGCTCTGGAACACGCTGCCATTGGCCTGTGCGTACCAACCCTCCATGAAGGTCCGCTGCGCGGAAAGTTCCACCCCGGTGTTGCGCGCTTCGCCCACGGAAGCCAGTGGCAGCAGCACCGGCTCGTCCCACACATTCACCGTGCTGGAGAACGGGGGCGGTATGCCGAAAAGCCCTGCCGTGACGGGCAGGCGTGTAAGCCGCTGATCATAGATCTCCAGGCGCACGCTCCAACGCTCTCCGAAGTGGTGGTCGTAGCCGATCGTCAGGTCCTCCGAACGCTGCAGGTCCAGATCGCGGGTGCTGGCGTAACTGGCGCCCGATCCGGTGTACAACAGATGGTAAGGTGGCATTTGCCCGCGCACTCCCCAGGAGATCCCCAACGCCCGGCCCTTGGCCATACGCCAACGCAGCCCCGCACGTGGCTCCAGCAGCGCGCTACCGTTGTAGGTGAAATGGCTGAAAGCCACGCCGGCGGTCACCTGCAGATGCTCGGTGGCGTCGAAGCGCGCTTGTGCGAATGGCCGCAACAGCCAGCCGCTCACTTCCTGCCGCCACAGGTTGTACACCTCGCGCAGCATGGTGCTGCCACCCACGGTGTAGCGAACGCGTCCACCAGCCGCGCCTTCCAGGCGCACCACCGTGGAGAGTTTCCGGTCCTCGAGTTCACTGTACTGCGTGGGCCAGGGTTCCAGGTCGTTTCGAAGTGCCGTCTCCTCGCGCTCCTGGGCCAATGCGCTCCAGACCACGGTGGCATGCAGGGCGGCATGCGCACCGGCGGGCAGCATGATCGCCGTGCCCAAGGCGCCCATGCGCGAGCGGTAGGTGATGTCGCGGTTGTCCTTGTTGAACTCCCATTCGGCCGTGTCGCGTACCGCCTCGAACACGTTGCTGCTGAGCCCACCCAGTCCGAACAAGCGCAACTCGCCGTGCTCGCCGATGCCCGTGCCCGCGTGGAAGGCCAGGTCCTGGAAAGCGATCGTCTCATCGCCCAGGTCCACGCCCATGGCGCTGAGCAGGCCGATGGTGGAGTAGCGGTAGTTCACCAGGTGGAAGGAGCGCTCGTCCTTGCCGATCGGTCCTTCGGTGCTCAGGTCGATCCCCAGCAGACCGGCCTGCATGGTCCATTCCCGCTCGCGTACGTTGCCGCGCCGCAGTTCCATGTCCATCAGGCCACCCAGCGCGTTGCCGTACAGCGTGGGAGAGACCCCTGTGCGCAGCCGGGATGGACCGAGCATCTGCGCGCTGAGGATGTTCACACCGCCGCCGCTCAATGTGGGTAGATCGCTGGGCGTTCCCGCGTTGCCGGTGTGGTTGGGGCTGACGATCTCAGCGCCCTCCAGCAGCCAGGCGTTGGTGTTGGGGTTGTTGCCTCGAATGCTCAGGTGGTTGGCCTGGTCGTTGGGCGCCGCCACGCCGGGGGTGCCGGCCACCAGCCGCGCGGGGTCCTGGAACATGGCCGGGTGGCGCAGCCCCTGCTCCACGGTGAAGCTTCGCACGCCCAGCGGCTCTGGCTCCTCGCGCGCGAGGGCGCTCACCGTGAAGGTGGCCAACTCGAAGGCGGCCGGACGCAAGGCCACGCGCAGCACCGTCTCCTTGCCGGCCCGCAACCAGGTCTCGGGCACCAGCAGGGTCTCATGGCCCAACAACCGCACCTCCACCGTGTACAGGCCCACAGGCACTTCCTTCAGCGTGAATCGGCCCAGGCTGTCGGTGACGGCGCCCAAGGGCGGGTCGCTGGGCAAGAGCAGCACGGCCGCATCGCGCAGGGGGCGGCCACCGACGGCTTCCACCACCTGCCCGCTCAAAGTGGCACGGGGCTCCTGCGCGGTGGCGATGGAGAGCAGCAGGCAGGCCGGAAGGAGCCCAAGGAAGCGCGATGCGATCACAGCGCGATGTTACGGAGCATGACCATGGGAACACGTGACGTGCGATGCGGCTCTACCTTCGCCACCATGGACAGCGTGCGACAGAACAAGGTGAACAGCCTGCTGCAACAAGAGCTGGCGGAGATCTTCCGGCAGGAGGCCCGCACTTTCCTGCCCGGCGGTCTCATCACCGTTTCCGGCGTGAAGGTCAGCCCCGACCTTGGGATCGCCAAGGTCTATCTCAGCCTCTTCCCCGCCCAGGACAAGCAAGGCACCATGGACGCCATCCGCGACCAGGGCCATCGGCTTCGCGGCCGGCTCGGCGGGCAGGTGGGCAAACATCTGCGCGTGGTACCCGACCTCATCTTCATCCTCGACGATTCGCTCGACAAGGCCGAGGAGATCGATCAGTTGTTGAAGGGTTGAGTGGTTGGAAGTTGAGGGTTGTCCGCCTGACGCATGCAGTACGATCCGGTCAAACGCCAACTGGGGGTGGTCTTCAACCGATCGCCATGGTTGCGCAAGTCGTTCTACCACCTGCTGGACCTGCTGCTGCTGCGTGCCTGGCACATCCAGCGGGAACTGCGTTCGTGGGCCGCTGGACGCGACGGATCGGGCATGCACCTCTACGATGCCGGCGCGGGCTTCGGGCAGTACAGCTTCTGGCTCAGCGGCCTGTTGCCCGGGGCGCGCATCACGGCGATCGATGTGAAGGAGGAGCAGGTGGCCGATTGCAACGCCTTCTTCCAGCGCATCGGCCGGCCACAGGTGCGGTTCGAGGTCGGTGATGTGACCAGGTTCCAGCAAGCTGACACCTTTGACCTCGTTGTGTGCGTGGATGTGATGGAGCACATCGTGGAGGACGAGGCGGCCCTGCGCCGCTACAGCACATCGCTGAAACCGGGCGGCATGCTCATCATCAGCACCCCCAGCGACCAAGGTGGTAGCGATGTGCATGGCGAGGACGAGCATTCCTTCATCGAAGAGCACGTGCGCGACGGCTACAACATCGACGACCTCCGGGTGAAGTGCCTGCGGAACGGCTTCAGCAAGGTGGAGGCACGCTACAGCTATGGCACACCGGGCAAGATCAGCTGGCGCCTGAGCATGAAGTGGCCCCTGCTGATGCTGAACACAAGCCGCCTCTTCTACCTCATCCTCCCTTTCTACTATCTCATCGCCTACCCCATCGCCTTCGTGCTGAACATGGCGGATGTGCGGATGGCGCACCGGACGGGCACAGGGCTGGTCGTCAAGGCGTGGCGGTGAATAGCTCGCGTGAACGGCGTGGCGGCGCGGCGCATTCGCGGTACGACCTTCGCCCAGCACCCTGTCCATGAAGCGCCCCCTGCGCATCCTCGCCAAGATCGCCCTCGGCCTGCTGGTCCTGGCGGCCATCGTTTTCGGTGCCCTCTGTTACATCCTCTACGCGCACGAGGATGAGATCGCCGACGAGCTGATCGCCGCATTCAACGCAGGGCAGGAAGGCCAGCTCACCTACGAACGTGTGGAGCTCTCGCCCTTCCGGGCGTTCCCTTACATCAGCATCGACATCCAGGGCGTGCGTTTCGATGCCGACAAGCATACCGCCGACGACCACGCCATCTATGCCTTCCGCGACGTGTATGTGGGCTTCGATGTCTTCGACCTGTTGCGCGGCGAGTACACCATCCGCAAGATGGTGCTGAGCAACGGCCATCTCTACCTGGAGAAATACGCCGATGGCAGCTACAACCTCACGCGCGCGAAGACCCGCCTGGCCGACGAGGACGATGGGACCACTTCGCACATGGACCTGAAGAGCATCGTGCTGCAGGATGTGACCCTGCATGAGGTGAACCACGGTGGTGGCGGCAATGAGATGCTCCTCGACATCCTGAAGGCCGAAGCCTATCTCAGCTCCATTGGCGACACCATGCGCATGGGCCTGAAGAGCGAACTCTTCCTGCACCACTACCGCTCGGGCAGCACCACCTGGTTCCGGGAAATGCCCTTCGGCCTGGATTGCGACATGGCCATCCACGGCGGCCTGGTGACGATCCTGCCCAGCAAGTTCGTGGTGGAGGCCGGCACACTGAACCTGGACGGTACCCTGGACCTGGACAATGACCTGATGCTGGACCTGAAGGTGGGCGGCCGCAAGAAGAACTTCGATGTGTTCATCTCCTTCGCGCCGCCCGAGGTCCTGGAAAAATTGAAGGAGTTCCGGAACGAGGGCGACATCATGTTCCGCGGCACCATCCAGGGCCCGATCGATGTCCAGAGCCCGCTGATCGACCTGCGGCTGGGTTGCCAGAACACCATGTTCCACCATGTGCGCCACGAAAAGGCCCTGCGCGATGTGGCCTTCACCGGCCATTTCCGCACCGGCGACGACGGCGGACTGGAGGGCGCGTTCCTGGAACTGGTGAATCTCTATGGCGAACCGGAAAAGGGCCTCCTGCGCGGCACCCTCCGCGTGGACAACTTCCTTGATCCGCGCGTCACCATGGACTTCCACGCGCACTTCCAACTGGAGCACCTGAAGGTCTTCTATGAGCTCGACGCCATCGAGGACGGATCGGGCCTGGTGACGATCGACATCACCCTGGACGAGTACATCGGCCCGGACAGCGTGCTGCACTTCGCCACCAAGATGACCGATGGCGTCACGAGCAACATCCGATTCGAGGACGTGAACATCAAACTCGCCAAGCTGGCCCGGCCCATCGAGGGCCTCAACGGCCGCATCCTGCTGGACGGCGATGATCTGCGCAGCGAGGGCCTGCGGGCGCGCATCGGCCGGAGCGACCTGGCGCTGGACTTCGCCATCAGCAACGTGAGCGCGCTGTTGCACCACCACGACGCCCCCGTGGACCTGAGCCTGCATGGTGAAAGCGGGCGCCTGCACATGGCCGATCTCCTGGCGCTTAACGGCAGACCGGGGGACGGTGCCTGGGCCAGCGACACCATCCACGATCTGAAGTTCGACCTGGACCTGCGCACCACCACGAACGCGCTGGACCAAAGCCGCTACGTGCCAGCCACCAAGCTGGAGCTCCGGCATGTGGAGTTCCGCACCACGAAGTATCCGCACCCCGTGCGAGATGTGAGCGGCCGCATCGCGGTGAACGACAGCGTGCTGCGCATCGACGAGCTCGGCATCACCATCGGCGCCAACAAACTGCACATGAGCGCCGAAGTGTCGGACATCGGTGCACTGCTGGACAGCACCCGCCAGGAGACCGTGCGCCACCGGGTGGCCGTGAAGAGTCCATACTTCAACGCGAAGGAATTGCTGGTCTACGACGGCAAGGCCTACTTGCACGACAGCATCGAGGAGGAAGTGGTGCGCGACCTCGTCTTCCGCGGTTCAGGCACCCTGCGCAGCAACACCTTCACGCAGGACGGCTTCATCAGCGACACGCACATCGACCACCTCACCGTGCGGCTGAACGACCTGCCGCCCTTGCGCGATGTGGACGGCCACATCCGCACCGACACCAGCGGCTGCGTCACTTTGAAGGACCTGAAGCTCGCGATCGGACGAAGCGACCTGCACGCGGACCTATATCTGCGACACTTCCTGGACGATGATCTGGAGCACAAGATCATCGAGGGCGAAGTGCGCATGCGGAACCTGGACCTGGACGAGATCGCCGGTTGGACGCCCAAGCAGGACGCCGACGCCAAGGACCATGCGGCGGCCTTCAACCTCTTCGCACTGTCCTTCCCTGACATGAAGTTGAAGGCGGACATCGGCCGGCTGAAATACCACCGCAGCCTGTTGGAGGACCTGCATGGCGAAGTGCGCACCACCAAGGACCATATGGTGCATGTGGACACCCTGCGATTCCGGGCGGCCGGTGGTGGCGTGGCCATGCGAGGCACCTTCGATGGTTCGCGACAGGACAGCATCACCTTGAAAGCCGACCTGCAAGTGGACGGCGTGGACCTGGACCAGGTGATGTACAAGCTGGACAATTTTGGGCAGGACTTCGTGGTGCATGAGAATCTGCACGGCCGGGTGAGCGGCACCCTGCGCATCGACGCGCACCTCTATCCGGACCTGGTGCCCGACCTGTCCCACAGCACCTTCGTGGCCGATGTCACCATCCACGAGGGCCGGCTCGCCCGCTTCGGGCCGCTGCGCGCCATGGCCGACTTCATGGGCGACAAGGACCTGGACAATGTGCGCTTCGGCGAACTGAGCAACACCTTCACATTCCGCGACGGTGCGCTGCACATCCCCGAAATGAAGATCACCAGTACGCTCGGCTACCTGCACCTGAGCGGCCGCCAGGGCTTGGACCTGGACATGGACTACACGATGCGCGTACCGCTGAGCCTGGTAAAGCAGGCCAGCTGGAACGTGATCAAGGGCAAGCTGCGTGGAACCGGCCGCAACAAGGACGACGAGCAGGAACTGGAGCGCGCCGAGGCCGAGATCATCAGCGGCCAGAAGGGACCCTTCAAAGGCTACCTCACCATGAACGTGACAGGCAACCCGGACGACTACAGGGTGAGGCTGGGCAAGTCGCGCAAGGAGCGATGATCCGCATCACCTGAAAGCGGAACTTCGCCCTGCGCCATGGGCACATGGGCACATGCCCCTATGAACCTCCCGCTCCTCTTCGCCCGCCGCTATTTCCTGGCGCCGCGATCGCGGAACGCGGTGAACGTGATCACCGGCATCAGCATCGGGGTATTCGCCGTGGTGACCGCCGCGATGGTGATCGTGCTCAGCACCTTCAACGGCATCGCGGGCCTGGTGGACAGCATGTACAGCGCGCTGGACCAGGATGTGACCATCACGCCCGCGGAAGGCAAGAGTTTCCCCCGGGAAGCCCTCGATGTGGATGCCATCGCAGCGCTGCCCGGCGTGGAGCGCACCAGTTTCATCATCGAGGAGAACATCCTGCTGCGCCATGGCGACCAGCAGGCCGTGGCCAAACTGAAGGGCGTGGAGCCCGGCTACCTGGCCATGGCGCGCATGGACGAGCACATGGTCTTCGGATCACCACGTTTGACGGGGCGTTCAGGTCCGGCGGCCTTGTTGGGCATCGGCCTGCAGGTGGACCTTGATGTGCCCTTGGACGACGGCGTGATGGAGCCGTTGATCATCAGCGCGCCCATCCGCGGACGGAGGCTGAGCACCTGGCAGCAGCGCGCCTTCGAGCACGTGGAGCTGGCCATGTCCGGCGCCTGGTCCATGAACACCGAATACGACCAGCGCTACGTGCTGCTGGACCTGGATCTCGCGGCGGACCTGTTGCACTACGACAGCCTGGTGGGCGCGCTGGAGATCCAGCTGGCGGATCGCGGCGGCATGGACCGCACGGCGAAGGCGCTGCGCGCGATGCTGGGGCCTGGCTGGGTGGTGAAGACACGGCCGGAGAAGAACGCGCTGATGTACCGCACCAATCGGCTGGAGAAGCTCTTCACTTTCATGGTCCTCGTCTTCATCGCGCTCATCGGCGCCTTCAACGTCATCGCCTCGCTCACCATGATGATGCTGGAGAAACGGCGCGACATGCGCACGCTCACCGCGTTGGGCGCCACACCGCGCATGGTGCGTCATGTGTTCCTGCATGAGGGGCTGCTCATCGTCGGCATAGGCATGGTGATGGGCCTGGTGCTGGGGCTCGGCGTATGCTGGACCCAGCAAAGCTTCGGGCTGGTCACACTGGAAGGCTCCGTGGTGGACCACTATCCTGTGACGGTGTTGCCGCTGGACCTGCTGGCGATCGCGGCCACCATGCTGGGGATCGGCCTGCTGGCGGTGCGCGTGCCGCTGCGCGCGTTGCAGCGCCGCTTCCTTCAGGCCACGGCGGCCAGGCCGTAGGTGGCCACCACCTCATCCAGGATCGCCTCCAGCACCTGTGGATCACGCTCCGTGCAGAGGCGCAGTCGCACCTCCTTCACGTTGGGCAGTCCCTTGAGGTAATTGCCGTAGTGCCGCCGCATCTCCACCACGCCTTCCCAGGCGCCCTTCCAGGCGAGTGACGCCCGCAGGTGCTGGCGGGCGGCTTCCACCTTCTCCACGATGGTGGGCGGCGCCAGGCGCATGCCTGTGGCCATGTAGTGCTTGATCTCGCGGAAGATGAAGGGATGCCCGATGCTGGCCCGGCCGATCATCACACCATCCACACCGTAGCGCGCGCGGTATTCCAGGGCCTTCTCAGGCGAGTCGATGTCGCCGTTGCCGAAGATGGGGATCCCCATTCGCGGGTTGTTCTTCACCTCACCGATGAGTGTCCAATCCGCCGGACCCTTGTAAAGTTGCGCACGGGTGCGGCCGTGGATGCTGAGGGCCGCGATGCCCACATCCTGGAGCCGCTCGGCCACCTCCACGATGTTCCTGCTCCTGTCGTCCCAGCCCAAGCGTGTCTTCACGGTGACAGGCAGCTTCACGGCCTTCACCACCTTTTCGGTGAGGCGCACCATCTTGTCCACGTCCAGCAGCAGGCAGGCGCCCGCGCCCTTGTTCACCACCTTGTGCACGGGGCAGCCGTAGTTGATGTCGATCAGATCGGGGCGCACGGCCTCGGCGATGCGCGCGGCCTCTTCCATGGCGTCCTCGCTGCCACCGAAGAGCTGGATGCCGATGGGCCGCTCGGCCTCGAAGATGTCCAGCTTCTTCATGCCCTTGGCCGCCTTGCGGATGAGCCCCTCACTGCTGATGAACTCGGTGTACATCAGATCGGCGCCGTGCAGCTTGCACAGGGCCCGGAAAGGCGGGTCGCTCACGTCCTCCATAGGAGCGAGGAGGAGCGGGAATTCCGGCAGGGTGACCGGGCCGATGCGGACCATGGTGTCAAAAATACGGAAGCCCCGTGGGACGGGGCTTCCAGCAGGTCATGGGACCGTCATCAGCGGCCGCGCGCGGTGCTGTAGTTGATCTTCAGGGCGTTGCTCTTGCGCAGCTCCTGCTTCACGTCGGTGACGATCTTCATGTTGGTCTCCTTGTCCACCTTCAGCGAGCGGGTGATCTTCGGTTGAAGCACCTCGTCCCGGCGGCCGTTGCCATCCTGCACCCAGCCGTCGATCTCGTCCAGCCGGGCGAACTGGTCGTTGAGCTGGATGAGCGGCTCGGTGCCGAGGGCGGCGCTCACCGGCGGGCCGATGTAGATGTAATCCACCAGCGCCTTGTCCTCCAGTTTGGTGGTCTCGGAGGCCTCGGGCAGGGTGACCTTCACCTTCAGGTCCACCTCACGCATCACGGTGGTGACCATGAAGAAGAACAGCAGCATGAAGATGATATCGGGCAGCGAGGCGGTGCTGATCGCCGGTATGCCCTTGCCTCCTTTGTCCTTGAATCGCGACATGGCTGTTGCGGTTATTGGCGTTTGCCCACTTCCACGGGCTCGGCCTCGGAGATGCGTTGCGGATACACCAGACGAACGGCCTTGATCAGCGCCTGGTCATCCTCCTTCTTGTCGTCCAGCTCAGTGAACTTGCGGCCGAACTTCTCCTTGGAGAATTCATCGCGCAGTTCGCGGATGCCGGCCTCCAGTTCGTTCTGCACCTGCACGTACATGTCGTAGCTGGTCTTCGATCCGGTCTGGAGGGAGATCACCGCCGAACCCGGCAACTCCATGTATTCGGCCGGATGCCCATAGCGCTCGAAGAGTTCCACCGCCGCCTGCTTCTCCTCCCAGCGTTCGAGGGTCTTCTCATAGCTGGCTTTGGCATCCGGGTCGGTGGCGCCGGCCACGTAGCTCTTGTAGTTGCCGATCTCCTGCTGGATGACACCCTTCGTCACGCGCGTCTTTTCCGGCAGGTCCTCCCGGTTCTCGGGGTTGGTCATGAACTCCTTGGCCCCGGCACGCAGGTCCTTGATGTCCATCATCTCACCTTCCACCAGCAGCATGTCCGCATCGTTGATGAGCACCACGTAAACGTTGCGCTCCTTCACCTTGTCGGCCTCCTCGATGTCGTCCACGATGGGCGGCAGCAGGCGCAGGATGCCCACGTCGGTGTCCATGGTGGTGGTCACCAGGAAGAAGATCAGCAGCAGGAAGGCGATGTCCGCCATGCTGCCGGCGTTGATCTCGCCCGGTCCTGACTTCTTGCGTCGCTTGAGCATGGCTTACTTGAACAAACGGGTGATCTCGCCATAAGCGATGGCACCCACCGCACCGGCCATGGCGATGACGAGCATGATGATGCCCGCGCCGATCCACTTGGAGGTGCTGGCGGTGATGTCCCACTCGGGTTTCACGCTGCCGTCGGCCATGGCGTAGGAGATGCCCAGCAGCACGGCGAAGAGGCCGAAACCGATGAGCGATTTCCTGGTGAGGCCGCGCAGGGAGAAGATCAGCGCCACGCCGGCGCTGACGAAGAAGGCCACGTATGTGATGTACAGGCCACCATCGATCCCCGCCTGGCTGTCGGAGAGGATCATGATGAAGAAGATGATGCCCAGGATCGCCACCGCGTACTGGGCGATGCGGCCGATGAGGCCGGAGCCTTGGTGGTTCATGGGCTCAGTGTTTGGCTTGGTTCTCCTTCACGAGCATGTCCACCAGGGCGATGGAGGCCTCCTCCATCTGGCCGGTGATGCTGTCCACCTTGCTCACCAGGTAGTTGTAGAAGATCTGCAGGATGATGGCCACGATGAGACCGAAAACCGTGGTGAGCAGCGCGATCTTGATACCGCCCGCCACGATGGCCGGGCTGATGTTGTTGGCGGCCGCGATCTTGTCGAAGGCGTCGATCATCCCGATCACGGTGCCCATGAAGCCGAGCATGGGGGCCAGGGCGATGAACAGACCGATCCAGGAGAGGCCGCGCTCCAGGCGGCTCACTTCCACGCCACCGTAGGCCACCACGCTCTTCTCCACGATGTCCACGCCCTCGTGCGCGCGGTCCAGGCCCTGGTAGAAGATGCCGGCGATAGGCCCCTTGGTGTTGCGGCACACTTCCTTGGCGGCGTCGGTGCCACCGCTCTTGATGGCGTTCTCCACGCTGTCCAGCAACTTCGTGGTGTTGGTGGTGGCCATGTTCAGGTAGATGATGCGCTCGATGACGATGGCCAGGCCGAGGATGAGACAGATGAGCACCGGTGCCATGAAGGTGGGGTCACCCTCGATGAAGCGCTGTTTGAGCATCTGGTGGCCACCGGAGGAGGCGACCTCGGCGGCGGCTTCGCCGGCCTGGGCCAGTACCGGGGAAACGAGACCGGCGATCATGAGGCCGGCCAGGCAAAGGGTCAATGACTTGCGTACCATGTGCGGGGGTGTCGTTTGCGGGTGGTGTTGGGTTCTGGTTGTCCTTGAGGTCCTTGGCAAGGATGATGGCTATCCGCGGGCGAATGGGATCGCGTGGGCGGAGAAGTGGTTCTGGTGCAGATCGATGGCGAAAGCTGTCCGCGCGCCCAGGCAAGCTTGGCTCGCCGCCATCATCAGAGAGGGATTGGCCTCCCTGCGGTCGGCCCTTCCCAAGGGGGAGGGCTTCATCTCACGGTGGTGGCCGTGCCGGCCACGGAACGCTTGTGCTGTCCGCGCGCCCAAGCAAGCTTGGCTCGCCGCCATCACAAGCGTTGCGGCTGCGCCGCCGACCGTGCGATGGCGGAGAGAGAGGGATTCGAACCCCCGATACCCTTTGAGAGGTATACGCACTTTCCAGGCGCGCGCCTTCGACCACTCGGCCATCTCTCCTGTTCTGAACATGTTGTTCGGGGCGAGGCCCCGCTCCAAGGGCGGCCAAATTACAAAAAGGTCTTCCCCGCCCACGGTATTCCGGCCAGCGGTGGGCCCTGCGGAACGAGCGGCGGGGGCGGTCATGTTAAGCCAACGTCAACTCCCCGGCGATCGGTGCCACCATTCGCCGTGCCACAGCGTCCGGTCCCTGCTCGGCGGCCAGCAGGAACATGAGCTTGGCCAGGGCCGCTTCCACCGTGAGGTCGGCCCCCGGCACCACCCCCATGTCGGCGAAGGCCCGGCTGGTGACGTAGCGGCCCTGTTCCACCCGGCCACCCACACATTGGGTCACGTTCAGCAACAGCAGGCCACGATCGCGCGCCGCACGCAGGGCACCAATGAAGCCTGGGTCGGTGGGGCCGTTGCCGCTGCCGAAGGTGGCCAGCACCACGGCCCGCAGGTCCGCTTGTTCCAGGGCGCGTTCCACCCACGAGGCCCGGATGCCCGGGTACAGCCACAGCAGCGCCACCCGGTCGTCCATGCGGTCATGCACCCTCAAGGGACCGGCGCGCAAGGGCAGGATGGCCTGTTGGTCATAACGCAGGTGTACACCAGCCTCGGCCAGGGGTGGCCAGTTGGGCGAACGGAAGGCCTCGAAGCGTTCAGCATGCACCTTCACCGTGCGGTTGCCGCGCAGCAGGCGGTACTCGAAGTACACGGCCACCTCGGGCACCCTGGGGTTGCCCTGTGCGTCCCGCGCTGCGGCGATCTCGATGGCCGTGATCAGGTTCTCCTTCGCGTCGGTGCGGATGGTGCCGATGGGCAACTGTGACCCGGTGAGGACCACGGGCTTGGCGAGTCCTTCCAACAGGAAGCTGAGCGCACTGGCGGTGTAGGCCATGGTGTCGCTGCCATGCAGCACCACGAAACCGTCGTGCTCGGCGTAGCGTTCGCCAATGATCCCGGCGATGCGGATCCAGTGGTCCGGGCCGATATCGCTGCTGTCCAAGGGCCGCTCAAAGGCCACCGCCCGGAGGTCCACCTGGATGCGTGCCAGCTCGGGCACCTGCGCCTCCAAGTGCGCCAGGTCCATGGGTTGGAGCGCGCCGGTGCGGGGGTCGGCCCACATGCCGATGGTGCCCCCCGTGTAGATCAACAGCACGCGGGGCCTGCTCATGCGCGCTGGGGGGCGGTCTGGCCGAAGAGCCTGTCCGCGTTGGCGGTGGTGATGCGGGCGATCTCCGCCACGCTGAGGCCCGTGGCTTCGGCCAGCGATGCCGCGATCAGCGGGATGTAGGCGCTTTCGTTGCGCCGGCCACGATGGGGCACCGGCGCCAGGTAGGGCGCGTCGGTCTCCAGCACGCAATGTTCGGCGCCCACTTCGGCCATGGTCTCGCGAAGACCCGCCTTGGGATAGGTGATGACCCCGCCGATGCCCAGCATGAAGCCGCCCAAGGCGATGATGCGCCGCGCCTGTTCCGGCGTGCCGGTGAAGCAGTGGAACACACCGCGCAACTCGGGCGCGTTCTCGGCTTCCACGATGGCGATGGTCTCCTCGAAGCTGTCGCGGCAATGGATCACCACGGGCAGATCCAATTCCCTGGCCCATAGCACCTGCAATCGGAAAGCTTCGCGTTGCTGCGGCAGCCAGGTCTTGTCCCAGTACAGGTCGATGCCCGTCTCACCCACCGCATAGTAGCGGCCTGAGTGCAACAGGCGCTCCACCTCGCTCAGGTCCTTGGCGGGGTACTCGCCCACATGGCAGGGATGCAGGCCCATCATGGGAAAGCACTCCGCCGGGAAGGCATCGCACAGGGCGTGCATGGTCTCCACACTGTCCAGGTCGATGTTGGGCAGATAGAGGCGCGTGACGCCCGCGTCGATGGCGCGGCGCACCATGTCCGCGCGGTCGCCATCGAACTGCGCGTGGTACAGGTGGGCATGGGTGTCTACGAATTCCATGAGCGCGATCCCGGTACGTCCCTTTCTGCGGTCGCGCAAGGTAAAGGGGCCGATCGCGCGGTGGGCGGGCGCCGTACCTTTTCCACCATGAAGGCTTGGAGCGCCATCGCGCTGCTGTGCATCGCGGCCGATCTGTTCGCGCAATCCGGCCCATACTTCACGCCCTTCGATGCGCCACCGCCTTGTGCGCATCGCACCCATGTGGTGCCCAAGGGCGGCCCCGTGGCGCATGGCTACGACGTTCGTTACCACCGGATGGCCTGGACGCTCGACCCGGCGGTGAACGCCATCGCGGGCGAGGTCACCACCTGGTTCACGGCCACCAGCGCGATCGATCGCCTGCGTCTGGATGCCGCCGATGAACTGACGATCACCGCCGTCACGCGCAACGGATCACCACTGACCTTCACCCACGGCATGGGCGATTCCTTGGAAGTGCAATGGCCCTTCACCCTGCAGCCCGGCGATCTGGATTCGCTCACCATCGTGTACCACGGCAGTCCGGCGGCCAGCGGCTTCGGCAGTTTTTCCATTGGCGACTTCGAGGGCAGCCCCACGCTGTGGACGCTGAGCCAGCCCTATGGCGCCAAGGATTGGTGGCCCTGCAAGCAGGACCTCCACGACAAGATCGACAGCATCGACATGTTCGTGACCACGCCCCTGCCCTGCCGCGCCGTGGGCAACGGTCTGTTGGTGGGCGCGGAAGAAGCGAACGGTTGGACCACCTGGCACTGGCGGCACCGCTATCCCATCGCGCATTACCTCATCGCCACGGCGGTGGCCGACTACACGGTGTTCGAAACGGAGATCGTGCTGCCGGAGCGCACTTTGCCCATGGTGACCTACTTCTATGGCAGCCCGGCCGATGCGATGATGGCGGAGTTCAACGCCAACGACGTGAAGCAGCAGATGCCGCTGTTCAACACGCTCTTCGGCACCTACCCCTTCATCAACGAGCAATACGGCCACGCGCGCTTCGGCTGGGGCGGCGGCATGGAGCACCAGACCATGAGCTTCATGGGCGGCTGGAACTACGAACTGGCCGCGCACGAACTGGCGCACCAATGGTTCGGCAACAAGGTCACCTGCGGCACCTGGCAGGACATCTGGCTCAACGAGGGCTTCGCCACCTACCTCACCGGCCTGTGCTACGACTTTCTGGTGCCGGATCTCTTCGTGGGTTGGACCAAGGCGCAGATCGCGCATGTGACCGCGCAACCCGATGGCAGTTTGCTGCGGCCGGACACGCTGGACATCCCCAGCCTCTTCGATGTGCGCATCACCTACCGCAAGGGCGCCATGGTGCTGCACATGCTGCGCTGGGTGCTGGGCGATGCGGCCTTCTTCCAGGGCTGCCGCGACTACCTGGATGATCCCGCGCTGGCATACGGCAGTGCGCGCACCACCGACCTGAAGGCCCACCTCGAAGCCGCGAGCGGCATGGACCTCACCTGGTTCTTCCACGATTGGTACACCGGCGAGGGCCACCCCAGCTACACCGTGGAATGGACCCAGGATGCGGGCGGCACCGTGTCGCTGGCCTTGCACCAAAGCACCTCGCACAGCAGTGTGCCCTTCTTCGCCCTGCCCGTGCCCATCCGCTTCAAGAACGCTGCGCAGGACAGCACCGTGGTGCTCGATCACACCTTCAGCGGCCAGGTATTCACTTTCACGCTGCCCTTCCAGGCGGACAGCGCGCTCTTCGATCCGGACGCCAAACTGATCAGCGCGAACAACCTGGTGTTGCGTGTGCCCGTGTCGGCCTTCGGGCGGGAACAGTTGCTGGTCTATCCCAACCCCGCTGCGGATCAAGCGTGGATCCATGTGGGCGACGCCTTGCATGGTACGATCCAGCTCGCGCTCTTCGATGCCACCGGACGGCTGGTGCGCGAGCGGCGGACCACCGTGCAAGGCCAGCGCATCGCGTTGGATCTGCTGGGGCTGCGCGCCGGGGCCTATACGGCGGAGTTGCGCACGCCGCAGGACGTGGTGCGCCTGTGGGTGGTGAAGGAGTGAGGGGTCAACGCCCCGCCATCATCCGCTGCACGTACTTGCCCAGCACATCATACTCCACGTTCACGCGCCGGCCGGGCCGCAGTTGGCGAAAGGTGGTGTGCGCGAAGGTGTAGGGAATGACCGCCACGGAAAAGGTCTGCGCATCCAGCGTGGCGATCGTGAGGCTGACACCATCGAGGCAGATGCTGCCCTTGGGTACCAGCAACCGATCCTGCTCCGGCAGCGCGAAGACGAAGCGCCAGCTGCCATCCTCCTCGCGCACGTTGAGGCAGGGTGTCACCGTATCCACATGGCCTTGTACCATGTGGCCATCCAGCCGATCGCCCATACGGAGGCTCCGTTCCAGGTTCACGCCATCGCCCACTTGCAGATCACCGAGGTTGCAACGCTGAAGCGTTTCCTGAACAGCGGTGACCGTGTACGTGTCGCCTTCCACCGCCACCACGGTGAGGCAGGCGCCGTTGTGCGCCACGCTCTGGTCCACCTTCAGTTCCAGTGCCATGCGCGCGCGCAGCGTGAAATGCCGGTTGCCACCCTCCTCGCGCAGGGCGACCACCTCGCCCACTTCCTCCACGATGCCGGTGAACATCAGTTGAAGCGCTGTTGTCCGCCGCTGCCCAGGATGTGGACGTAGCCTTTCAGCACCATGGGTTCATCGCCCGCGAGCCGCTTGAAGATCACCGTGCAGACGTAGTAGTACACGCCGTCCGGCAAGGGTTCTCCGCTGTCCTTGTGGGTGCCGCGCCAGGTGATGTCCGGGTCCGTGGTGGTGAAGACCAACTGGCCCCACCGGTTGAAGACCTGCAGGTCGATCTCCTTCACGCCGCGGTAGGGGAAGGGCACGAAGAAGTCATTCTGCCCGTCGTTGTTCGGGGTGAAGACGTTGGGCAGTGTGTACTCCGGGCAATTGTCTCCGCAAGCCAAGGGGCTCAACGCGCTTTCGTTGCCCACGGAATCCACGGCGGAGATGGCGTAGCAGCCCGCCACGGAGAAGCCATCGGTGTGGGTGAAGAAGGTGTTCGCCGCGCCCACCACCACGCCGATCAGTTCCGGGGTGCCTTGGAGCGTCGGCGTGAACCACACGTTGTAGTACCAGGTGTCGTCATCGCCACAGACCTCGTTGGGGTTTGTCCAGGTGAGCGTGTTCAGCGGCTCCTCGCAATCGTTGTCCAGCGAAAGCTCCGGCACGCAGGGCGGTGTCAGGTCCACCGGCACCCCGCAAACCTCCTGGCTCCAATTGATCAGCGGTGCTACGATGTCAGGATCGCTGTACGCGCCGGTGCTCACCACATGGTAGCAGTACTCCTCGCCGTTCACCAGGCCGGTGTCCACGTAACTGCCGGTGCTGCTGTTGCCGATCAGCACCCATTCACCGGCGTCCAATCGGAAGACATCGTAGCTGCTGTTCACCCAAGGCGTGTTCAACGACCACACGATCTCCAATTGCTCATCGTTGGGCACGGTGCCGATGAAGACCGAACTCGCCACGTTGCTCGATCCGATCACATCATCGCCTCCATCACCCAGGATCTCCACGCGGTACACATTCGGCTGGTCGCGTGTGTTCAAGCCGTTGTCGATGAAGACCGTGTCCGGGTGGATCAGGAAAGGATGCAAGGGGCTGGTCCAGATGAGTTGCTCCGCCACGTTGAGCCCCGTGCCGCGATACAGGCGGAACTGATAAGGGCCTGGCCGCGCGATGGTGTCCAGGTCATAGGCATTGGTCCAGCGCACCGTGTCGATGCCCGCCAGGCCATCGGTCACGCCCACGCTCACGTGGGTCAGCAGTGGCACCTGCCCGTCGGGGATGGCGCAGAATTCCTCGCTGGCGATGCTCTCCCCGCCATCGGCGAAGGTGGCCGTGACCATGTAGCAGTACTGGTTGCCGAAGATCAGCGGACCCTGATCGGTGAAGTTGCTGTTGGCCACGCCCTGCACGGTGCCGATGAGGCTGTAGCCCGTGTAGGCCGGCACGCCCGTTTCGCAATGGCCGGGCACAAAGCCGAAGAAGCCCGAGCGCCGGTAGATGCGGTAGCCTGTGGCGTTGCCGCACACGCTGGGCGACCAGGTGAGTTGCATGGACGATCCGCTGGGTGTGGCCAGGGGGTCGAGTGGCGGCGGCGCCACGATGCGGATCGTCATGGTCTTCACATCCTGCAGTTGCACGGGCTGGCCATTGTCGATGGCGGTGAAGACCACCTGGTAGGGCTGCACGCGCACATGGCTGCAGTTGGTGTTCCAGGTGAAGAGGCCCGTGACGTTCTGCCCGCCGGTGGGTGGCGGAAAGGTGGCCGGCGAGCTGGGCACCACGAAGGGCTGCCCCAGCGCGGTGAGCGTCACCGTTTGGCCCGCGTTGGGGTCGCTGGCCTGCACGGGGAAGGTGAGCAGCGTTCCCGCCACCACGCAGGTGTCCTGCAGGGGTGTGATCTGCGGCGGTTGGTTGTCGCAGGGGCGCACGGTGATCTGCATGTCGCGCGTCACATAGCCCACCTCCACCCACACGTTGCCCACTTTCCGCCATTCCCGCACGATGAAGGCGATGTTGTACTCGCCCATCTGGGTGGGCGCGATCCAGGTGATGGTGCCCGTAGTGGGGTCGATGTTGTAGTTCGGCCCCGGGAAGGTGTACCCCGCGATCGGCAGGCAATCGTTGCCCAGGCACACCGCAGGCTCGTAGGAAAGGCTGTCGCCGTCCAGGTCGTAGGCCGCCGGGTTGTGGATCCAAGGCTGGTTCACGCAGGCGTCCTGGATCGGCGATTGCTCGAAGCGCACCGAGCAGTTGTGCCCCGTGGCCGGCGAGATCACCAGTTTGGTGCGCACACAGAAGGACACCTGGATGGAGTTGGGCACGTTGATCACACCGCCGTTCCGATTCTGATCATCGAACTGGAGAAAGAAGGTGCCCGGGCCGGCGTAGGTGTGCAGGGACATGTATTCGTTGCGGCGCAGATCGCGCGAGGGGTCGTCCGCGATCAGCGTGCGTGCGATGGTGTCCAGCGGTGTGCCATCGCCCCAGTCGAGCACCAGTTCCGGGCGGTCGGCCGGGGCGCTCAGTTTGGTGTGGGTGATGATGGTGACCTGGTAGGTGAGCCCGTTCACGTGGCACACGATGATCTCGCCCGCGCGGTTGTGCGTGGCCCAAGCGGCCTGACCAAGGGCCAGGGCCAGCAACAGGACGATCGGGCGGAAAGCGCGCATGGGCGAGGATACAAAGTACGGGGATCCCGCGCGGCGAACGGGGCGGGGGCCAGGTGAATTGCGTGGCGGTGGCGATCGCCGGGGGATGGTGCTGGCCCGTGCCGGGAACGGCCGTGGCGCTCCGGCCACCCGGCTATCTTTGGCCGCCGTCGCCCATGGCGGCACCGCCAGCATGGTCACCCTCGTCAAAAGCACACGCACCGCTGCCGCGCGCGACCTGATGGTGGTGCTGGAAGACCCCGCCCAACTGCGCAACCTGGACCTGGAGCGCAACGACCGGCAATACCTCGCCGAGCAGCTCAAGAGCAATCCGGACCTGGCCGTGTGCGACATCAGCGGCCGTCTGGTGATGGTGCACCACAGCAACACCGTGGACCGCGACAAGCAGTTGGAGACCGCCCGCCGCGTCGGCAACGAGATGGCCACGCGCCTCAACAACGCCAAGCGCACCGAGGTCCGTCTGTTGAGTCTGCAGGAAGATGGGGACATCACCCTCGCCCTGGCCGAAGGCGCCGTGCTGGGCAGCTACGCCTTCCGCAAGTACAAGAGCGACAGCAAGGGTGCGCCCACACTGGCCAAGATCGTGGTGCAGGCCAAGGAGGTGGATGTCTCCGACCTGGACGAACTCACCGACATCTGTGAGGCCACCTGGCTGGCCCGCGACCTGGTGAACGAACCCCTGGCCGCGCTCAACGCCACGCAGTTGGCGGCGGAGATCGGTGTCATGGGCAGGAACGCCGGCTTCAAGACGCGCGTGTTCAACAAGGAACAGATCGAGGCCATGGGCATGGGTGGCCTCATGGCGGTGAACCGTGGCAGTCCCGATCCGCCCACCTTCAGCATCCTGGAATGGAAGCCGAAGAACGCGGTGAACAAGAAGCCCGTGCTGCTCGTGGGCAAGGGCGTGGTGTACGACACGGGCGGCCTCAGCCTGAAGCCCACGCCCAACAGCATGGACCAGATGAAATGCGACATGGGCGGTTCGGCCGCAGTGGCCGGCGCCATGTACATCGTGGCCAAACGACAGGTGCCCCTGCACGTGATCGCCCTGGTGCCCGCCACGGACAACCGGCCCGGCGGCAACGCCTACGTGCCGGGCGATGTGATCCGCATGCACAACGGCCTCACCGTGGAGGTGCTGAACACCGACGCCGAAGGCCGCTTGATCCTGGCCGACGCGCTCAGCTACGGCGAGCAATATGAGGCCGAGTTGGCGATCACCGTGGCCACCCTCACCGGGGCGGCCATGCGCGCCATCGGCACCTACGGCAGCGCCGTGATGGGCACCGCGCCAGATGCGGAATTCCAGCGCCTGGATGAGGCCGGACGCGCGTGCTGGGAGCGCGTGGCGCGCCTGCCCTTCTGGGACGATTACGGCGAGGAGATCATCAGTGACGTGGCCGACATCAAGAACCTGGGCAGCGATCTGGGCGGCGCGCAGACCGCCGGCAAATTCCTGGCGCGCTTCACCACACGGCCCTTCATCCATATCGACATCGCCGGAACGGCCTTCAGCACCAAGCGCGACAGCTACCGGCCCAAGGGAGGTACGGGCGTGGGGGTGAGGTTGTTGTATCGGTTCTTGAAAGCGAGGGTTGGAAGTTGAGAAGTCGGAAGTTGGAGGCCTGCCTGCCGCAAGCAGGTTGAAGGTTGAGAGCGACAACAAAATGGAAACACGCCAGCCCATACGTGCCGGGATCTCCTGCGGCGACCTCAATGGCATCGGCATCGAAGTAGTGCTGCGAACCTTCGAGGACACGCGGATGCTGGGGGACATCATCCCCGTGCTCTACTGCTCGGCCAAGGTGGTGAGCCAGCACCGCAAGCTCCTCGGTCTGGAGGAGGTCCAGTTCCACCGTGTGGCCGATGCGCGCGATGCCCTGCCGAAGAAGTTGAACCTGGTGCATCTCTGGGACGACGAGTTGACCGTGGAGCCCGGCAAGCCGGACCCCGCGTTGGCCACCTACGCCATCAAGAGCCTGGAAGCGGCCGCACAAGACCTGGCCAGCGGCAAGGTGGATGTGCTGGTGACGGCGCCCATCGACAAGAACAACATGCGGCAGGCGGGGTTCCAGTTCCCGGGCCACACCGAATTCCTGAGCCACATGGCGGGTGGCGAAGGCGAAGTGTTGATGCTGCTCGTAGGGGAAGGCCTGCGCGTGGGCACCGTCACCGGCCACATCCCCCTGAAGGACGTCTCCGCCGCCATCACCACCGACCTCATCCTGTCCAAGGCGCGCCTGTTGCACCAGAGCCTGCAACGCGACTTCGGCATCCCCAACCCGCGCATCGCCATTCTGGGCCTCAACCCCCATGCGGGCGATGGCGGCACCCTGGGCAGCGAGGACCGCGAACGCATCCTGCCCGCCGTGCGCCGGCTCAATGAGGAGGGTATCCCCGCCATGGGGCCTTACGCCGCCGATGGCTTCTTCGGCAGCGGTGCCTGCAAGCATTTCGATGGCGTGCTGGCCATGTACCACGACCAGGGCCTGGCGCCCTTCAAGGCCTTGAGCTTCGGCCACGGGGTGAATTTCACCGCCGGACTGCCCATTGTGCGCACCAGCCCCGACCATGGCACCGGCTTCGACATCGCCGGCAAGGGTGTGGCCGCACCCGACAGTTTCCGCGCCGCCCTCTGGCTGGCGGCCGACATCACCCGCCACCGTGCCGCGTGGAAGATCATCAACGCCAACCCGCTGCAACCCCAGAAGCGGGAGAAGGAGCGGAAGGAAGGTTGAGGGTCAGTTGGCCAGCCAAGTTCAAGTGGCAATAGCGCGTGGCGTTCCGTGGTGATCGCGGATCATCTGCGGATCCAACCGGCCAACTGGACGATATGCAGCTCGCCACTTCGCCCAATTCCGGCCGTCCATCCCCGTCCTGGAGCCGTTCATCCCGATCCGCCCTGGATCCTGTAACTGCGCGGCGGATGGAGCCGTCCCATGGCCGAACACACCAACAACACGACCGCCATGAAGACCACCCTCATCACCCGTACGGCCCTGACGCTGGCCACCGTGCTCACGCTGGGCTTCACCCAGGCCGCCGAGCCCGTCCGCCTGGACACCGGATCCAAGCGCACCACCCTGGAGCGCAACCTGGACCGCGCCCTGAACCGCTACATGACCTTCCCCGTGGACAAACAAGCCGACCTGACCGGCGAGGTCTTCGTCAGCTTCGTCATCGACAAGGAAGGCCGCGTGGAAGTGATCGACTGCAACAGCACCAACGAGCGCCTGAAGGAGCATGTGCTGAACAAGCTCGCCCGCATCGACATCGGCGAGAACCCCGACGGCATCTGGCGCACCACCCACATGCGCATCAGCTTCCGCCCCGAGCGCAGCGAAGCCTGAAACGCCCGGCATACCTGACGAAAAGCCCCGGCCACCGGGGCTTTTCACATTTCTTCACCTTTCCTGTAACTCGTGGCGAGGTGCTCCGTCCCATGGATACAGACGACGACAGATCATGAAGAAGCTCCTCACCATCGCACTGGCCTGTGGCACCCTGGGCCTTGCCGCCCAACAGGACAGCCTGCCGCCGCCACCACCCGTGCCGGCCGTGCCCCAGGTGCCCGCCATACCCGAGGTACCACAAACGCCCCAGGTCCCTGGGACAAAGGTCATCACCACCCACTCCGCCGTGATCGAGCGCAGCAACGGCACCAAGCGCATCGTGGTGGTGCAGGGCGATACCACCATCATCGTCACCAAGGATGCCGATGGCCGCTCCACCGTGGTGATGAAGATGGGCGACGAGGCGAGCGACCTGGACAGCGCCGTGGTGATCGCCCGCCGTGCTTATGTGACCATGGGCGTGGATAAAAAGGGTGGTCATGTGCGCATCGGCGCCGATGGCGATGACAAGGACCCGGTGACCATCGAGACCAAGCGCAAGGTGTACCGCATCTACACCGACGTGCGCAAGGAGAAGACCGACAGCGCGCGCTACGCCGCCCGCATCAAGGAACTGCGCACCGAGCGCCGCAACCTCTTCACCTACTGGAGCGGCCTGGACCTGGGCGTGAACACCCTGCTGGGCCCCGATGGCGACACCGACCTGGACAAGAACGCCGAGTTCATGGAGATCGACCACGGCCGCTCGCGCTTCTTCAGCATCAACTTCATGGAGCAAAAGCTGGAGTTGTGCGGCCACCACCTGGGCCTGTACACCGGCCTGGGCTGGGAGTTCGCCAACTACCACCTGAAGAACAACGTGCTGCTGGCCTACAACGCCGATTCCATCTACGGCATCCCCGTGGAGACGCCCGACTTCCGCAAGAACAAGCTGCGCCAGATGGGCCTGCGTGTACCCCTGATGCTGGAGTTCAACACCAAGCGCGCGCCGCTGCCCACCCGTGAGGAGATGGCCGCGGGCAAGAAGACCGGTTTCGACCGCAAGGGCAATTTCCACCTCGCCATAGGCGTGGTGGGCAGCTGGTACTTCGACACCATGTACAAGCAGAAATACCGCATGGAGGGCGAGGACCGCAAGGACCGCGACAAGGGCGACTACCTGCTGCTGCCTTACCGCGCCGCCGCCAGCGTGCGTATGGGCTACGGCGGCCTCAACCTCTTCGCCGAATACGCCCTCACCTCCATGTTCCGCGATGGCAAGGGGCCGGAGTTGACGCCCTTCAACGTGGGCCTCACGATCGTCGGGTTCAACTAAGCGATCCAGCCGCCGGACGCGCGTGCTGCGGTCCGGGCGGGCTTTCGGTGAGCGACGAGGGAGTTGGACCTGGCAGGGCCGCCGGCGCGCAAGCGACCGGCGGCTCTTCGCTTGATGGGCCCCCCGGCCGCGCCCCGCCCTATTTTAGCGCCCCTTTCCGCAACACCCCGCTCCCATGGGCCGCATATTCGAGAAGCGCAAGCACAAGATCTTCAAGCGCAACGCCCAGCTCAGCAAGCTCTTCACGCGCATCGGCAAGGAGATCGCCATGGCCGTGAAGGCCGGTGGCCCCAGCCCCGAAGCCAACAGCCGCCTGAAGGTGGCCATCGCCAACGCGCGCGGCATGAACATGCCCAAGGACAACATCGACCGCGCGATCAAGAAGGCGGCCGGTGGCGATGAGGCCGACTACCAGGAGATGACCTACGAGGGCTACGCGCCCGGCGGGGTGGCCATCTTCGTGGAGGCCGCCACCAACAACCCCAACCGCACGGTGGGCAATGTGCGCAGCTTCTTCACCAAGGTGGGCGGTACCCTGGGCACCAGCGGATCACTCAGCCACATGTTCGAGCGCAAGGCCGAATTCACCGTGACCCACGAAGCGGTGGGCCAGCGCGATACCGATGAGTTCGAGATGGAACTGATCGATGGTGGCGCCGACGATGTGCTGCGCGAAGAGGAGGGTTTCATCATCTACGCTTCGTACCAGTCCTTCGGGCAGATGCACAAGAAATTGGAGGAACTCGGCGTGGAGGTGAAGAGCGCCGAACTGAAGCGCTTCCCCCTGGTGACCACCCCGGCCGACATCGTCACGGCCCGCGCCGTGATGAAGCTGGTGGACCTGTTGGAGGACGACGACGACGTGAACGCCGTGTACCACAACATGGACCTCACCGAGGAGGTGGCGGAGGAGCTGGAGAAAGGGTAGTAGGTGGGTCATGCTGGCGCGCAGGGTCAACGCTTGACGCAGGTAGCAGGTCGGGCTGGAGCCGGAGCATACGCCCTCATGTGCATTTGAGCACATGGCCGCATGCGCACATGCTTCCTCACTGGGTCCTGAACCGGATGTGGTAGCGCGTGCCCTGCGGTCCGCCCTCCACGGTCATGCGGCCGTTGAGTTGGTCCACCAGGCTTTCGATCAGTGACATGCCCAGGGTGGTGGAACCGTTCTGCAACTTCTCGAGGGGCAGGCCCACGCCATCGTCACTGTAGAACAGGTCGAAGCCATCATCCTCCACACGGTGCAGGCCCAGATGCACGCGGCCCTCGCTGCGCCCCTGGAAGGCATGCTTGAAGGAGTTGGTGATGAGCTCGTTGAACAGCAGGCCCAAGGGCACCATGGTATTCAGTTCGAAGGCGAGGTCGGGATCGATGTCGGTGTGGTACACGATGCGGTCGCCCACATCATTGAGGCGCACCAGCTCGGCGAACAGTTCCTTGATGTAGAGGGCCACATCCACCGTGGCGAGCTCATCGCCCTTGTACAATTTCTCGTGGATCAGCGCCATGGAGGTCACGCGGCTCTGGCTCTGGTCGAAGGCGGTCTGTAGGCGCTCATCGGTGATGTTGCCGGCCTGCAGGCGCAGCAGGCTGGCGATCACCTGCAGGTTGTTCTTCACCCGGTGGTGCATCTCCTTGATCAGGAGTTGGATCCGCTCGTGCGCATCCTCCAATTTGCGTTTCTCCTCCTGCAGGGCCAGGGCCTGTTCCTGGTCGCGCAGGCGGGCGGCCTTGAGGTTCTCCTTCATCCGCGCCAGGGCGTTGCCCAGCACATCCCGGGGTCCGCGCACCGGCACATTGGTGTCGTAGTTGCCCTTGCCGATCGCGTCCGCGCTGCTGGCCAACGCGCGGATATTGTGGATCATCTCGTTGAAGGAGGAGGCCATCTGGCCCACCTCATCGCGGCTGCCCACGGGCACCTCGGCGCTCACGTCGCCCACGGCCAGGGATCGCGTGGCGTGGGTCACCTCGTTCACCGTGTTGCGCACACCGCGCATGATGAGTATCCCCATCACGGCCACCGCGCCGATGACGCCGAAGAGGGCGGCCAGCGTGATGAGCAGGCGGCGGCGCGCGTCGTGCGCATTGGCCGCCGTGGCCGCCAATATCGCCGCCAGCGAGGTGTCCTCCACCGATTTGAGGCGGTCGATGGCCGTGAGCGAGAGGTCCCACCAAGCTTCCGGGGCCATGGCATCCTGTCCGATGCCGCGCCGCTCCTTCACCGTGCCGATCACCGAGCGCATGAGGTTGATGTCCGGACCTTGGAACACGCTGCGGTAGGAGCTCATCACCTCGGGGGGCGCGTCACGTTCGAACAGGAGCATGTTGGTCTCGTACTGCGCGATGCGCTCACCGAGCGCCGCCATGTCGGCCACGGGCAGTGCATTCTGCGCCAGGGCCATGCTCAGCCGGTCGTGCACGGCGCTGAGCGCCTCCTTGGCGTGGAGCAGCCGCAGATGCGCGTAAAGGCGGTCCTTCGTTTCGGGGTCCAGCGCCAGGCGGCCCACACGCCCCAGTTCATCCAGCACGGCATGCGCCATCACATGGTAGCCGCGTGAGGCGGAGAGGGCATCAATGCGCCTTTCCAGTGTCTGCATCCGAAGTACGCCCAGGCCAGAAAGCGCCTCGGCACCCTCCACACGGCCATCGGTGGCCGCCACTTGCAGGGAGTGCGCGGCGGCGTCCGTCCTGCCTTGTTGCTCCAAGAGCCGTGTCCGCTGTATGGGCAGCCGTTCCAGGTAGGCCACGGCATGGGCGCTCTCCTTCTGCAGTTCATGCGTCACATCACTCAGCAGCCCGATGCGCACGGACTGCTCCCTGATGTAGGTGTACACCTGGCTCCGCTTGGTGCTCGAATCCACCTGCTTGCCGATGAGCAGCACCATGCCCATCACGGGGATGCCCAGCGTCACCAGGAACTTGGTGCGTACGGGAAGGTCGGCGAAGCGCCACGGCATGGCCCTCGAAAGTAAGCCAATGCCCGGCTCCCCGTCCACGCCGACGCATCGCCCGGCCTTACTTTGGCCCCGCACCGCAGCAAGGCCATGAAGGAACATTTCGACGACCTGGAAGCGCGCACCGCCCAAGCGCTGGAAGGAGGCGGCCCCGAGCGCATCGCCGCGCAACACAAGAAAGGCAAGCTCACCGCACGCGAACGCATCGGTCTGTTGCTGGACGAAGGCAGCTTCGAGGAGATCGGCCAGCTGGTGACGCACCGCAGCACGGCCTTCGGGCTGGACAAGCAGACCTTCCTGGGCGATGGCGTGGTGACCGGTTACGGCCGCATCGACGGACGGCTGGTGTACGTCTTTTCGCAGGATTTCACCGTCCTGGGCGGATCGCTCGCCGAAGCGCACGCCCAGAAGATCTGCCGCATCATGGACCTGGCGCTCCAGAACGGCGCCCCGGTGATCGGGCTCAACGACAGTGGTGGCGCCCGCATCCAGGAAGGCGTGGTGAGCCTGGCCGGTTACGCGGACATCTTCTACCGCAACGTGCGGGCGAGTGGCGTGGTGCCACAGATCAGTGCCATCCTCGGGCCCTGTGCGGGCGGCGCCGTGTATAGCCCGGCCCTCACCGACTTCGTCCTCATGACCGAGGGCACCAGCTACATGTTCGTCACCGGCCCCAACGTGGTGAAGACCGTGACGCACGAGGAGGTGAGCAGCGAGGACCTCGGTGGCGCCTCCACGCACGCCAGCAAGAGCGGCGTGGCACATTTCACCGCGCCGAACGAACTGGAGGCCATCCGCGAACTGCGCCGGCTCGCTGGCTACCTGCCCGCCAACTGCGAGGAGGACCCACCCGCATGGCCCTGGACGCCTGGTGATGAGCGGCGCCCGGAACTGGACACCATCATCCCCGACAACCCCAACCAGCCCTATGACATCCGGCAGGTGCTCAACGCGGTGATCGACCCCGACAGCAGCATGGAGGTGCACGCCGACTATGCCCGCAACATGGTCATCGGCTTCGCGCGGGTGGCCGGCCGCACCGTGGGCTGCGTGGCCAACCAGCCCGCCGTGCTCGCTGGGGTGCTGGACATCGACGCCTCCATCAAGGCCGCCCGTTTCGTACGCTTCTGCGACGCCTTCAACATCCCGCTGCTGGTCTTCGTGGACGTGCCCGGCTTCCTGCCCGGCACCGACCAGGAGTGGCGTGGCATCATCAACCACGGCGCCAAGCTGCTGCACGCCTTTTGCGAAGCCACCGTGCCGCGCATCACCGTCATCACCCGCAAGGCCTACGGCGGCGCCTATGACGTGATGAATTCCAAACACATCGGCGCCGACATGAACTACGCCTGGCCCAGCGCGGAGATCGCCGTGATGGGCGCCAAGGGCGCGGCCGAGATCATTTTCAAGAGCGAGATCGCCAAGGCGGAGGACCCCCAGGCCAAGTGGAAGGAGAGGGAATTGGAATACCAGCAGCGCTTCGCCAATCCCTATGAGGCCGCCGCGCGCGGTTTCGTGGACGAGGTGATCCGCCCCAGCGAGACGCGCGTGAAGATCATCGCCGCACTCGACATGCTGCGCGACAAGGTGGACCACCTGCCGAAGAAGAAGCACGGCAACATCCCGCTCTGAGGGGGCCGGCCGTGATCTACGGGGATCCCCGTAGCGGATCACGGCGATCCACCCAGGCCGCAGGCACGTAGGAAGGGGCAAATTCGCCGAAACATGAAAACCATGATGCGTACCCACATCCCCCTCCGCAACATCGCCCTCGTGGCCTTGACCCTGGGCCTGGCCATGTCAGGCTGCAAGAAGGACGACGACCCACCCGCACCCGCACCCCCGGCTGGCGGTGGCGGCGGTGGATCGCAGACCCCCGGCACCACGCCCAACTTCGTCGGCGCCGACGGACTCCTGGCCGCCACGCGCGTGATCACCTCGCAGGACGGCCCCTTCGGCCCGATCGAATTCACCATGGGCGTGGCCAGCGGCGCCTTCTCCAACGACGACTGGAGCACCTTCGTGAGCGTGGGCGCCGTGACCTGCAACAGCGAAACCCTTACCGCACAGAGCAACAACAGCTACGTGTTCATGCCCGGTGCCGCCAACCCCTCGGGCATCGACCTCACCGCCTCCAACAACGTCACCTGGACGGTGGCCGGCGGCAACGGCTTCCCGGACTTCGATCGTACCATCACGGGTCCATTCCCGGGCGCGGGCCCCATCACCAGCAGCGCCACCATCGTGCGCTCGCAGGGTTACACGCTCACCAGCTCCTCGGTGCTCAACGCCGATTCGGTGGTGTTCACCCTGGGCAGTTTGGTGAAGACCCTGCCGGGCAACGCCGCTTCCTGCTCCTTCTCCGTCGCCGAACTTGAAACGCTCGCCGCCGGCGCGTCGCTGGTGCAGATCGCCCCGTACAACAGCACCACGGAGGATATCGGTGGCAAGACCATCTACTTCGTGAAGCAGGCCTCACGCTCACGCTCTGTGACCCTGCAATAGAACAAGTTCCCCCTGCCTGGCGGGCCGCACTTCCGGACACTTCGGAGGTGCGGCCCGCCGCTTTCCACATGCCGCAGGACATCGCACCTTTGCGATGCCCTCATGCGATCCCTTTACAGGTCCTTCATCGGCGCTGCCACGTGGCTGTTCGCCGCGCAGTGCGCGTTCGCGCAGCCCGCCGACCCAGTGGATTCCATGCTGGCCGTACCCTACAACGACCTGGTGCGCGACCTGCGCGCCTCCGAGATCGGTCTGCGCGCGGCCATCCAGCAAGCCAAAGCCAGCGGCCGCCGGGAGGCACAAGGCGACCTGCATCGCCTGATGGGAACCGTCATTGGTTTGACCGGCCAGAGCGACAGTGCCGCTTTCCATGGCTTGGCCGCCGCGGACATTTTCCGCCAATTGGGCCACCGCCGCAAACTGGGCGTGATGCTGTGCGACATGGGCCATGGCACCAAGCGCCGCGACCTGGACAAGGCTTTCGACTACTACCGTGAGGGGATCGCCATACTGGAGGAATTGGATGCGCGCAGCGAGCTCACCCGCGGCTACAACAACTTCTCCATGCTCTTCGAGATGCGCGGCGACGTGGACAGCGCACTGATCATCGCGCGTAAAGGACTGGCATTGAAAGAGGAGTTGAATGACAGCACCGGTCTGCCCTACGGTTTGAACCGCGTGGCGCTCTACCTTTTACACAAGGAACGCTTCGAGGAGTCGCTGGCCTTGATGCGGCGTGCCGAGGAGATCCGCCGGCTGACCAACGATGTGCATGGCCTGGCAGAACAACAGGTGTTCTTCGGTGACCTGCACCAGGCCTGGGGCCGCATACCGGAGGCCATCCACCATTTCCGCGAGGGAGTGCGCCATGCGCAAGCAATGGGCATCCCCTACATGGAGCAATACTGCCAGGAGCGCCTGGCCGAGATCCATGAACGGCGCGGCGAACCTGACCTGGCGCTGATCGCCACCCGCCGCGCCTTCGCCATCAAGGACAGCCTGCTCAACGAGCGCAACAGCCGTGTGATCCTGGAACTGGAACAGCGCTATGAAGTGGCCGAGAAGGACCGCGCCATCGCCGAATTGGGCGCTGCCGCCATGCGACGTCAATTGATGGTCTGGCTGGCGCTGGCCACCTTGGTGGTGGTGGTGGTGAGTGGCCTGCTTTTCTATCAGGTGAAGCGTCGCAGGCAGCGTGCTGAACGCGATGCGGCCATCATCCGCGAGCGCGAATCCGGCTTGAAGGCCGTGTTCGAGGCCACCGAGAACGAACGCCGCAGGCTCGCGGCCGAATTGCACGATGGCGTGGGCCAGCAGCTCGGCGGATTGAAGCACCGCCTGGAGAGCATGCGCGAAAAAATGCCGCCCGGCGATAGCACGGCACCCCTGGCCGATGTGATCCACATCGTGGACGACACCAGCCGCGAAGTGCGCGACCTGGCCCACCAGATGATGCCCAAGGCGCTTGGTCGTCTCGGCCTGGTACCCGCGCTGGAGGAGATGCTGCGCCGCGCCTTCCAAGACACCGGTACCAACTTCTCCTTCGACCACTTCGGCGTGGACGGCGAACTCCGTTCCGAGGTCGCCACCGGTCTTTACCGCATCGCCCAGGAACTGGTGGGCAACATCATCAAGCACGCCCAGGCCAACCAGGTGGATGTACAATTGCTGCGCAACAAGGACCACCTGGTGCTGATGGTACAGGACGATGGCCGGGGCTTCACCGGCAGCAACGGCCAGGGCATCGGCATGAGGAATGTCAGCGATCGTGCACGGGCCATGGGCGGAGCTTTCGAGATCGAAGGACGGCCCGGGCAGGGCACGGAAGCCACCGTGCGCGTACCGTTGCAAGTGGAACAGGAGGCATGAGCGGAGGAACGAACGACATCCGGGTGTTGCTGGTTGACGACCACCGCATCATACTCGACGGTCTCAAGGGACTGCTGGAGGCGGCCGTGGACATCAACTGCGTAGGCACCGCATCGGACGGTGCCGATGCCATCTACCAGTGCGGCCACCTCGGCGCCAATGTGGTGCTCATGGACATCGACATGCCGGTGCTCGATGGCATCGCCGCCACCGAACGCCTCAAGCGCGACCACCCGCAGGTGAAGGTGATCATCCTCAGCATGCACGACGAGGCCGCCTTGGTCCGGCGCGTGATGGAGTTGGGTGCCGATGGCTACCTGGTGAAGAATTGCGGACGCGAAGAACTGCTGCTGGCCATCCGCGATGTGCATGCCGGCCGCAAGCACTTCAGCAGCGCGCTGATGGAAAGTCTGTTGCACCAGAAGATCGAGAGCGATCAACAGCACGATCTGTTGAAAGACCTCAGCGAACGCGAGGTGGAAGTGCTCGCCGCGCTGGCCGAGGGGCTCACCAACAAGGAGATCGGCGAGCGGCTCTTCATCAGCCCCCGCACCGTGGACACCCACCGCACCAACCTGATGAAGAAGCTAGGCACCCACAACGTGGCGGGACTGGTGCGTATCGCGATCAAGGCGGGGCTGGTGAAATAACAAGCACTTCACATCACCCCCAGCAGCAACGCCAGGGCGAAACCCAGCACCAGCAGGCCCACGATCACCTGCACGCTGCGCAGGGTCACCCTGGGGATGAGGCGCCTGCCCCACCAGGACCCGAGAAATGCGGCCAGCACAGAGGCGATGAGCAGCGGCCATTGGGCCTGCAACTGACCCGCCGGCAGATGGGTGGCATAGACCGGCAGCCGGACAAGGTCCACCAATACGGCGATGACCGTGCCCGTAGCGATGAAGGCCTCCTTGCCCATTCCGGTGCGCAACAGGAAGATGCTGCGCAACGCGCCCTGGTGACCGCTGAGGCCGCCGAAAAAGCCGCTGAGCGCACCACCCGGCACCAGCCAGCGCGGCGAGAGCGCCCAAAGTTTCGCCCCGGGCCACAACTCCAGCAGTGCGAACACGGCCATCAGCAGCGCGATCACCAATTGCGGGGCGCTTACCGGCACATGTAAGCCAGGATAGAGATAAGGCACCCCTTCCAACCGCACCAGACAGCTTGCGCCCAGCCATGCTCCTGCGATGCCCGCCAGGCCGAAACGCAGCACCACACCGCGATCGGCCGAGCGCCACAGCAGGCCGGTCTTGAACAGGTTGTTCAGCAGGTGAACCGCCGCCGTCAACGCCACAGCCAGGTCCACCGGAAAGAAGAGCACGAAAGCCGGCAGTAACAGGGTGCCCAGCCCGAAACCGGCGAAAAGCGTGAGCAGCGAAGCGGCCAATGCGGCCAGGGGGATCCAGAGTTCCGCCATCAGGCTTCCAAGGTCGGAACGGAAGTCCTTCAGGCAACGCGGGCGGCTCCGGCGCGGTCATTGTTGCTACCTTCGGGTCCCTTCCTTCAACGCAACCTTCCAACACACCGACATGATGATCAAGATGCTTTCCGTAGCCGCGCTTGGCGTGCTGGCCACCGCCGCGCACGACCCCCTGCCCACCTTGGAACTGGGCGCCAAACTGCCCGCCGCCGGTCAGAAGATGATGGACGTCTCCGGCAAGGAGGTCTCCCTGCAGGAGATCGCCGGCGGCAATGGCCTGCTGGTGGTCTTCACCTGCAACACCTGTCCCTTCGTCATCGGCCGGGGTGCCGAGAACGTGGGCTGGGAGGGCCGCATGCCCGAGCTGGCCGCCATCGCCAAGCGCTTCAGCATCGGTGTGGCGCAGATCAACAGCAACGAGACGAAGCGCGGCGAGGGCGACGGCTTCGAGGACATGAAGACGCGCTACGCGGAGAAGAACCTCGGCGGACATTACCTGCTGGACAAGGGCCATGTGGTGGCCGATGCCTTCGGCGCGCGCACCACGCCGCACGTGTTCCTCTTCAACAAGAACATGGAACTGGTGTACAAGGGCGCCATTGACGACAACCACGCGGACCCCGCGCAGGTGAAGGAGCCCTGGCTGAAGAACGCCATGGTCAACCTGAACAACGGCCAGCCGATCGACCCGGCTACGACGCGCAACATCGGTTGCAGCGTGAAGCGCGCCGAACACAAGCACTGATCCCCTCCACTCCTTTCGAGCGACGCCGTGTCCCGCAGGGGGCGCGGCGTTGTTCATTGGTGGATAAAATGCCCGCCGCCCGCCGGGGCGCGCACCGTTCCTTTGTGGGAAAGCATCCTCAGCGGCATGAACGTATTGCTCATCGGTGGCGGCGGCAGGGAACACGCGCTGGCCTGGAAAATGGCCCAGAGTTCCCTGCTGGACGAATTGTGGGTCTCGCCCGGCAACCCGGGCACCCTGCGCCATGGGCGCAATGTGGACCTGGACCTGAAGGACCAGAAGAAGTTGCGTGCCTTCCTGCTGGAGAAGCGCATCCGGATCGTGGTGGTGGGTCCTGAGGCGCCCCTGGTGGATGGTCTGCACGACCGCATCGCCGACGATCCCGAATTGGCGGGTATCGTCACCGTGGTCGGCCCACGTGCCGAAGCGGCAAGGCTGGAGGGTTCGAAGGATTTCGCCAAGGAGTTCATGTTCCGCCACAACATCCCCACGGCCGCGTACCGCACTTTTCTCAAGGGGCAGCACCAGCAGGCCGTCGACCATCTCGCAAGCATGTCGCCGCCCTATGTGATCAAGGCCGATGGCCTGGCCGCCGGCAAGGGCGTGGTGATCACCGACGACCTGCGCGCTGCCACCACCACCGTTAAGGACATGCTCTCGGGCAAGAGCTTCGGCAGCGCCGGTGAGCGTGTGGTGATCGAGCAATTCCTCAAGGGCGTCGAGCTCAGCGCCTTCCTCATCACCGATGGGGAGTCCTTCAAGATGCTCCCGGCCGCCAAGGACTACAAGCGCATCGGCGTGGGCGATACCGGCCCCAACACCGGCGGCATGGGCGCTGTATCGCCGGTGCCCTTCGCCGACAAGGACTTCATGCAGAAGGTGCACGATCGCGTCGCGGCGCCCACCATCCGCGGCCTGCGCATGGACGGCATCCCTTACAGCGGCTTCCTGTTCATGGGGTTGATGAACGTGGGCGGCGACCCCTACGTGATCGAATACAACGTGCGCATGGGCGATCCCGAGGCCCAGGCCGTGCTGGCCCGCCTGCGCAGCGACCTGCTGGACGTGTTCGAGGGTATCGCCACCGGCACCCTGAGCGAAAGCCACGTGGATGTGGACGACCGCACGGCGGTGAGCGTGGTGCTGGCCTCAGAGGGCTATCCCGGCAGAACGGAGAACGGCCGCCCCATCACCGGACTGGAACTCGTACGCAACGCCTACGTGTTCCAAGGTGGCACAGCCGAAAAGAACGAACGGCTGGTGACGAACGGCGGCCGCGTGATGACGGTGACGGCCCTGGGCAAGGATCTGGAACAGGCCATGCTGAACGCCTACGCGAACGCGGCCTTGATCAGCTATGAGGGGAAAACGATGCGGCCCGATATCGGCAGCGACCTGGTGCGCAACAAGCAGGGTTCTGCGCAGCCCAGTGCCAAAGCCGGGGTGTAGGAAGGCTTCAGGCGATGGTGCCCTGCTCCTTGGCCTTGCGGTTGTACTTGCCCTGCAGGCCCAGCCAGTACACCATGCCCAGAACACCGATGATGGTGAAGAGGATGTTGGGCAACCAGCCCAAGGCGGGCAGGACGGTGAAGGTGGCCTCGAGGAACTTGGCGACGGCGAACGCGATATCCTGCATCGGTGTGGGGCTTGCGTGGGCCAAATATAGCGCTGGCCCGGAGCCCGGCACCCCGCATCCATGATCGCCACGACCTTCCGCAGCAACCGTCCCGCGGTGCTTCTGTTGGCGCCCCCCCTGTGTCTGCTGCTCTTTGGTGGCATGCCCTTCCGGACCTATCACCCCTATGGTGAAGCCATGCCTCTTTATGCGTTGCTGCAGTCGGTGGCGGGGCTGACGCCCTGGTTGCCCGGCATCGTCGGCGTGCTGCTCATCATGGCCATCACCGTGCAGCTGGCCCGGCTCGCCAACGACACCGAACAACTGGACCGGCGCAACCACCTGCCGGCGATGCTCTTCCCCTTGTTCCTGGCCACCTTCGGTCAGGGCCTGGTACTGGACCCCGCGCTGGCGGGCATGCCCCTGGTGCTGTGGGCCATGCGCCGCACGTGGGCCGTGGGCAAGGCAGGCCATGCCTTGCGGCAGGTCTTCGATGCGGGACTGCTGCTCGGGGCCGCATCGCTCTTCTACCTGCCCTATGCCTTTCTGCTGGTGGTGGTATGGTCCTCCGTGGCGGTTATCCGGCCTTTCCAATGGCGCGAGTACCTGCTGCCCGTCATCGGTGTTGGAGTCGTCTTCTTTTTCGCCTGGGCCTGGCTCCATGTCAGTGGCATGGGGCCGTGGCGGCCACTGACCACCATACCGGAATGGGGACGGCCCGTGGTGCCCGCGCCCGCGGGACAACGTGTGCTGGCCTACCTCGTGGCCGGCGGGCTTGCGCTGGTGTCGATCATCAACTACAGCTCCAGCTACCAACGCGCCGTGGTCCGGTTGAAGAACCTGCGGGCTTCGTTCATGGGGTTGGTGGCGGCCCTGGGCGTGGTCGTCCTCGCGCTGCGCCTGTTGAACGGCGCCTTCCCGCCGGTGCTCTTCGCCGCGCCCATGGCCGTCTTCCTCGCGCATCCCTTCCTCGGTGAGCGGCGCGCCTGGCTCCAAGAGACCACTTGTCTGGCGCTGCTCATTCTGGCGCTGTGGGCGCAGTGGGGCGCCTAAGCGGGCACGGGCATGTACCTTCGCCGCGCCGATCGAAAACCGGCGGTATACCATGCGCACAGGCGTCGTCATCTTCCCGGGATCGAATTGCGACGAGGACATGATCCAGGTGTTGTCCAGCGTGACGGGCCGTGAGGTGGAGCGCCTCTGGCACAAGGAGCACGACCTGAAAAAGGTGGACCTGGTGGTGTTGCCCGGTGGTTTCTCCTACGGCGATTATCTGCGCAGCGGGGCCATCGCGCGCTTCTCGCCGATCATGACGGAGGTGGCCTCGCATGCCGCGAAAGGCGGTTTGGTGCTGGGCGTCTGCAACGGATTCCAAGTGCTGTGCGAAGCGGGCCTGCTGCCAGGCGCGCTACTGCACAATGAAGGGCAGCGCTTCATCGCGAAGAACGTGTTCATCCGCCCGGCCACCCGCAAAACAGTGCTCACCGCCGCCGTCCCCGACCGTGCCCTGAAGATCCCCATCGCGCATGGCGAAGGGCGCTACCATGCCGACGGTGCCACGCTGAGGTCTTTGCATGAGGGCGACCAGGTGATCTTCCGGTATTGCGACGCCGAGGGGCGCATCACCGAGACGGCCAACCCGAACGGCAGCAAGGAGAACATCGCGGGCATCTGCAACGCCGCACGCAACGTGTTCGGCATGATGCCCCACCCGGAGCGCGCAGCCGATGAACGCCTGGGCAACACCGACGGCCGCTCGCTCTTCGAGTCGCTGCTGCAGGCCGTGGCCGCCTGATCGGACATCAACGCACCACGTGCCACACCTGGCCAATAGGCCGGAACAGCGGGCGCAGTCTCCTCGTCTTCGCGGGATCGAGGGTGATGCTGGGTGACGTGTCATCCACACCCTTCCATCCGGCGAATTCGTGGCCTGCGGCGGGTATCGCTTCAAAACGCAGCGGCACACCGGTTAGGCAGTGCAACTGCCGGGCCCCGGGCGACAGGGCGAGTCCTTCGATGCGCAACTCGCCCATGGCGACGGGCGGCGCTTCCACCTCCATGCCGCGCTGCTTGTGGCCGGTGTGGTTGGCGAGGTGTCGCATCAAGTGCGCAGGACGCTGATCGATGAAGCCGCGCATGGCCGTGCGTGAAGCATCGGGCGACGGGTGCTCCAACTCCAGGTCCCAGCGGCGGTGGTCGGTCCAGAGTTCGTTGGCGTGCGCGCTGTGGATGCTGTCCACCATCGGGATGGCATGGTCCGGATGGAAGGCCGTGGCTTGCAGCGCAACAAGGCGCGCGAGGAGCTTCGGCGCCACTTGCGGATGCGTCAAAAGCCAGGGCACATAAGGTGTTTCCGGCAGATGAGCACCGGCCATGCGCGCCACGCTGTTCTCTTCCGGTGCGGCCCAAAGGTCCATGTCGAAGAGCACCCAGCGCCATCGGCCTCCGCTCACTGCCGGTCGATGCGCACGCACGTTGAGGTCGTGGTCTCCCCGTCCGGTCCACAGGTCGATACAGGCCAGATCGATCAAGCTGGCCAGATCGATCAACGCCTCCAAGGTGTCGATCGGTGCGCGTGAAACGATGGCCTGCTGCGCGCGGCGGAAATGCTTGGCGCTGCCGGCCACCTTGCGTGCGGCGGGGCCGGCCACCACCTCCACCGCTTCGGCGCCAAGCACCTGCCGGGACCATGCGGGATCCTTGGCGGGCATCCAGCGGTACAGGCCCCAGTAGCGGCCGTTGAGGTAGAGCGGCAAAGGTTCGGAGCATTGCACGTCCACGTCCAATCCGTAGCGCGTCACCATCGTCTCCATCAGGCGGTTCCGCAAAAAAGCGTGCGGGCTGGCGTCCGCGCGCAGGATGCCTTCGCGCAGCTTGATGCCACCGGGCAAGGGCAACGCATCAGGGCCGCCATATCGATCGCGCGCGAAGAGCTTGAACGACCGCTTCGCCAGCCCGCGCGAGCCGCTGCCATGCAGCCGTGCACCAACAGGAGCAGGTGGCTTGCCGGGAATTTCCAGCATGGCCGCTCGCTCCCACGCCCGGCCCTGCCGCGTGTGGTTCGCCGACGTCCCCGGTCCGTAGATGCCCGAGTCGCCGTGCAGGTCCTCCGGCGGCATGCTCAGTGCGATGCAGGGACGACCACCGTTGCCGATGATGTAGGTGGCGTGCAGCTCCTCTCCGGGCAGGCGGTCATTCGCATAGGCCCTGGTGCGCAACACCGCGTTGCGCTCGATCGTGATCGGCGCGGTGTACAACATCGCATGCGGACCATCGGGACCACTGCCATCCAGCGTGTAGCGCGCTTCGCATCCCGGACAAGCATGCAGGACCACTTCCACCGGCGCCGGATGCTGACCGCCTGCCACGGAGGCCACAGGCGCTGGCGTCAAGCCCTTGCGCATATGATCGGTGGCATTGGCCGACCCCGGGGTCGGGGGATCGAAGAGACTCCATCCTCGCGCACCATCGGGCTGGCGGCCCATGGAAACATCGGCCGGCAATGCGGGCCAGGTGAATACATCCAGGATGGCAGTGCCATCGGCGGCCACCAGCAACAGCGTTCCGCCCGAGCGTGGCAGGCGGAAGGCCAGGTGATCCGGCCCCGGCTTCACCTGACCCGAAGCGAAGAGCAATGCGTGGTCCTTCGGCGGCACGATCCGCGATGCCTCGAAGACATGCACCCGGTCGCCCAGCGCCAGCCGCATGCCCCGCAGGTCCACCGGCCGGGCGCCGGCATTGTAGAGTTCCAGCAGGTCGGGACTGCGGCCCTGGCCATCGGTCCAACTGCCGCCGTTGGCGGGCAGCACCTCGTTGATGAGCAACTGCCCCGCGGCCGGAACCAGCCCGGCGCACAGCCATACCAGCAGGGTTGAAGCCGCTCTCACCGGCCGAAATTAGGGCGGACGCGCACCTTGCACCATCTTCGTGGATGACAACTCCCTATTGGAACAGGTGGTCATCAGACTCCCGCATGTGATCGTCGTCTCCGTCCTTTCCTGCGCGGCGTTCGCCCAGGAAGTGGATGTTCTTTGGAGCGCGACCTACGGTGGTACGCATGGCGACTGGCTGGATGACGTGAAGTGGTGTCCGGATGGCGGAGTCATTGCCGTTGGCAGAACGCTGTCCAACAACGGCGATGTGACCGGCAACCACGACCCTACCGAGCACCACATGGACATCTGGCTGGTGAAGCTTGACAGTACCGGAGCATTGGAGTGGCAGGGCTGCTATGGCAGCCCCATGGTGGACTACCCCAGGCGCGTGGCTGTAGCCGCCGACGGCGGCTATTTCGTCGTGGGGACGGCCACGGTGAATGGCGGTGATGTGAGCGGATGCCACGGTGGCAAGGACGGCTGGATCTTCAAGACCGATCAAGCCGGGACGCTGGTCTGGCAGAACTGCATCGGCGGCTCCGCGGATGACGAATTCTGGGATGTGGAAGCGCTGCCGGATGGTGGTGCGTTGATCCTGGGCTACACGTACTCCAACAATGGCGACGTCTCCGGCCATACTGGTACGTCCACGGACGCCTTGCTGGTCCGTGTGGATGTGCACGGCACCATCATCTGGCAGCACTGTTTCGGCAACGACCAGGAATATGGCCGCACCATGACCCGCACGCCGGATGGACACGTCACCATTCTGGGGGAGCGTTTGGGAAATGCCGGTTGTCCGTGGGGCGGTTATGAGCTCTGGGCGGCCAGTTTGAACGCGGCCGGGGTCCCGGTATGGACCACTTGCGCGGGTGGCAGTGGGCATGAATCCGCAAGGGGGATCGCCCGCACTGCGGATCATGGATATGTGTTCGTAGGCGCATCCACTTCCACCGACCACCATGCCACGGGGAACCACGATCCCAGTGGATCCACTTGGGACATGTTCGTCGTACGAACGAACAGCACAGGGGCCATTCTATGGTCCAAAATGCTCGGCGGAACAGGGAATGATGGCGCTGAGGATGTAGCGGTGCTCCCCGATGGGACCATCAGGGTCGTAGGCTGGACCAACTCGAACGATCACGACGTGTCGGGCAACCATGGGTCCAGGGATGTGTGGATCGTGGACCTGGACGATGGAGGTCAGATGCTGTGGTCGCAGAGTTTTGGTGGCTCCCTTTTCGATGAAGGCTGGGCGATGGATGTATCACCCACCGGAGCCACCGTCATTGGAGCACGATCCACCTCAAGCGATGGCGACGTTCCAGGAACTCCCATGAACTGGATCGACTACTGGGTGTTCGCGATAGCGCCGAAGGACTTTACCACACATGGAGGACAACCCCTATCGGCAGGGCCTGATATACAAGTGGCGTACGACCCTACCGCCGGGATACGGATCACCTGCGCCACACCGCTTCGCGGGAGAGTGTCGATCCTGGATGCCACCGGCCGGATGATCCAGGAGACCGGCATGGACGGCACGGACCTGCACATGCCGGTTCCCGGCGTCGCTCCAGGGCTCTACTATCTGAGCATCACACACAGTGTTGGCAGGCGGGTGAAGAAGATGATGCTCTCGCCCTGAATGGATCGCGCGACGCTGTGGCTCCGGCCATGCCCCGCCAGCCATCGGCGATCCGGAATATGCGGCCCTGCGCGATAGTTCGGAACTTCGTCCCCGCGTTCCCATCATCATGACCGAGCAACTCACCCGCAGCCAGGAACTCATCGCCCGCCGCAAGGCCGCCATACCCAATGGCGTGGGCATGTTCAACTACGCCACCGCAGCCAGTGCCAGCGGCGCCGTCATCACCGACCTGGACGGCCGCGAACTGATCGACTTCGCCGGGGGCATCGGCGTGGTGAACGCCGGCCACTGCCCGCCACCCGTGGTAAAGGCCATCCAGGAGCAGGCGGAGAAATTCCTGCACGTCAGCTTCAACGTGGCCAGCTACGAGCCCTACATCGCCCTCTGCGAGAAGCTCAACGCGCTGCTGCCCCACGGCGGGCCCACCAAGACGATGCTGGTGAACACCGGTGCCGAAGCCGTGGAGAACGCCATCAAGATCGCCCGGCAAGCCACCAAGCGCCCCGGGGTGCTCTGCTTCACCGACGCCTTCCATGGCCGCAGCATGATGGCCATGACGCTCACCAGCAAGGTGGGCTACAAGCCGGATTGCGGCCCCTTCGCACCGGAGGTCTACCGTACGCAGTACCCCAATTTCTACCGCTACGGCGCAGGACGCAGCGAGGCGGAATTCGTCAAGGCCGAGCTGCATCGCTTGGAGGAACTCTCCCACAACACGGTGGACCCCAAGCAGCTGGCCTGCGTGATCATCGAACTGGTGCAGGGCGAAGGCGGTTTCAACGTGGCGCCCAAGGGTTATGTGGAGGGTATGCGGAAGTGGTGCGATCAGCACGGCATCCTGCTGATCTTCGACGAGGTGCAGGCGGGCTTCGGCCGCACTGGTGCGTGGAGCGCCTTTGAGCATTTCGGCGTGGTGCCCGACCTGAGCACTTGGGCGAAGAGCTTGGGCAGCGGCATGCCCATTGGCTGTGTGATGGGCAAGGCGGAGATCATGGACAAGGCCGGCCCCAGCAGCATAGGCGGCACCTACATCGGCAACCCGGTGAGCTGTGCAGCGGCGCTGGCCACGATCCAGTACATGGAGGAGATCGACATCAATGCCAAGGGTAGGCACGTGGGCGACGTGATCCGCAAGCGTTTCGAGAAGATGAAGGCCAAACACGCCTGCATCGGCGAGGTGCGCGGCCTGGGCGCCATGATCGCCATGGAGTTCGTGAAGGACCATGACCCCCTGCAGCCCGACGCCGAGACCTGCACCGCGCTGATGAACGCCTGTGCCAAACGCGACCTTATCGTGATCACGGCCGGCACCGACAAGAACGTGATCCGTGTGCTCAGTCCGCTGGTGATCGGCGATGAGCTGCTCAACAAGGGGCTGGACATCATGGAGGAGGAATTGGACAGGATCGCGGGGTAGTAACCGGTCGTTAGTTGTCGGTTGCCAGGCCTCCGTCGCGATCGCGTCACGCTGGCACCACTGACAACGGACAACCGAGGCCTGACAACTGAACGAGCATGAAGCCCTTCTCAATAGCCGGCATCCAGATGCGCGTGAGCGCCTCCTACAGCAACGTGGAGGCCATGAAGCTGAAGCTGGACATCGTGATGAACATCTACCCCTGGGTGGACATGGTGTTGTTCAGCGAGCTGGCACCTTACGGGCCGCTCACGCATCACGCGCTCACACGGATCGAGGACTTCGAGGAGCAGATGCAGGCCATGGCGCGCAAGCACAAGATCTGGCTGTTGCCGGGCAGCGTGTTCGAGAAGGACGCCGAGGGCCGGATCTACAACACCGCCAGCGTGATCGACCCCGAAGGCAACGTGGTGGCGCGCTACCGCAAGATGTTCCCCTTCTACCCTTATGAAGTGGGCGTGACGCCGGGCAGTGGATTCTGCGTGTTCGACATCCCGGACGTGGGGCGCTTCGGGGTGAGCATCTGCTACGACATGTGGTTCCCCGAGACCACACGCACCCTGGCCGTGATGGGCGCCGAGGTGATCCTGCACCCCACGCTCACCGGCACCATCGACCGCGAGATCGAGCTGAGCATCGCACGCGCCAGTGCGGCGATCAACCAGTGCTACTTCTTCGACATCAACGGCCTGGACGCCGGTGGAAGCGGACGCAGCATCGTGTGCGGTCCGGAGGGGCGTGTGTTGTACCAGGCCGACAACAACGAGGAGATCATCCCCATCGAGATCAACATGGAGAAGGTGCGCCGCAGCCGCGAACTGGGCGTGCTGCGCCTGGGCCAGCCGTTGAAGAGCTTCCGCGACAACATCAGCGACTTCGAGATCTACCAGAAAGGCGCGCAACTGCCTTACCTCGACAGCCTCGGTCCGCTGATCAAGCCCAAGCGCGTGAAGGAGTTGGGCGATCTGCAGATCCAGGAGGAGACCGGCACGCCGGGCAAGCCCACCTTCGTACCGAGCATCAGGCCCCACCAGCCGGGACACCCACCGGCAACCACCACCACCGATATCACCGACTAGCAAGACCTACCATGGGATCCACCGCCAAACCCGCATCGCGCAAGGCCGCCGCACCGAAGGAATACGTCAGCTGGTTCGAGATACCCGCCTACGACCTCGGGCGCGCCAAGATCTTCTTCGACCATGTCTTCGGCATCAACATGGACACGCACCATGCGGGCGAATATGCCATGGCCTACTTCCCTCCGAACGGCTCATCGGGCGGTGCGGTGGTGCAGGGTCCGGGTTGCATACCCAGCGACTGCGGCGCGCTGATCTATTTGAACGCAGGTGAAGACCTGGACGGGATGCTTTCCCGGGCGGAAGAGGCCGGAGGCCGCGTGGTGATGGGCCGCACGCTTATCAGCGAGAATGCCGGGTCCTTCGCCCTGATCGTGGACAGCGAAGGCAACCGGCTGGCGCTGCATGAGAAACCGAACGCGGCCACCAGGCCCGTGGCCAGCAAGGCTGGTGCGAAGGCCGGCGCGCCCAGGACGAAGAAAGCCACGGTGAAGAGGAAAGCGGCACCGAAGAAAGTGGCCGGCAAGAAGCGGTAGGCCGGCCTGCTGTGCTGGCGGCCGCGATACGGCGCTTCCTACCTTTCCGCCTCTGCGCATCCGCATGGCCGACCACGCCCAAGCCCATTTCAACGCCTCGCGCCTGCGCACCTACACGTGGGACCGCCTGAAGCTGGCCACCGAGCAGCTCGCCAACGCCTCGGCGAAACCGGCACGCAAGGAAGCCGAACAGCAAGTGGAGCTGCTCCTCCAGGACCTGGAGGTCATCGAGCGCTACTGGGCCTACCCCGGCTGCGAGGCCGTGCGCGAGTTGCGCGGGCTTTTGACCGAAGCGAAGTACAACACGCTGGAACAATCCGTGGCCCAGCGCGTGCGCACCCTGGTCAGCGGCGCCTTCCGCAGCGAACCCGGCCTGCACGCCGATCACGCCGGCGACGAGGAGGAAGGCCGTCCGCGGCCCAAATACTTCGAGGTGCTCTTCGTGGACGAACTGGACGATGCCGAAACGCAGGACCTGAAACGCCGCCTGGCCGAGGCCCGCGACCCGCACGATCCCTTCGTGTACGACGCGATCGTGGTGCCGACGGTGCAGGACGCCTTGATCGCCCTGCTCTTCAACCCCAACATCCAGGCCTGTGTGGCGCGCTATGGCATCCCCTTCCCGTCGCCGAACATCAAGGGTCTGCTCAGCGAATACACCCGCGCCATCCAGGACATGGACCTCAGCGGTGTGCCCAAGGCCGACATGGGCCCCATGCTGGGCCGCATCATGCGCTGGTTCCGACCCGAGGTGGACCGCTACTACGTCACGGACACCCCGGTGATCGACCTGAAGGACAAGACCGTGCAGACCTTCCGCCGGATCTTCTACCGGCAGGAGGACCTCAAGGAACTGCACCTGCACATCCTGCGCGGTATCCAGGAGAAGTACGACACGCCCTTCTTCACCGCGCTCACCGAATACAGCCGCCGGCCCATGGGCGTGTTCCACGCCATGCCGGTGAGCCGCGGCAACAGCGTGTTCAAGAGCCGCTGGATCCAGGACTTCGGCGAGTTCTACGGCCGCAACCTCTTCCTTGCCGAGACCAGCAGCACCACCGGCGGCCTCGACTCGCTGCTGCAGCCCACGGGTCCATTGAAGAAGGCGCAGGAACTGGCCGCACGTGCCTTCGGGGCGCGGCAGACCTTCTTCGCCACCAACGGCACCAGCACCAGCAACAAGGTGGTGCTGCAGGCGCTGATCGAACCCGGCGACCTGGTGCTCATCGACCGCGATTGCCACAAGAGCCACCACTACGGCATGGCCCTCTGCGGCGCCTACCCCGTGTACCTGGACAGCTATCCCCTGCCGGATTTCAGCATGTACGGCGCCGTACCGCTGGAGCACATCCGAGAGAAGCTGTTGGAGCTGAAACGCGCCGGCCGCCTGGACAAGGTGAAGATGCTGCTGCTCACCAACAGCACCTTCGATGGTGTGGTGTACAACGTGCAGCGCGTGATGGAGGAGGTGCTGGCCATCAAGCCGGACATGGTCTTCCTGTGGGACGAGGCCTGGTACGCCTTCGCGGGCTTCAGCTACCTCTTCAAGCAGCGCACCGCCATGTACAGCGCCGCGCGCCTGCACCGCCGCTACCACAGCCCGGAGTACCGCGAGGAGTACGCCGCGCACATCGCCACCCTCAAGCCGGGTGGAACACCTCGCATGCCCGATCCGGACAAGGTGCGCATCCGCACCTACGCCACGCAGAGCACGCACAAGACGCTCACCTCGCTTCGGCAGGGCAGCATGATCCACATCTGGGACGAGGACTACAAGCGCCTGGTGGAGGACGCCTTCCACGAGGCGTACATGACGCACACCAGCACCTCGCCCAACTACCAGATCCTCGCCAGCCTGGACATCGGCAGGCGGCAGGTGGAGTTCGAGGGCTACGAGCTGGTGGAGAAGGCCGCCGAGCTGGGCATGCTGCTGCGCCGCAAGATCAACGACCACCCCAAGCTGCGGAAGTACTTCGACATCGTCACCATCGAGGACCTCATTCCGGAGCAATACCGCCCCAGCGGCTTGAAGGAATACTACACCGCCGGCAAGGGCTGGAACCGGATCGAGGAGGCCTGGGCGAAGGACGAGTTCGTGGTGGACCCCACCAAGATCAACCTCTATGTGGGCAAGACCGGCGTGGACGGCGACACGTTCAAGAACCGGTACCTGATGGACAAGCACGGGATCCAGATCAACAAGACCTCGCGCAACTCGGTGCTGTTCATGACCAACATCGGCACCACGCGCGGCAGCGTGGCCTACCTGATCCGCGTGCTGCTCAGCATCGCCGACGAACTGGAGGAGCGCGTGCAGGCCATGAGCTTCGCGGAGAAGAAGGTGCATCTGGCACGCATCCGCAGCCTTACCCAGGAGGTGCCGCCGTTGCCCGACTTCAGTCGCTTCCACGACAGTTTCCGCGCCGTGCCCAACGTGCCCGGCGGCAACCTGCGCGAGGCCTTCTTCCTGGCCTACAAAGAGGAGCACTGCGAATATGTGAAGCTGCACGACTGTCCTGCCGTATTGCGCGGCGGGCGCCAACTCGTCTCGGCCAACTTCGTCATCCCCTACCCCCCCGGCTTCCCCGTGCTGGTGCCCGGCCAGATCATCAGCGAGGGGATCCTGGACTTCCTCATCGCCCTGGACGTGAAGGAGATCCACGGCTACCGCGCCGAGCTGGGCCTGCGCGTCTTCGCCGATGCGGCGCTGAAGCGCAAGATGACGGGGACGGCACTCGGCGGCGCACGGGCGACAGCGATGGGCAATGGAGGAGGTGCGGCGCGAAGGGGGAAGGTGTAGGGGCCAGGTATCCTTACGCCATCGCCTGCTACCTTGGCCCTGTAGTACCAAGCATTCCCATGGCCAAGAAGAAGTCCTCCTCCCGCCGCCGCGGGAAACCAGCCCCCAAAGCCTCAGCGAAGGCTCCGACGAACAAGCGGAGAACGAAGAGCGCCAGGAAGCCCGCCGCCAGGAAGAAGGCGCCCGGCAAGGATCCGGCCGCACGGAAGAAGGCCTCCACCCGGAAGCCGCGGACCACCCCCAAGATGCTCCGTGGCGTCAGCGATATCCGCCGCTTCTTCTACCGCAACGAGGTGCCCATCTACTTCATCAGCGCCACCAGCTTCAACGTACTGGGCGCCGACGAGTGGATCAAGGGCTTCCGCTTCATCACCTACATCGACTGTTTCGACGGGCTTCACCCCAACAGCTTCACCCCGCAGGAGGAGCTTCCCCACGAGGAGTTCCAGAGCATCGAGGACATCAACAACTACCTGCTGGAGCACAAGGAGGTGCACGACTTCATCGAGAGCAGGATGCAGAAGGGACGCGCGGGCAAGGCCATGTTCCTGATGTTCGATGAGAAGACCGAGAAGCTGGCGCGCAAGCTGGGGCTGGAGGTGATCTTCCCTCCGGCCAAGCTGCGCACCTTCATGGACAACAAGGTGAACACCAACCGCATCGCCGAGAAAGCCGGTGTGGCCTGTGTGCCCTACGTGCTGCACCATGTGAAGAACTATGAGCACCTGCTGAGCTTGGCGCAGAAAGGCAGGCTGGGCACCGACCTGGTGGTGCAGACGCCCTTTGGCGACAGCGGCCACACCACCTTCTTCATCAACAGTGAGACGGACTATGACAAGTACAGCAAGGAGATCGAGGCGGAGAAGGAGTGCAAGATCATGAAGCGGATCAACTGCCGGGGCGCGGCCATGGAGGCCTGCGTCACGCAGCACGGCACCATCGTGGCGCCGCTGATGACCGAGCTGGTGGGCTTCAAGGAGCTGACCCCCTACAAGGGTGGCTGGTGCGGCAACGAGATCTACGCCGATGCCTTCACACCAAGCATCCGCCGCAAGGCGCGCATGTACACCCAGCGCTTCGGCGACCAGCTGCGCAAGGAGGGTTACAAGGGCTACTTCGAGCTGGACTTCCTGATCGACCAGGACAACGGCGAGATCTACCTCGGCGAGCTCAACCCCCGCATCACCGGCGCCAGCAGCATCACCAACCACGCGGTGTTCGCCCTGGCCGATGCACCGCTGCATCTCTTCCACATCCTGGAATGGATGGACCAGCCCTACGCGCTGAACGTGAAGGCGCTGAACAGCCGTTGGGGCCGTGCGGAGAACATCGACGGATGGGGGCAGCTGGTGATCAAGTTCACCGACGACCGCGTTGAGCGCGTGACCGAAGCGCCCCGCAGCGGCATCTGGCGCATGGGCAGGGACGGCCGTATCAACTTCAACCGCATGGACAGCCATCGCCGCGCCGTGGAGGGGGAGAACGAGGCCTTCTTCATGCGCATCACACGCACCGGCGACTGGCTTTACGAGGGCGCCGACATGGGCATTCTGGTGATGCGCGGCCGGATGATGACCGACGACTTCAAGCTGACCGAGCGCGCGAAGAAGTGGATCGCCGCGATCAAAGGGCAGTACAAGAGCGTGGTGCCCGGCGGCATGGGCGCGAATGGCGATCAGGGGGTGTTGGAGATCGGGGGCTTCAAGATGATGTGATGGAAGAGTGGCGAGTGGTGAGTGGCGGCCCACAGGGCCAACCCGCCGAGTGGCGAGTGAATGCCCTGGGCGAACACGTTCCGTGCAGGGCATGCACTCGCCACTCACCACTCGCCACTCACCTCTCTTCCTCCCCCCAACACGACCTTAGGGCTTAGCATGTTCGTCCAACTAAAGCTCATCCACGAACCAAAGCCCAGCGAACGCTGGCAGCGCTTCTGGCACCGGGTGTGGCCCTTGTACAAGCACTGGTTCCTGGGCGAGGGCATCGAGGCACGCGCGGGCTACACCACCAGCCTCAGCATGCTGCAGGAGCACATGCCCGAACTGCTTCCCACCTATGAGCGCCTCTGCGAACTGGCCGGCGGCGGCGATCTGGAAGCACGTTTCCTGAGCATGTGGAACCCGCCGCCATACATGGCCGGTTGCTCGCAGGCCGCCTGGGTGCGCGGCAACCCCACGCTGGTGCGCAACTACGACTACGACCCGCGCTTCTTCGACGGCCGCATGCGCCACACCGAATGGCTGAGGCCCGTGATCGGCATCCAGGACAGCGCCTGGGGCATCCTCGATGGCATGAACGCCGACGGATTGGGCGCCGCGCTGGCCTTCGGGGGCCGCAAGGTGAGCGGCGAGGGCTTCGGCATCCCGCTGGTGGTGCGCTATGTGTTGGAGACCTGCGGCACCGTGGCCGAAGCGGTGGCGGCGATCACACGCATCCCCGTGCACATGAGCTACAACGTGCTGCTGCTGGACAAGAGCGGCCGCTACGCCGTGGTGTATGTGAATCCTGACCGACCCGCACGCGTAGTGGAGCGCCCCGTATGCACCAACCACCAGGACCAGGTGGAGTGGGACGAGTACGCCGCCTTCACACAGACCGTGTACCGCCGCGACTATCTGGAGGAGTGTCTGCTGGACGAGAACATCGACCGGGCACAACTGCTGAAGCGCTTCCTGCGTCCGCCCCTCTACCACCAGCAGTACCTGCGCGGCTTCGGCACACTCTATTCGGTGAGCTACGACCTGGCCCAGGGCCGATTCAAGGTCTTCTGGCCCGGCAAGCAGGTGGAGGGCGGCTTCAAGAAGTTCGAAGAGCAGTTGGTGCAGGTGACGCTGCTGCGGCCCGTGGGGCGGTACATGGCGAAGTGAGGACAGGCACACACGAAACAAGGGGCCTCCAAGGCCCCTTGCTTCATGCGGATGATATGCGGGAAGATCTACCGGATCCGTGCGATCTCGCGTTTGCTCGCGACCATATAGCTCCGGTACTCGTCGCGGACCTCCTTGAACTTCTCCACGGTGCCGAAGTGCGCAATTGCAGCCTGGCGCCCTTTTACATTATCGGGGCGCACCTCCCAGTTCATGTCCTCGATGCCGCCTTCCATCTTCCAAACGATCATCACATCCCATTCGCCGGTGCTCATGCGCAGCCTCAGCACAGGCTGCGGCGTGCCCGCCTTTTCGTTGATCTTGTCCATATCGTCCCAGATCTGCTGGATCCGTGCCATTTTTCCAGCTTGGAATTTGATGTGAACGACACTGTGCCATTGGGGGTTGTCCAGGCGTTTGGCTTCAAGAACATCCTGGGCCAGGACGTTGGTGGACATTGACAGCCCGATGAACAGGGCTACTGCGAGGTAGAGGATCGTGTATTTCATGGTATGGTGTGGTTGGATGTTTCCTGTCGCGGTCCAAACCAACGCACATCACGGGCGCCCATCAAGTACTACAATTAATACCGGCTCTGCTGAAAGCGTGGTATCGTATGCTTGTGGGGCCTTTTGCTGAACAAGCTCTTCCATGCGTCATCTGCTCCTGACCAGCCTGCTCATCCCAACGCACTGGTGCGGTGCACAAGGCATGGTGAAAGACCGCGAACTGGTGGTGTCGGTGCGCGCGTTCGGTGTTCCGGATGGCCTGCTTCATCGTCATGTTTGGCAGGTGGTGGAAGACCGGGATGGGTTCATCTGGATGGCCACATCGGGAGGCGCGCAACGTTTCGATGGGAACGTCTTCACCAGCTGGACCACCGCCGAAGGGCTTACCACCAATGCCATCGCGGCCATCTGGCCCGATGCCAAGGGCAACTTCTGGTTGATCTCCCAGGGGCTCTCGGAGATGGGCACGGTGAACTCGATCGACATTCTGCACCCCCGCACCGGCGCGGTCCGCACTTTCGCGCAGCACTTCGGGGCCGATGTCCAGCTCCAGGCCAATGAGATCTGCGGAAAGGCCATCGTCCTTGATGACAGCACCTTGGTGATGGGCGCAGCGGGGCGCTTGATCTTCTACGACAAGTCCGGTTTCCGCGAGCTGCCCGTCGCGGTGGATGGCATCCTCAGGCCGCTGATGATGGATCGGCAGGGGGCGGTCTGGTGCATGCGCTTCTTGCCCGGTGGACCCTACCTGGACCTGGTGAAGGTGGATCCCACGGGCAGGGTGGAGCGGGATCCGTCATCACCGTTCCGCACGGGCATCATTGGCGATGTGCAGGGCTGCGACATGCGCACCAAGGACCACGGCTTCTACTTCGTGGCCGAGCAAGAGAACAAGAGCATCCATGAGTTCTGGATACCCCCCCAGGGACAGGTACGGCGCATGACCACGCGTCTGCCTGATGAGGCCATCGACCGGTTGTGGAAGCCATTGTTGATGCCACTTGGCAACGACCGCTGGCTGGTGGGTAACAGTGTTCGACAGATGCGGCCCGGTGACGACCCGTTGGCGGCACCGTTGCTACAGGGACTGGGCCCGCAATTGCCACTGGACCATGATGGCCCCATGCGGGCTTGGATGGACCAGCGCGGCAACATCTGGATCTGCGGTCAACTTGGCCTCTGGCAGTTACGCATCCGGGAAACGCGCTTCCAACGATGGCTTCAGAACCATGCCGGCAGGATCTCCGAGAGGAACAGCATCCGGGGAATGGCACTGATCGGCGACAGCTTGTTCGTGAATACGGAGAAGAACGGGCTCTGGCGCTTGGATAGCCGCAGTGGCGATGCCGTATGTCTCGAGGACGGCAGTGGGTCGCTGCGCTATGGGTTGGCTTCCGATGGGCGTGGCGGCCTGTACGGCAGTTCGGGAAATGGACTGTACCACTGGAAGGACGGCAGGCTGCGCGGCACAGTGAGCACACCTTACAACATGGTGTGGAACATCCTGCCTCTGGAGGATGGCCGCCTGCTGTTGGGCACCCTCTTGGGTCTGGCTTGGAGCGATACAACACTCGGGCATTACTCCCCCATCCCTCCTGCGGTACACGGCATGCCCGAAAGTTCACCAGTGAACCATTTGTGCAGGGATCCTCAAGGAAAAATCTGGGCGAGCACCACCACGGGGCTGTTTGAACTCGATGCCGAAGGAGCACCCCTGGCCCGCTGGTGGATCGGCAGCACCACCAACCCGCTTCCAGCCGATATGTTCCACCATGTGTTCACCGACGATGACGGGATCATGTGGCTGGCCACCGCTTCCCACGGTCTGCTCCGATGGGATCGTGTTAGCGGGTCGGTGCGTGCCATCACCATGCGCGATGGCCTGCCCAGCAACGGCATTTATGCCACCTACGCCGACACACGCGGGAACCTCTGGCTGCCCACGGACAACGGCATTGCGCGCTATGTCCCCAACTCCGGACAGGTCGCGATCTTCAATGAGGAAGACGGCATCGCACACCACGAATTCAACAGGCTTGCCCACCTGCAGGGTCCCGATGGCATGCTGTATTTCGGTGGCCTTGATGGGATCACGGTCTTTCATCCGGACAGTCTGTTGGAACGTACGGGCCGTGGCCATGCGCCCTTCGTCATCGCCAGCGTGCAGCAGTTCATCGGCGCACGGGACAAGCTGGAGGACCGCAGTTCCGAAGTGATCGGCAATGGTACCATCACCCTGCTGCCGAACGACCGCTTCTTCACCCTGCGCATGGCACTGCTGAGCTACGAAGAACCCGGGAACATCCTCTACGGTTGGCGCGTCGATGGCATCGATCAGGATTGGAATCTGCAGCGGGAACCCACGATCCGCTTCGCATCGCTGCCCTATGGAGAACATGTGCTCCGCCTGCGAGCCAAGGGTGCCGATGGGGTTTGGAACCCGAAGGAACTGTCACTGCTGGTCCGGATGGTTCGTCCATGGTATTTGCGCTGGTGGGCTTTTGCGTTGATGGCAGTGCTCATTTTTGCTTCGGTCTACGGCCTTTTCCGCTATCGGCTGGCACGCGTGCGGGCCATGGTGCGCATGCGCGACCGCATCGCGCTGGACCTCCACGACGAGGTGGGCAGCACCCTCAGCAGTGTGGCGCTCTTCAGCACCGTGGTGAACCGCAGGGCAGCGGACCGCAGCCCGGAGGAGGGCGCCATGCTCCGCCGCATCGCGGAGAACAGCGCACAGGCCATGGAGAGCATGAACGACATCGTGTGGAGCGTGAACTCGCGCTACGACGACCTGGGCGATGTGCTGGACCGCATGCAGCAATATGCAGGGCCGCTGGCCGAAGCACAGGACTGGGACCTGCACATCACCATGAGCGACGAACTGCGCAGCATGAAGCTGGGCATGAACGAGCGGAAGAACCTCTACCTGGTGTTCAAGGAGGCGGTGAACAACGCCGCCAAATACGCACGCTGCGATCGCATGAACATCTCGGTGGCCCGCAAGGGGGATCTCATCGAGCTTTCGGTGGCGGACAATGGCGTGGGACTGGAGGTGGGGTCCAACGGCGGCAGCGGGTTGGGCGGCAATGGCCTGCGCAGCATGGAACAACGGGCTGCGGACATCCGGGGCATATTGGAGGTACTTAGCGCGCCGGGCCAGGGCACCACCATCACCTTGCGTTTCAGGCCCCAGCGGGGGTAGTAATTGTAGTCATTGGCAAAGGCGCTTCCGGGTGTGTTCCTTTGAAGGGATGATACGCGTGGCCCTTTTTGATGACAACCGCGAGCAGCGTGATGCCCTGTGCGCACTGCTGGACGATGTGGACGCCACCACCTGTGCTGGTGCCTTCGCCGATGCGCGCAACGCCGTGGCCGATGTGGAGGCCTGCCTCCCCGATGTGGTGTTGATGGACATCGACATGCCCGGTATCAACGGCATACAAGCCACCGCCGAGCTACGCCAGAAGTTCACCGACCTGCGCGTCATCATGCTCACGGTGATCGAGGACGACGACCGCATCTTCGCCGCCATCCGCGCCGGTGCCGATGGCTACTTCCTTAAACAGACCGCACCACTGAAGTTGATCGACGGCATCGCCGAGGCCATGGAGGGTGGCGCACCCATGAGCCCCGGTGTGGCGCGTCGCGTACTGGGCATGGTACACGGCCCCGATCGCGAAAAGGAAGCGGAGAAATTCCAACTCACCGAACGCGAACACGAGATACTGGGCTTGCTTGTGAAAGGCTGGACCTACAAGCGCATCGCCGCCGAACTGGGCATCGCTTTCCCTACGGTGAACAAGCATGTGGGCCATGTGTACGTGAAGCTGCGCGTGAAGAGCGTGGGCGAGGCCGTGGCACTGGCCGTGCGTAGGGGGTTGGCCTAAGGGCACATTAGCAGAGATCCCGAACAGCCTCTAAGGGCGCATTCAAGAGGCTTTCGACGATGCCAATACCCGCGCGATGGCGACCCACTCGAACACGTCCGTGGGGTGCCCCGTGGCATGTACCTCCTCACGCTTCATGCCCATGCGCACCAGCACCAATCGCTCATGCGGTACCACCACCACATACTGGCCGTGGAAGCCGCGTGCGTACCAGATGGGTTCGCCGTCCAGTTCGGCCAACCACCAGTAATAGCCATAGCGTCGGTTGGGGCCGTCCTTGTCCATGATCGCTGCCGGGGTGATCGAAGCCTGCCAGTATTCGAGCGGCACGATCTGGCGTCCGTTCCAGCGGCCGCTGTCGAGGTACAACTGGCCCAGCCGGGCGAAGTCGCGCGCCGTGGCATAGAGGCAGCAGAAGTGCTTGAGGTCGCCATCCGGGCGGTCCTTGCCCCAGTAGGCGGTGTGCTCGGCCTGCAGCGGGGCCCAGATCTTCTCGCGAACCAGTCGGTCCAGGTCGCGTCCATAGGCGGCTTCGAGCACTTCGCCCATGATCTGCGTGCTGCCGCTGATGTACTCGAAGCGCTTGCCGGGCGCTTCCGTGCAGGGGAGCGACATGCTCAGCTCGCGCACGTTGCGACCGTAGTAGCCTTTGGCGTTCTCACCGAAAGGGTTGGGCTTCTCGTTCCAGTCCAATCCAGTGCTCATGGTCAGCAGGTGCCACAGGTTGATCTTCGCCCTGCAGCCCTCCTTGAACTCCGGCAGAAAATCACCCACCGGCTGGAATACGCTTTGGATCACCCCTTCGTCCATGGCCATGCCCACCAGGATGCTCACATAGCTTTTCGCGATGCTGAAGGCGTTCATGGTGCTGTCCTCCGCCCAGCCGTCGAAGTAACGCTCAAAGAGCAGGCTGTCGTGATGCACCACCACGAAAGCCGCGCTGTACAACGCTTTCAAGCGATCCTCCTGTGCGGCGTCCAGATCGACCCCCCCATACCGTACGCTCTTCGGCCAGGGCCGTGGCGCATCCGCGGGGATCGTCGCATACGGGAAGAAGCTGCGGTCGTCGATCTCCGGTGCGTCACGGCCGATCAGATAGGTGTACCGCAACCCGCGGAACAGGTGCGCGTTGCCGGTGAGGTGGACCAGCGCGAAGAAGGCCAGCACGATGGCGGCGAGCCAGAGAAATATCCTGCGCATGCGGTGGCGAAGCTATTCGTGCGTCACACCATCTCCACATCGAACAGATCCGCCAGCTCCAGCTTCAACCGCTCCTTCACCGTTTCGATGTCCACCAACCCACCAAGCTCTTTCGCCATGCACGTAACGCCCTTGTCGGCGATGCCGCAGGGTACGATGTGCTCGAAGTAGCGCAGGTCGGTGTTCACGTTGAAGGCGAAGCCGTGCATGGTGACCCAGCGGCTGGCCCGGATGCCGAAGGCGCAGATCTTCCGGGCCTTGAAGGGGTCGGTCCAGTCCAGCCACACGCCGGTGAGGCCCTCGATGCGTCCGGCCTTGATGCCGTAGGCTTCCAGCGTACCGATCACCGCTTCTTCCAAGGTGCGCAGGAAGCGGTGGATGTCCGTGAAGTGGTGGTCCAGGTCGAAGATGGGGTAGCCCACGATCTGCCCAGGCCCATGGTAGGTGATGTCGCCGCCGCGATCGATCGGGAAGAACTGAACGCCCTGTTCGCGCAGGCCCTCTTCGTTCAGCAGCAGGTGGCTCTGCTTGCCGCTCTTGCCCAGGGTGTACACGTGCGGGTGCTCGCAGAAGAGGAGATGGTCGTCAGTGGTCAGTTGTTCGTTGTCAGGCCGCGAGCGGTTGGCGATCTTCCGGTCGATGGTCTCCTTGAAGAGGCGCGTCTGCAGGTCCCACGCGGTGGCGTAGTCGATGAGGCCGAGGTCGTGGAAGTGGACTTGTCTCATTTTCACCGCAGAGACGCGGGGGCGCAAAGTTCGCGGAGGAGCGCAACAGACCTGCGGATCATTCGCTCAAGCCGTTGACCACACGTCGCAGGCCACTCCTCAGCAGAGCCTCATTGAAGTTGATGAGCAACCCCGGCTTGCATCCGGTGAGCTTCAGGTAGGTGAGCAGTTGTGCCATGTGGTTGTCGTGCAGCGCATCGACGGCCTTGACCTCGATGATCACCAAGCCTTCCACGATGATGTCCAAACGCAACGTGACCCCGAGGTCCTTTCCGCGAAAGGAGACCGGCACGGGGACCTGCTGCTCCACGCGCAGGCCCATGTCGAGAAGTACCTGGACGAGACAGAGCTCATAAACACCTTCGAGCAGTCCGGGCCCAAGCTCCCGATGTACCTCGATCGCTGCTTGGATGATAATGGAGCTGAGTTCGTTGTGCGTCATCTCCCTGCGCCCTCAGCGTCTCCGCGACTCTGCGGTGAACACCCCCTCACTTCACCTCCGCCAACTTCCCCTTCAGCATGTTGATCACCGCGATCTCGCTGGGGTCCACGCCCTTTTTCTGTGCCCAATAGAGGCTCACCCAGTCGCCCAGGTTGATCAGGTACAACTGCCGCGCGAAGGCCGTGTCGCCCTTGCTCCACACCTCGTGGATGTGCGGCGTGTACCGCGCGAAGACCTCCTTGTTGATCTCCACGCGCATCTGCGTGCGTTCGTGGTCGGTCTTGTGGCGGAAGATCAGCACGGCGATGTCGTCCCTGCCACCGGCCCAGCCCACCAGTTCGTTGTGGTTCATCTCGGGGATGGCGTGGTGCCAGCAGAGCTCCTTGCTGTTCTCATTCACCTGCTGGCGGAAACGGATGCTCACGGCCTCGGTGTTGGCCTCGCTGTAGATCACCAGCCGCTTGCCCACGAGATTTTCGGTGAGTTCCTGTGCGGCCTTCTTGATGTCCTCCTTGTCGTCGGCCAGCATGCCCGCGGCGGTCTTGATCGCGCCCTCGAAGCCATCGCCTATGATGCCGAAGTGGTGCAGCAGGTAGAACTGTTGCACCAGCGAGTAGGCCAGCATGGTGCGGGGCGGGTTGCCGCCGGGGATCACGATGTGGTCCAGCCCTTTCGCCTTGGCCATCTCCAGCATGGTGCCACCGCTGGTCACCACGCACACCCGGGCGCCTTTGCCGATGGCCTGTTCCATGGCGGCGATGGTCTCTTCCGTATTGCCGCTGTAGCTGCAGGCGATCACCAGGCTCTTGTGGTTCACATAGCCCGGCAGGTAGTAGTTGTTGTACACCTCGATGGGGCACTTGGCCTCCTTGTGCACCAGCTGTGCGGCGATGCGCCCGCCGATGCCGCTTCCGCCCAGGCCGGTGACCACCACGTTGCTGTATGGCCCGCCGGGGGCTTTCAAGGTGGCCTTGCGGCCGATCTCCAGGGCTTCCTTGAGTTGTTTGGGGAAGGCGTCGATGAGGTTGTACATGCGGGCGTTGTGATATGCGGGGACGAAATTAGGGGCCTTCCTACGCGCCCTGTCCTGGCGGTGTTGCCGGTATCTTCGCGGGCCATTTTCTTCATCCCCTATGTCCCACGCCCTTTCCGACCAGGAGATCGTCCGCCGCGAAGCCCTCCAGAAGCTCCGCGACCTCGGTATCGAACCCTTTCCCGCCGCTGAATTCAAGGTGACCGCCACCGCGCAGGAGGTGAAGGGCCTGTTCAAGGAGGAGGGTGAGCCCGCCCGGGTGACCCTCGCCGGCCGCCTGATGAGCGTGCGCCTGATGGGCAAGGCCAGCTTCGCCGTGCTGCGCGACCACGCCGGCGACCAGCAGATCTACATCGCCCGCGACAGCATCTGCCCCGGCGAGGACAAGACCCTGTACGACGAGGTGTGGAAGCACCTGCTGCACCTGGGGGACTTCATCGGCGTGGAGGGCTTCGTGTTCAAGACCCGCACCGGCGAGATCACCGTGCATGTGGAGCAGTTCACTGTGCTGAGCAAGGCCCTGCGCCCGCTGCCCGTGGTGAAGACCGACGATGAGGGCAACGTGCACGATGCCTTCACCGACCCCGAGCAGCGCTACCGCATGCGCTACGTGGACCTGGTGGTGAACCAGCAGGTGAAGGAGACCTTCCTGAAGCGCACCCGGATCTTCGATTCCATGCGCGGCGCCTTCCAAGAGGCTGGCTACTTGGAAGTGGACACGCCCGTGCTGCAGGCCATACCCGGTGGTGCGGCGGCGCGGCCCTTCGTTACGCACCACAACGCGCTGGACGTGCCCTTCTACCTGCGCATCGCCAACGAGCTCTACCTGAAGCGCCTGATCGTGGGCGGCTTCGATGGCGTGTTCGAGTTCAGCCGCAACTTCCGCAACGAGGGCATGGACCGCACCCACAACCCGGAGTTCACCGTGATGGAGCTGTACGTGGCCTACAAGGACTACCGCTGGATGATGGACTTCATCGAAGGCGTGTTCCGGCGGGTGGCCAAGCTGACCAATGGAGACACCAAAGCGACCTTTCAAGGCAAGGAGATCGATTTTGGACAACCTTTCCGGCGTATCACTATGGTGGGCAGCATCGAGGAGAAGATCGGCCTCAACGTGCTGGACATGGAGGAGGAAGACATCCGGGCCTTGTGCCTGAAGCACGGCATTGAAGTGGCGCCCAGCATGGGCAAGGGCAAGCTGATCGACGAGCTGTTCAGTGAACTGGTGCAGCCGGAGTTGATCCAGCCCACCTTCGTCACCGACTTCCCGCTGGAGATGAGCCCGCTGTGCAAGAAGCACCGCGAGGATCCGCGCCTCACCGAGCGCTTCGAGCTCTTCGTGGCCGGCTTCGAGGTGGCCAACGCCTACAGCGAACTGAACGACCCCATCGATCAACGCGAACGTTTCGAGGAGCAACTGAAGCTGATGGAGCGCGGCGACGACGAGGCCATGTTCATCGACCAGGATTTCCTACGCGCGTTGGAGTACGGCATGCCACCGACCAGCGGCATCGGCATTGGCATGGATCGTTTGGTGATGCTGCTGACCGACAACCCTGCCATACAGGAGGTGCTGTTGTTCCCGCAAATGAGGCCGGAGAAATTCGAATAAGGAGACCACAGAGGCACAGGGACACGGAGAACACTGGGATCAGGTATGGCCAGGGCTGAACTGAATATGCTCACCTCCAATGTATTGGCGGCGGCCATAGAGGTGCACAAGGAATTGGGGTCTGGGCTCTTGGAGTCCATTTACGAACACTGCCTTGCACAAGATCTCCAGGACCGTGGGCTGGACATCCAGGGGCAGGTCATTGTACCTGTGCGCTATAAAGGCAAGCCAGTGGGACCATCCATGAAGTTGGACTTGCTCGTGGAGCAAAGGGTCATCATCGAAGTGAAGGCCGTCGAATGCCTCCATGAAGCACATCGCGCCCAACTGCTGACGTATTTGAAGCTCACCGGATGCAAGCCGGGGTTGCTCTTGAACTTCAATGAGGCATTGATGAAAGAGGGCGTCATTCGCGTGGTGAACGGAGATCTTGATGCCCCTTAATGGTCCTTTCCCTCCGTGCCCCTGTGCCTCCGTGGTGTAGCCCTCATTCACTCCACCCGCTCCACCTTCTCCATCACATCTCCCACCTGCAGCCGCCACACCACATCCATGCCCTCCACCACCTCAGCGAAGCGTGTGTAGCGGCCATCGAGGTGCGGAGTGGCGCTGTGGGTGATGAAGAACTGGCAGCTTTCAGTATCCCTTCCTGCTGAGGCAAGACCAACGGAACCAGCGGTGAATGGCTTGCGGCCGATCTCCGTGCGCAGCGTCCAGGGCATGCCGCCGTAGCCATCACCGCGCGGACAGCCACCCTGCACCACGAAGTTGGGCACCATGCGGTGGAAGGCCTTGCCGTCATAGTAGCCAGCGCTGACCAGCGAGTCGAAAGCCAGGCTGCTGCCGGGGCAATCGTTGACATCGGTGGCGAGGATGATGGTGCCCTTTGATGTGGTGATCCGGTAGCGTTGGCCTTGGGGGAGGGCGCGCAGCTTGGCGGGGTCGATGGGGTGGTTGAAGGTTGGTGCCGCATGCTTCGGCGGCGGAAGCCCATCGCGCTTGGCGGCTACTTGATCGAGCAGCAGACGTGCCTCCAGATCGCGGATGGGCAGCAGTGGGGCGCGCGCTTGTTGCTCCGCGGCCGCATCGAGCATCTGGCGGATGGCTTCCGCATCGAATTCCAGCAGCAACTCCGCAGCGGCACTTATCAGGCCCGCATCGCCCGTGGTCATGGCCGTGCGCACCACTTCGCCCAACTGGGCATATTGCGCCTCCACGCTAGCGAATCGGGCGGTGGCCATGAAGTCGCGCACTTCCTGCACCAGGGCTTGGAACACGGCCTGGCGAACAGCGGCATGCTCGTCCGCTTTCAACATCACCCATAGGTCGGGCCGCTCATCCGGCGTACGGTCGTTCACCACCACACGGATCCATTCCGCGTAGGCATAGGGCGCGTTCCGTGCATCGGGAATGGCACCCTTGTATGGATGTTCCGAGCGCAGCCCGTGACGGTTCAGCAACCCATACCACGGAATGAAGAGCATGGCATCCTCCGGATCGACCGCAGTGTTCATGAGCAGTTCGGCAGCGAGCGGCCCATCCAACCTGCCCAATTCTTCCAAGGCCGCATGGCGCACCACAGGATCGGCATCGACCAGGGCCGCCAAAAGCGGTGCCTCCTCACGCGGCCGCCACATGGATGTGAAGGCCCGCATCGCGTTGATCCGCAAGGGCTGCGGCATTTTCACATCCATACAGCGCAGGACAAGACCCTTCGCCTGCTCGCTGCGCATGACCCCCATCCCGCGTACCAGCATCGCCTTCACCTCCACCTCCTGTTCGGCCTCCACCAAGGCGATGTGGTCCGCCTCCATGGCCAGGCGCGCGCTGTCCGGCAAGCGCCGCAACGCATCCGCCGCGCGTACCCGGTCCTGCGCACTGCTGCTTTGCAGAAAGTAGATGATCGCCGCCGGGTCCTTCAGCATCCCGCTGCGCTGCATGGCCAGGAAGGAAGCACTGAGGTAGGCGCGCTGCACGGCGCTGTCCCTTTCGGTCATCGCCTCTTTCGCCATGCGCTCAATGGTGAGACTGTCGGCCACGAAGCCCAACGCATACAAGGCGGTGGAGCGCACGTTCGCGAACTCATCGCGCAGCACCTCCAGCAGGCATGGGATGGCCAGGGTGTCCTGCACACTTGCGAAGGCCAGGGCCGCCGCCTCGCGCACCTCGGCGGCTTCGTGCTTCAGAAGCGCGCACAACGCCCCGGTGTCGCGGTGTTCCTGGGCCTCCAGCACGGGCCACAAGCGTTCATCGGCCCAGCGGTTGGAAGCGGCTTCGGGTGTTCCGTTGGTACAGGACCCGAGGGTGAACAGCAGCGCGATCGGCAGGGTCCTGCGCATGGCGAGGTAGGTGGGGGTGGTAAAGATGGTGAGGGTGGAGGTTGCCTCCCTTACCATCTTCCCCCTTCACCCCGCCTTCCCGAAATCCACCGCCCGGTATCGCGTGAACATGCGCGTGAAGTCCCAACCATGATAGCGCAACGCTCCCAGCAATACCATGGTGGCCGTGGCCTCGTCCAAGTTGCCCAGCAACGGAATGTTGTCCGGCAGGAACTCGAACACGCCGAAGCCAGGGTTGAGCAGGTAGAATAAGGACAGCAGGCCGGCGAAGGTGACGAGCAGGGGCTTCATGGAGCAATGGTCTATGGTCGCTGATGCGGGATGGATGGATAACGGAGGCCAGATGATGAAAGTGCGAGGGTGCCAATGCGGGTTGACCGGTCCCCGCGCATGCTGGCACCATCCACCGAGGGTAACTTCGCCGTCCCATGAAAAATCGCCTCACCATCTTGCTGCTTCCTTTGCTGCCACTGCTGCCGCTGCTGGCACCGGCGCAGTTGATGCCCGACCCGGCGGCCATCGCGCGCATGACCGCCGATGTGCGCTACCTGGCCAGCGAGGAGCTCGAAGGCCGCGAAGCGGGGACCCCCGGCGAACGCCTTGCCGCCGAATACATCGCCGCCGAGTTCGAACGCCTGGGCCTGAAACCCAAGGGCAACATGGGCTCCTACCTGCAGGCCTTCAACTTTCAGGCACCGCCCGTGGCGGGTCCCGCCAGCCGTCTGCAGATCGGCCGCAGCCACCTGGAAGTGGGCGCCGATTTCATCACACCGCTCTACTCGGCCAGCGGCACGGCACGCGGCAAGATCACGAAGGTGGAATTCGGCATCCACGCACCGGAGCTGGGGCATGACGACTACAAGGACGTGGACCTGAAGGACCGCATCGCCGCCATGCTCATCGGTTCGCCGGACGGCATCCACCCCCACAGCAAGTACATCGCGCATCACGACCTGCGGGGCCGCATCGAACAGGCCGTATCTCGCGGGGCGCTCGGCGTGGTGCTCTACAACGAGGACGCCAACGCGGAAACACCGGACGCTGAAAGCCGCCGCCGCACCCAGCCCGTAGCCGTGCCGGTGGTCTTCCTCAATAAGGACGAACACCACGGCCTGCTGATCGACAACAACCCCTGCGTGATCCACGCCGACGTGCAGCGCGAGGAGCGCACGGCGTACAACGTGGTAGGCCTGCTGGACAACAATATCGGCCGCGCCACGGTGACAGGCGCGCATTATGACCACCTGGGCTGGGGCGATGAGGGCAGCCGCCACCGCGGGGAGAAGGCGATCCACTACGGCGCCGACGACAACGCCAGCGGCACCGCCGTGCTGATGCAACTGGCCCGCGACATGAAGGAACTGGAAAGCACGCGCGCCAGCGATCATCTGTTCATCGCCTTCAGTGGCGAGGAGAAGGGCCTCTACGGCTCCAACTTCTGGACAAAGAACCCCACCTACCCGCTGGATGGCATCAACTACATGCTCAACCTGGACATGGTGGGGCGCTTGGACAGCCTGGGCAGCATCGGCATCAACGGTGTGGGCACCTCTCCCGCATGGAGCGCGGTGGACAGTCTGAAGGCCGGTGAGCTCACCATCAAAAGCACCCTCGGCGGCATCGGCAGCAGCGACCACACCAGCTTCTACCTGCAAGGCATCCCCGCCATACACTTCTTCACCGGCACGCATCCTGACTATCACAAACCCAGCGACACCTGGGAGAAGGTCAACTATCCGGGCATGCTGCGCGTCACGCGTTTCATCCAGGAACTGATGGCAAGGCTGGATGGACGTGGCCGGCTGCCGTTCACAAAGACCGAGGAGGAGAACGCCGCCGCCACACCGCGCTTCAAGGTGACCATGGGCGTGGTGCCCGACTACATGTTCAACGGCACCGGCATGCGCATCGATGGCGTCACCGAAGGGAAGCCCGCCGCCAACGCGGGGCTGAAGCAGGGCGATATCGTGCTGCGCATCGGACTGGTGGAAGTGCCTGATATGATGGGTTACATGAAGGCCCTGGGCCAGTTCAACAAAGGCGATACCGCGACGGTCAAGATCCTCCGGGATGGAAAGGAGGTGATGGTGGAGGTTGTTTTCTGAAGTGGCAAGTGGCGAGGTTGGCAGCTGGCAAGTCAAACCCCGCTAATCGCCAACTTGCCAACGTGTAAACTCGCCACTGTTCCATGGAAAGAAAGATCGCGGTAATAGGCGCCGGCAGCTGGGGCACCGCCCTGGTGAAGCTGCTCTCTGCGAACGCCGACAAGGTGGGCTGGTGGGTAAGGCGCGAGAGCACCATTGAGCACATCCGCAAGTACGGCCACAACCCGGACTACATCAGCGCCGCGCAGTTCGAGGTGGATCGCCTGGCCATGAGCAACGATATCCATGCCGTCGTGTCCGCCGCCGACGTGCTGGTGATCGCCGTGCCCAGCGCATTCCTGCAGGCCACCATGGACCTGCTGGACCCCTCCGAGTTGAAGGGGAAGACCGTCTTCAGCGCGGTAAAGGGGATCGTGCCGGCGACCAACCAGATCGTGGGCAGTTATCTCTTCGAGCACAAGGCTGTGGCCGAGAACGACTTCGGGGTGATCTGCGGTCCCTGCCATGCCGAGGAGGTGGCCCTGGAGCGCCTCAGCTACCTCACCATCGCCTGCCAGGACACGGCCAAGGCACAGGCCATGGGCAAAGCCTTGAACGGCCGCTTCATGAAGACCACGCTCAGCGACGACATCTACGGCACCGAGTACGCCGCCATCCTGAAGAACGTGATCGCCGTTTGCGCCGGCATCAGCGTGGGGCTGGGCTACGGCGACAACTTCCGCGCGGTACTGGTGAGCCGCGCCATCCAGGAGATCGCCCGCTTCGTGGAGGCGGTGCATCCCATCCGGCGCGACATCAACGAACCGGCCTACCTGGGCGATCTGTTGGTGACGGCCTACTCCACCTTCAGCCGCAACCGCGAGTTCGGCACCATGGTGGGCAAGGGCTACAGCGTGCGCGCAGCCCAGATGGAGATGAACATGGTGGCCGAGGGTTACCATGCCGTGAAGTGCGTGCATGAGATCAACCAGCAGCTCAAGGTGGACATGCCCATCACAGAGACCACCTACCGCATCCTCTACGAGAAGATGGCGCCCATGATGGAGATGCGTTTGCTGAGCGATCGGCTGGCGTAGGAAGACCACAGAGCCTATGGGAACCACAGAGGTCACAGAGAGATCAGGACCAATGGCCATGGCCCAACCCGTTCTGGCGGGCGGCTTTCCGCGGCAATAACTCCGTGCCCTCCGTGCCTCTGTGGTGAACGAATACACGAGCATGCCCCGCATACGCCTCCACTGGGATTTCTTCGGGCCCGATGCGCCCGTGACCGCAGAGCACTTCCTCAGGCACCTGGACGAGTTCTGCGCACGTGAAGACGTGAGCGGATACGAACACTGGACACGCCATGATGCGGTGCGCACCACGGCCATCATGGAATGCGACGAACGATACTTGAAGATGCTGCGCGAAGCCCTGCGCCCGGTGCGGGGGGAGCGTGTGCTCGGGGAATGACCCCTGGTCAGCGTATGAAGCGCACCACCTTGCGCAACTCGCCTGCCTGCAGTCGCACCAGGTAGGCGCCTGCCGCCAGGTCCTGCACATCCACACGCATGCGCTGGCCACCTGCCGGAATGCGGGCCGACAACAACTGCCGCACCTGCCTGCCACTGCTGTCGAGGAGATCCAGCGCCACCATGCCGCCAACTTCCAGGTCGATGGTGATGTACACCTCGCCACTGCCCGGCACGGCGCTCACGGTCATGATCTCCCGGCTGGTGGCCTCGGCATCATCGAGGCTTGTGGTCACATCCTGCACGAGGAGCACGCGGAACACCCGCGCGGTGGCGTCGCTCTGTGTGCCCGTGTTGACGAAGAAGATGTTGCGCGCACTGCTTTCGATACCGCCCACGATGTGGCCCGCGAGCACCGTATCGCCCACGAGCGCGTCCAGGTCCACGATGGCATCGGAGATCAGGGGGATGTCCGGGTTGTGGATGAACTCCGCACCCGCCCCCATCAATGCGGGCATTTCGCCGATCGCGAATTCCTCCATACTGCCATCCCCCTCGCGCACCACCATGCTGATCGTGTTCACGAAGGGCACGTTCACATCGTCCACCAACTGGCCGTTGGCGTTGAAGTAGTAGCGGCCGATGCCACCGAAGAACACCGTGCCCATGCGGTTCTCGTTCGTGCTGTACACCGGCATGTGGCCACCGTGGTACTGATTGAGCAACTGCTCGAAATCCGGCACGGCCGTGTAGGCGTCCGCGGTGATGTCCACGGTGTTCAGCCAGGGGATGTCGGCCTCATACTGGAACACACCACTGAAGGCCGTGTAGCCGGGCGTGCCATCGGGGAAGATCTGCGCCACCAGGTTGTAGTCCCGGCGGTGCAACTCCAAGGTGTCCACCACTTCGGTGAAGTCCGTGATAGCCAGGTTGGCCCCGTCGTCCGCGATGCGGAAGCGGCGGATCGCGTTGGTGTATTCCTGGATGAAGCCCGGACCGAAGTCGGGGCCCTGCGGGTTGTAACGGCCGATGAAGCGCTGACCGCCCACCAAGTGGAAGAGGTCGCCCACAGTACCCAGATATCCGCCGGTCACCGCCATGCGCTGGTCCGTGATGGAGCGGAAATGCGGAGCGATCTCCTGTCCGTTCTTGATGGCGTTGATGGCTTCGGACACATCCACCGCGGTGAGGCGCGGGTGGGTGATGTGGTCGTTGGCCAGGGCGGCGAACCCATATCCCCCGATGATGTACAGTGTGTTGCCCACCTGCTCGTACTCCATGTTGGTGCTCTGCAACTGCTGGTACACCGCAGCGGGCAGGCTGCTCATGGGCGTGCTCCAAACTTGTTGTAACACGGGATCCACCACGTAGGCCACGGTGTTGTTGTCCTCGGCCAAAAAGGCCGCGAAGGGCTGCCGACGGTGCAATCCATCGGTGCGGCCGCCGATCAGCAGCCACTCGCCATTGTGCTGCCCCCATGCGAAGGATTGCAGGCCCGGCATGTTGGGGATCGTGATCTCCTGCAGCACCACATGGCGATCGCCGAGGTCCTGGGCGAAGAGGCTGGTGGCACAGAGGCCGAAGGTGAGGAGCAGGGGCCGCGAGACAGGGTTCATGGCACAAAGGTCCCGGACGTGAGCACCTACGCTCCGTGACCTGGGTCACGCCGCCAGCACGAAGTCCTCCCCCTCCACCAGACCCCGTCCGGCCAGATACCCTGCGATCCGGTCCCCCGTGCCGCGCTGGCTGATGAAGCTCACGATGAAAGCCTCACCAGCGGGTGGCAGCCGGTCGTGCGGGATCCAGCGATAGCCCGGCACCTTGCGCGTGCGCACATCGGTGTAGGCGTCCACGCGCATGCCTTGTTCGCGCAGCAGCCGCGCACGCTCGCGGCACATGGGGCTGGTGCCCGCGATGACCACCGGTCGCGCGTTGGCATACTTGCGCTGGTACCACCTCGCCAGCCATTTCGCCTTGGTGGTGAAGAAGGCCGCCTTGCCATAGTTGGCGTGCGTGCGGCTCAGGCGGGTGGGATGATCGTGCCACGTGAGCAGTTCTTCGGGCAGCTTCGCGAAGCGCACCCCGGCATGCATCCAGCGCATCCACAGCTCGTGGTCCTCGGGCAGGGGACCGGTGTCGTAGCCGCCATGCCGTTCCATCAACTCGCGCCGGAACATCACGGTGGGGTGTGCGAGTGGCGCATCCACGAAACGCTTCACGTAATGCTCATGCGGAGAAAGGATGGCGTTCTGCCAGCCCACGAACCACTTCATGCCGCTGTTCCTCTCCACGGTGGTGGCGAAGACCGTGCACGTGCCCAGCACACCGATATCCGGGTGCGTGTCGAGGTAGGCCACCTGCTTCGCCAAGCGCTCCGGGTGGCACACGTCGTCGGCATCCATGCGGGCGATGTACGTGCCTCTTGCGTGCTTCAGCCCGGTGTTCAGCGCGTGGGCGATGCCAATGACGGGTTCGTGCAACAGACCGACACGCGGATCCCGATCCGCCCATTCCCGGGCGATCGAAGGACCTGCGCCTGTGGAGGCATTGTCGACGAGCAGCAATTCCCAGTCCTGGAAGGTCTGCGCCACGACGCTGGCGATGGCGGCATCCAACGTGTCGGCCGCATCGCGGTATGGAAGCAGAACCGACACGAGGGGGCGATCGCGCGTCACCATGCCAATTGTGCGAAAGAACGCACATAGGTGATCGACGCGCCCGACCAGGGCCTGTCGTTCAGGCCATGGAACAGGCCCACACGCCACATGCTCCGCGAATCGCCACGCCATTCCAAGGCCCCGCGCAATTCCATCGGGCGGTCCTGCTCATTCAAATAGCCCGCGTACCCGGCCAGCGAAAGCTCGCTCCACCAGCGGCCATGGTCCGCCACGATACCAAGACCGTAGAGCAGGCAGTCGTTCTGGAAATAGTCCACACGGTTGGTCTGGTACACCAGGAAACCGAGCGTGGCATGCGGACGCAGACGTTCCAGCCACGGCTTGTCGATCGTGTACCAGCGCCCGGTGGAGAGGTCGAAGGAATAGCCCGGCGCATCGGTGTGGCGCGCGCCCTCCAGGTTGTTGCCGCTGGCGGTGCGCAGGCGCATGCGCAGCAAAAGGCCCATGCGCCCTTCGCGCTCGGGGACCAGTTGCAGCAGTGTGTTGAGGTTCACGTCGCCGGTGCTGAAGCCCCGGCCATCACGATCGCGCGCGCGGCGCAGGTCGCGGGTCACCGTGTCCATCACGTAGTGCTCCAGCGCCATCCAGTCCAGCCCCACGGCCACACGCCCGCCGGCGAAGGGCAGATGCAGCTTCACCGTGGCGTCCAGCGTCGTTTCTCCAGTGGCGAAATGACCGCGACCGCCCAGCTCGAAACGGCCCAACGTATCGATGCGACCCTGTTCCAGCGGCGGTATCGGCAGGGCGTTCGGTCCGAGCAGCGCGGGGCTGTACACGAGGTAGCGCGTCCAGTGCGTCACATTGTCCCAGTCGTGGGTCTCATTCCACCACGTGAAGTCCTGCGCGGCGGCGGCACGCACCAGCAGTAACAGGGTAATGAACAGAAGCCGCCGCATGGGCACGAAGTTGAGCATCGCGCACGATGGATGACCTAACGCGTTGCCTGGAACACCGCGTCGAGCGGTTCGCCCAAGAGCAGGCTCACGAACAACATGCTCAGGACCACATAGAGTACGAAGGTCACCGGCACCATCACCAGGCCTTCATCACCGTCCATACCCCACGCCGGTGCAGATGCACACAAGCCCATGCGACGATGCCCAGGATGATCACGAAGCTCAACAGGTGGGCCGGTGGCCAGAATTTCACCACAATGAGCAGCGTGCTGGAGATGAACAGATAGGTGCCCGCTGTGAAGGTGTAGTGCACCAGACGCTCCACCCAACGCAGCCCGGTGCGTGGGAAAAGCACGCGATCGAAGGTGGCGAGCAACGCGATCAGGATCGGTTGCAGCAGGTTCACATGGCGACTCATCCAATGGTTCACACGCATGGCGGGCGTATCGGGCGGTGCCATTCCTCCTGCGCTGGCCACTGCGGCGTCCACGGGATCCCATTGCAGCACCCAGCGCACCAGGTAGTAGAAGGCCATGCCGAAGAGAAAGTAGCGCACCGGCGGCGTGAAGGACTTGCGGCGCCCTGCGATGAAGGCCCGCGTGAGCTTCGCCGGACCGGAGAGGAAGGTGCGCAGCGTGTTCAGAAAGGGCCCTTCGATATTGAAGACCGAGGCGAGAGCATCCTCCAGCACCTCCTTCAGCCGGATGCCCGGAACCACGCGCTTCTGGCCGCAGGCGGGACAGAAGGCGCCGTCATGCGCATGGCCGCAGTTGGCGCAGGGTGCCATCGGGAGCAAGGTAGGTGCAGGGTGGCATCGGCGCTTCCTGAACAAGGGTCCGCGGGCAGCTATTGCGAGGAGGCCAATCCCCGCATCACCACTTCCGCCTTCTTGGCCCCCACCGTGGCCACCACATCCTCGGGCAGCGCCTCGCGGATGCCCTTGATGCTGCCAAAGCGGTTGAGGAGCTTCTGCGCGGTGCCGGGCCCGATGCCGGGGATCTCCTCCAGGCCGGTGCGCACGATGCGCTTGCTGCGCTTGCCGCGGTGGTGCGTGATGCCGAAGCGGTGCGCCTCGTTGCGCATGTGCTGGATGACCTTCAGGCTGCTGCTGCGTTTGTCGATGTGCAGCGGGTAGGGGTCGCCGGGGAAGTAGATCTCCTCCAGCTTCTTGGCGATGCCGATGATGGCGATCTTGCCGCGCAGCCCCAGGCGGTCCAGTGCTTCGAGGGCGGCGCTGAGCTGGCCTTTGCCACCGTCGATGACGATGAGCTGCGGCAGCGGTTCGCCTTCGGTGACGAGCCTGCTGTAGCGGCGCTCCACGGCCTCGGTCATGCTGGCGAAATCGTCCGGCCCCTCCACCGTGCGGATGTTGAAGTGGCGGTAGTCCTTCTTGCTGGGCTTGGCGTCCTTGAACACCACGCAGGCGCTCACGGGATCGGTGCCCTGGGTGTTGCTGTTGTCGAAGCACTCGATGTGGCGCGGCAGCTCGTTGAGGCGCAGGTCCTGCTTGAGCTGCTCCAGGGTGCGGGTGGTGGCGCCCTCGGGGTCGGTGAGCTTCTCCTGCTTCTGCTTGTCCAGCATGAAGTAGCGCACGTTGCGTTCGCAGAGCTCCAGCAGCTTCAGCTTGTCGCCGCGCTGGGGCACGGTGAAGGTGAGGCCGGGCACCTCGATCTCGGGGTCGAAGGGCACGATGGCCTCGGGTGAGAGGCTGTGGTAGCGGCTGCGCAGTTCGGCGATGGCGAGCTGGAGCATCTCCACGTCGGTCTCGTCCAGGCGGCGTTTCAGCTCGATGGTGATGCCGTGCACCACGGCGCCATCGATGACGCGCATGTAGTTGACGTAGGTGCTGGCCGTGTCGCTCACCAGGCCGTAGATGTCCACATCGCCGATGTCGGGGTTCACCACGATGCTCTTGGCGCGGTAGCTCTCCAGCCGTTCGATCTTCTGGCGGTACTCCTCGGCGGCCTCGAACTCAAGCTTCTCGGCATGCTCGTGCATCAACGGCTTCATCACCTTCAGCAGCCCGGCCACGCGCCCCTTGACGATCTCGCGCACCTGGCCCATGTGCTCGTTGTACTCGGCCTCGCTCTGCAGGCCTTCGCAGGGGGCCTTGCAGTTGCCGATGTGGTACTCCAGGCAGCGCTTGAACTTCTTCTGCTCGATGTTCTTCGGCGAGAGGTCGTAGTTGCAGGTGCGCAGCTTGTACAGCTTGTGCACCAGGCCGAGCACGGTCTTCATGGTGCGCACGCTGGCGTAGGGGCCGAAGTAGTCGCTGCCGTCGCTCTCCGGGTTGCGCATGCCCTCCACGCGGGGGAAGCGTTCGTTGCGGATGCGGATGAAGGGGAAGCTCTTGTCGTCGCGCAGCAGGATGTTGTAGCGCGGCTGGTGTTCCTTGATCAGGCTGTTCTCCAGCAGCAGCGCCTCGAACTCGGTGGGCACGTGGATCACGCGCAGGTCGGCGATCTTGCGGACGAGCAGGCGGGTCTTGCCGTCGGTGTGCTCCTTGGCGAAGTAGCTGCCCACGCGGTTGCGCAGGTCCTTGGCCTTGCCCACGTAGAGGATGACCCCTTCGGCATCGAAGAACTGGTACACGCCGGGGGTGTGCGGCAGCAGGCGGACCTTCTCGCGGACGTCGAGGGGGTTCATCTGTTGCCAAAGTTCGTTGTTGGGCTTCGCCCGTAGCGATCCGTCGTTGATACAACATGGGTTGAGTAGCCAGTGGCGAGTAGGCGAGTGGCGAGTAAATGCCCCATACCGGCGCTTATCGCCGAGGGCATTTACTCGCCACTCGAAGGTCGCAGGCCGAACTCGCCACTCGCCACTCTCCCCCCTACCTTGGCGGTCCACACTGAACAGCCTCATGCAATTCACCGCCGCGCAGATCGCCCAACTCCTCCAAGGCACCGTGGAAGGCGACCCCAACGCCACCGTCAGCAAGCTCTCCAAGATCGAGGAAGGCGGTCCGGGGTCGCTGAGCTTTCTGGCCAACCCCGCCTACACACAATACGTGTACGACACCACCGCCAGCGTGGTGATCATCGGTGAGACTTTCATGTTGACCGGTCCGGTGAAGACCACCCTGGTGCGCGTGGCCGATGCACAGGGCGCCTTCGCGAAGGTGCTGGCGATGTACAACACCATCAAGCTGGACAAGAAGGGCATCGCACCCCAGGCGGTGATCGAGGAGGGTGCCACCTACGGCAATGACTGCTACATCGGCGCGCTGGCCTACATCGGCGCCAACGCGAAGCTGGGCAACAACGTGAAGGTCTACCCGCATGCGTACATCGGCGACAACGTGACCATCGGTGACAACACCACCGTTTTCGCCAACGTGACGATCTATTCCGACTGTGTGGTTGGCGCCAATTGCATCATCCACAGCGGCACGGTGATCGGCAGCGACGGCTTCCGTTTCGCGACCGGCCCGGATGGTGGCGCCAAGATCCCGCAGATCGGCAACGTGGTGCTGGAGGACGATGTGGAGATCGGCGCCAACTGCGCCATCGACCGCGCCACGCTGGGCAGTACGATCCTGCGCAAGGGCGTCAAATTCGACAACCTCATCCACATCGCGCACAACGTGGAGGTGGGCGAGAACACCTATTACGCCGCAGGCGGTGTGGTGGCGGGCAGCACCAAGATCGGCAGGAACTGCATGTTCAGCGGGCAGGTGGGGATCATCGGCCATTTGAAGATCGCGGACGGCACCATCATCGCGGCACAGAGCGGCATCAGCAAAGACACCAAGGCGGGCGAGACCTACATGGGTTCACCGGCCTTCGAGGTGGGCCGGTACCGCAAGAGCTACATCCACTTCCGCAACCTGGACAGCCTGGTGGAGCGGGTGAAGAAGCTGGAAATGGCCCAGGGTGGCTGATCGCGTCACCACCACGGTGGCCCCCGAAAAGAAAAGCGCCCCCTTGCGGGGGCGCCTTCCTTGTGGGTCTGTCAGAAGTTCCGATCAGCGCGCGATGACGATGCGCTGCACACTGCGCTGGCCGTCGAGTTCCAGGCTCAGCACGTAGGTGCCGTTGGCCAGGCCGCTCACGTCCAGGGTGATGGTGCGCTGCTCGCCGCTGTTCAGCACCACCGTGCTGGTGGGCAGGGCCAGACGGCCTGTGGCGTCCATCAGCAGCACGGCAACTTGACCGGAGATGTTCGCGGTGATGTTCACATTCAGGCGGTCGGAGGCCGGGTTGGGGAAGGCCAGCAGGTCGGCGATGTTCGCCAGCTCCAGCGCCTTGTTGTCTCCCGGCGTTCCCTTGCCAGCGCAATCCACCTTGCCCTTGTTGGTATTGCCGTCCACAAAATTCTCGTTCACAAGGGTCAGGGCCTCGTTCAGCTGACTGGCGGTGTATGGGGAGGCGCAGCCACCGATGAAGTGGTTGGCGGCATCCAGCAGTTCCTGCACGGTCCAACCGGCGAAGCTGCCATGGTTGATCACCGCGTTGGCGAGCAGACCGCCGGTGCCGAAGTTGGGGTCGTAGTTGTCGAAGCCCACGCTGAGGGTGAGGGCCACCAGCTGGCCGGCCAGCACGTTCTTGTAGCTGTTGCCGGGGTTCACCAGGTTGGTGGTGAGCTTCTTGGGCGTGCTGCCGCTGGGCAGGAAGTTCTGCACCGCCTGCGCGCTGTTCAGGGTCAGCGTGTAATTGCAGCCGATGGTGAGGCCGCCGGGGAAGGCCGCCGCGAAGTGGGCGTTGCGGTAAGCGCCGGGGTTGTTGCCATTGGCGGGTGCGCCCCAACCGCCCTGGGTCTGCGTGCGCAACGCGCAGGGTTCCTCCTTGTCGTCCTCATCGTCGTGCTTCTTCTCGCAGTCGATGGTGAAATACTTGATGGTCTGGCAGTCGGCCGCGTCGATCACCGACACGCTGTAGTCGCCATTGGTCAGGCCGGCCACGAAGGCCACCTGGGCACCATTGCTCCACAGGATGTGGTAGGGGGTGATGGCGCTCACGATGTCGGTCACCAGGGCGTAGCCGGTGCCATCGGGGGCACAGCCGGTCTCCACCACGAAGTCCAGGTTGCAGTCGCCGGTGGGCTCATCGCCGGTGCGCATCTCACCGTGGTGCATCATGTTCTTGTCGTCGCCGGGGTGGTCCTTCTTGTCGTCGCAATCCACCTTGCCATTGTTGGTGGTGCCGTCCACGAAGTTGTTGTTCACCATGTCCAGCGCGTCGTTCAGCTGTCCGGCGGTGTAGGGCGAGGCGCAGCCGCCGATGAAGTTGTTGGCGGCGTCCAGCAGTTCCTGCACGGTCTTGCCGGCGAAGGTGCCGTGGTTGATCACCGCATCGGCCAGCAGGCCACCGGTGCCGAAGTCGGGATCGTAGTTGTCAAAGCCCACGCTGAGGGTGAGGGCCACGAGCTGGCCGGCCAGCACGTTCTTGTAGCTGCTGCCGGGGTTCACCAGGTTCTGGGTGAGCTTCTTGGGCGAAGTGCCACTGGGCAGGAAGTTCTTTACCGCCAACGCCGTGGTCAGCGTAAGTGTCTTGTTGCAGCCGATGGAAAGACCTCCGGGGAAGGCAGCGGCGAAGTGGGCGTCGCGGTAAGCCCCCGGGTTGTTGCCGTTGGCCGGGGCACCCCAGCCACCCTGGGTCTGCGTGCGCAGCTGGCAGGGCTCCTCCTTGCCGTCATCACCACCATCGTCCTTCTTGATGCAATCGATCGTGAAGTACTTGATGGCGGTGCAGTTCGCCGCGTCGGTCAGCGTCACACTGTAGTCGTTGTTCACCAGGCCCGCAACGAATTGGTTGCTGCCGCCGAACGACCAGCTGATGCCGTACGATCCGATGTTGTTGACGATGTCCGTCACCAGCGCGTACCCCGTTCCGTCGGGCGCGCATCCCACCTCCACAGTGAAGTCCAAGTTGCAATCCGTGTCCCGGGCATCCACTGTGGTCCCAAGGCCAAAGACCATGATCAGGATGGCCAGGCGGCCGATGATGGTGTTGAAAACTGCCATGTCGAGTTGTGTTGGTTTTTTGAATTTGCGGGGCCAAGGTTTTCGCAAGTCGAAACTATTGTCAAGTTGGTCGATGATAATTACGCGTTCGTCGATAGAATTGAGGTTGGCATTGATCTCATTTTCCCCTGATGGTCAACGACTTGTGTAACATCAACCCCTCCGCAAGAAAAATTCGTCGATATGATCAGGGTGTTTGTCGAAGGGCCTGGGGGTGTCTCCCAAGCGGCCCGGAACGGTCCTCCGCCCACCCGCCGATCACCCCTGGGCAGCCCGAAAAAGCCGATCGGCCGACCCGTGTCCCTATCAGGACCACCGACCGGCCGACCAGCCAACTATGAATCGCATACTGCCAACTGGCAACTTCCCCTACGGCACCTGCCCCTGCCGGATGTTGGTGGGTACGGAACCGCCCACGTTCACCAGAATGGGGTCGCGGTCGTTCTCCGGGCCGGTGTATTTCACCAAGCCGTCCAGGTTGATGTCCTCGGGCCAGTAACCTGGCACTACCGCACTGGGCACTATCCCGCCGATTCGGGCCAGGATCGGGTCGCGATCGTTGCCCGGACCAGTGTACTGGATGTTGCCGTTGCCGGTGACGTCACCCGCCCACAAGGCACGCACCCCGCTGGGCAGGGTCTTCCGCGCATCGGTACCCCAGGTGGCCAGGCCCGCGCTGCCGAAGTCCACAATGGTGATGCCCGTGCCGAAGGTCTGCGGCGCAGCCGTCATGGCCGGCAGGTGGTTGCGGTGGCTTACAAGCACGTGGTAGTTGCCGCGCGCCACGGTGGGGAAACGCAGCGGGTTGGAGCCGTCGGCCATCACCACCTTGCCGTTGGCTTGCACCAGTCCGGCCAGTTCGGCCACCACGGTGGTGGGGCTGTTGGGATCACGCAGCTGCACCAGCACCCAGTCCACCACGGCCTGCGGACCCACCCGCTCCAGCACACTGGGTTTCAGGGAAGTGGTCAGCCCATAGGGGTCGCTGGTGGGGATCAGGCCGTTCAGGCGCAGGTCCGTACGCATCACCGGGCCGATCACCGGGCCTTCCAACCAGGTGGTCAGTTCCATCTCCACGTCGCCGTCGATGAAGTCGTAGACGCCGTCCATGTCGCGGTCGATACCCAGGCGCATGGCGGCGTGCTTGTGGACCACCGTCCAGGTCAGGGTGCTGTTATTCGCCGCGTTCGTGGCATAAGCCACCAGTGCATCATGGGTGATCGTGGGTGCGCCGTTCTCATCCGGTTGGTATACACTGCTTCCTCCGGTGCCCGTTCCCACATAGAGGAACCCGCGCCGTTGTCCGTTCCAAGTGCCCTTCACGATCACCCCCAACTCCGTGGGGAAGTTGTTGGCCAAGCTTCTCAAGAAGTTCACGTTGTTCGGCTGTTGTCCAGTGCCGTTGCCAATGGTGCCACTGAGCGTATGCTGAAGGCCAACGGCAGGCAGGGAGTGGTTGTCATCGTGCCACAAGCCGGGGCCTACGTCGTCGCTCCCGGGGCTGTTCACCAGATCAACGCCCCCGTTCCACCCAAGCAGTTCCGCTTGGTAGTCACCGAAATAGTGCTGAGTACCCGTCTGGTTCAACCACGTTTCGAATGCTCCATCGGACATGTAGCCAAAACCTGCTGTGCTGTTCGCGTTGAAGTAGAAACCCATCTTCTTATGCGCCGTGCGCAGATCGGCCCCGATGTTCTCATTGCCCGCCTGCACATGGTTGCTGCGGCCGGTCTGCATCTGGTGGCAATGGTTGCAGTTCACCTCCATCACCGCGAACAGCTTCACGCCCGCGTTCTGGATCGTTTGGAAGGTCGTACCAGGACCCCGTACGCGGTCATAGGGGATCTGGGTGCTTGAGTTCATCCGCCGAAGCTGATAGCCGCCACCATCGCTGTTCGCGCCGGAGGTATACCAGTTCCGATATGGGCTTGGATGGTAGTAGGTGTTGGCCAGGAAGTCGCTGAACTCCTGCATGCTCTGGGGGTCCATGGGGGCTTCGAGGCCCTGCAAGTGGTGGAAGGCGCCGGCGAAATCGTGGAAGGTCTCCTTGTCGCCGCGCCAGTGCAGGAAGCCGGTGCCCTTGTCGATGATGTCGATGAGCCACTGGGTGGTCTTCAGGCCCTTCATGGGGTGGAAGAGCTTGTTGCCCACGGTGACCTGCTCGCCACTGGGGTCGCCCAGGTCCCAGGCCAGGCGGTCCCAACGGGCATCCACGTGGCAGCTGCCACAGCTGATGTGGCCGGTGCCGCTGCCGGTGTGCGTGTCATACAAGTGGCGGCGGCCGATCTTGATCACTTCGGGCGTGGGGTCGAAGAACTTGGTGCGCGCCACTTCCTTGCCGCTGGCCATGTTCACCGTGCTGATGCTGCCGTCGAACTTGTTCAGCACGAAGAAGCGCTCGTTGGCCTCGTCCAGCTTGATGCCCGTGGGACCTTCGCCCACCACGATCGGCTCGGAGCCGATGCGCGCGCCGTTCTGGTCCACCATGATCACGTTGTTGCTGCCCATGCCGGTGATGTAGGCGGCGGTGCCATCGGCCTTCCACGCGATGCCGCGCGGATCGCCGATGCTCTGCTTGCGCAAGGCCGGCGCCACCGAGGGGGTGCTGTAGTTCAGGTGCGGGTTCAGGTCGGTGATGGCGGTGCTGGCCTGGCTGCCTTGGTTGAATTGGCTGATGTTCACCCGCAGGAATTTGCCGTTGAGGTTGGGCTCGAAACGGATCTCGTTGGTGGCGTCGGTGCCTACCACGCTGATCTTGCCCGTGGCGGGGTTCACGGCCATGGCCATGAGGATGTTGCCCAGATGCTTCTGGTAACTGACGGTGTTGGTCTGCGGGTTGGCCACATCGATCACCGCCACGTCATGGTCCAGCAGGTCCCAGCCATTCACGCGCACACCCTGCCCGCCGCTCACCAGATTGGTCCAGTTGCGGTTGTTGTCGTCCATCCACTGCCCGGCGGCGTTCTTGCGCACCACCATGCTGGCCATGTCGGTCTTGACGGGGTTGGCCGGATTCATCGGCGGGTTGAAACCTGAGGGGCCGCTGTTGGGCACGGGGCGTATGCCCCCATATGGGCCAACGGGCTTGGCCACGTCGTTGGCCACGATGGTCCCGGGGCCATTGCCGTTCTGCGGCGACTTGAAACCCTGGGCCATGAACTCGTTGCCGGGGATCACCGTGGTCTGGTTGCCGCTCTCGAAGAAGGCCGCGTAGACCTTTTGGCCGTTCTGGCTCACGGCCAGTGCGCGCGGTTGTTCGCCCACCAACAGCACCTCGGTGGGCGCGGCGGCCAGGTTGGCGGTGTTGAATACCCACACGGCCTTGCGCTCGCTGCAGCTCACGAAGGCCTTGCCGCTGGCGAAGACCACATCGGCGGGCTCATCCTCCACCTGCAGCGTGCGGAACACGCGGTTGGTGGTGAGGCTCGCCACGCTCACGTTGTCGCTCACACGATTCACCACCCAGAACTCCGTGTTGGTGCGTGCCCTCACCGTCACCGGTTCCACGCCCACGGTGATGGACACGCTGTGGCGGATGCCGTCGGGCAGGATGTCGTAGACCTCCACGCTGTTGTTGCCCGTGTTCACCGCCAGCAACTTGTTGCCGTCGGGGGTGATGTCCATGGGGTGCACGTGGGCGCTCTCGAAATTGGCGAAGGTGCTGGCGGGGACGCCCTTGGGGGTGCCTTCGCTCTCGGCAGGGGGCGGTGCGCCGCTGCGGTCAAAGGCCTCGAAGGCCGAGAAGCCCAGCACGGCCGTGGTGGCCAGCAGGGACAACGCAAGCTTGGGGCGGGTACTCCATATCCTCATGACGGGGCAGGTTTGGTGCGGGTTCCGGAAGCAGGTGCCGGCATTCGCACACCAAGCGGGGCGTCACCACACCCAGCGCAGGAAGTACCGGAGCGCCAGCAAGCTAAAGCAGAGGCCGACAGGATGCAAACAGGTGGTGGGCGGTTCTTGTAGACTTGACGGAAGCTTAACGCGGGGAGGGGAGGTGAAGGCTTGGCCGCGACAGGCGCACGCGGAGGCGCGGAGGAGGCAGGGGCAACTCAGTGCCTCCGCGTCTCTGTGTGGGATGCTCGGCCCACCAGCCTGGACCTTTAGAATACCAAAAGCCGCGGCTCGCTCATCTCCTCGATGGCGTACTTCAGCCCTTCGCGCCCCAGGCCGCTGTCCTTGATGCCGCCGTAAGGCATGTTGTCCACCCGGAAGCCCGGGATGCCGTTGATGATGACGCCACCCACCTCGAGTTCCTCGTGGGCGCGCTTCACGTGCGGGAAGTGGTCGGTGAAGACGCCTGCCTGCAGACCGTAGGCGCTGTCGTTCACCCGCGCGATGGCCTCGCCGAAGTCCTTCACCCGTTCCAGCGTGGCCACCGGACCAAAGGCCTCGGCGCAACCCACCTTCATGTTGTTGTTCGTGCCAGTGAGCAGGGTGGCCGCATGGATGTGGTGCGCGGCATCGGCCACGGTGCCACCGGCCAGCACTTGGGCACCGCCCTGCTTCGCCTCCTCGATCCAGTCGTCGATGCGCTTGAGGTGGCCGCGATCGATGATCGGCCCCACGATGGTCTTCGGGTCGGCGGGGTCGCCGCAGGGGATCTTCTCCACTTCCGCCACCAGCAGCTCGCGGAACGGTTCGAAGATGCTGTCCACCGCGAAGATGCGCTGGGTGCTGATGCAGATCTGCCCGGCGTAGAGGTAGGCACCGGTGGCCACGGCCTTCGCCACGGCGGGCAGGTCGGCGCTTTCATCCACGATCACCGCCGCGTTGCCGCCGAGCTCCAGGGCCACCTTCTTCTTGCCGCAGATGGCCTTCAGGTGCCAGCCCACGGTGTCGCTGCCGGTGAAGCTGAGCATGGCCACGCGGTCGTCCTTCACCAGTTTCTCCGCCACCGGAATGCCGCAGAGCAGGGTGCTGAAGCTGCCCTCGGGATAGCCGAGCCGTTCGATGAGGCCGGCCAGCGCCAGCGCGCTGAGGGGGGCCTGGGGCGCGGGTTTCAGCACCACCGGGCAACCGATCGCCAACGCGGGCGCCACCTTGTGCAGCACCAGGTTCAGGGGGAAGTTGAAGGGCGTGATCGCCGCGATGACGCCGATGGGGAAGCGCTTGGTGAAGGCGGTCTTGCCAGCGCCCGCGCCATGGTCGATGGGCACCACCTCGCCGCCGAAGCGCAGGGCCTCGGCCGCGGCGGTGCGCACGGTGACGATGCAGCGGGCGATCTCCGTGCGCGCATAGGAAATGGGCTTGCCGGCCTCGTGCATGATCAGCTGCGCCAGGGCCTCCTCATGCTCCTTCAGCAGGGCCGCCAGGCGTTCGAGCTTTTCGCTTCGCTCGCCGGCGCTCAACTTCCACAGCGGTCCGCGTGCCGCATGCGCCGCCGCGATCGCCGCCTCCATCCGCTCCGCCGTGGCGTGTGGTATCCGCGCCAGCTCGTAGCCGTGGTACTTCTCCACCACCGTGTTGAAGGTGCCATCGCCCGCATCGCTCCAGCGGCCGGCGATGAAATTGCGGTCGTGAACAAGGGCTTGTATGCTCTTCGGCAGGGTGGCGGTGGCGGTGGACATGGGGCGCGGGAAAAGGTCGAGCACAAAGGTATCCCGGTGGGCAGGGTGCGCGCTCGCAGCCAGGATCCGCCGTGTTGATGCGGCCATTCCCATTCATCCAAGTCCATTCGCGGTTCCTGAACGTCTCGATGCGACATGCCGAAGTTCCTCACGCCCACGGTGCCTCCACGCCTTCGTGGTCCTGCGCGCCATACAACTCCCCTTCCGACCTTTGCCCCATGCGCAAGGACATCCACGAACCCGCTGTGGAAGGCGTTTCCATGGCGGTGGTGCGCGAGACGGACGACGACGGTGGGACGGCCTGGTACGTGTACCTGATCAACCGGCAGGAGGTGAGGCTGGACAATGTGCTGGTGAGTTCACGCGGCTACGGCGAACTGGAAGGTGAACAGCGCCGCACCAGCGAGATGCGCCACTTTCTCGAACACCTCGGTCCGCGCAGTTGGGCACGCCTCGAACGCATCATGGAGGACGTCTTCGGCCTCAGCAACCAATACTGGCTCAGCTACTACATCGGGGGCGTGTTGCACGACAAGAAGTTCATCTTCCTGCCGGACAGCATCCTGGAGGAACACTTCACGGAGTTGCCGTTGATGGGGAAGCGCGGGGTGTTGATCGGGTGAAGGGTGAGGGGTTGGTGCGCGTTACATTCGCTCACACATCTTCTTCGCCGTGCGGCACGACCAGATCCGCGATCTTTCCAAGGTCCTTTTTCTCGACATCGAGACGGTGCCGCAGACCGCGCGTTGGGAGGATGTGGACGAGCGCACCGCGGAACTCTTCGCGCAGAAGACCCGCTACGAACAGGAACGCGGCGACAAGAGCGCCGCGGATCTCTGGCCCGAGCGCGCGGGCATCCTCGCCGAGTTCGGCAGGATCGTCTGCATCGGGGTGGGCGCGCTGATCAAGCGACCGGACGGCCGCCACGGATTGCGCGTGTCCAGCTTCCACGGCGACGACGAGCGCGATCTGCTCCTGCGTTTCAAACAGATGCTGGACGAACACTACGACAGCGACGAGCACTGGCTCTGCGGCCACAACGGCAAGGAGTTCGACTTCCCGTGGATCGCGCGCCGCTGCGTGGTGCACCGCATCCAGTTGCCGCGCCTGCTGGATATCGCAGGCCTGAAGCCCTGGGAGGTGGGCCACCTGGACACCATGCAACTCTGGGGCTTCGGCGACCGCAAGGCCTTCACCTCGCTGAAACTGCTCACGCACATCCTGGGCATCCCCACGCCGAAGGACGACATCAGCGGCGCCGACGTGGCACGCGTGTACTGGGAGGAACGCGACGTGGAACGCATCGCCACCTACTGCAAGAAGGACGTGGTGGCCACTGCGCAACTCTACCTGCGCCTCACCGGCCGCGAACTGGTGCCCGAGGCCAACATCACCCTGGCGTGAATACGGACAAGGCGCTCCTTGATGTGCGCGACCTGAACGTGCGCTTCGGCGACAGCGTCGTGGTGGACGATGTGTCCTTCACGCTGAAGGCCGGGGAGTGCCTGGGCCTGGTGGGCGCCAGCGGCAGCGGAAAAAGTGTCACGGCCCTCGCATTGATGGGTCTGCTGGACCAGCGTCACGCCGCGGTGCGCGGACAAGCGTCGCTCACCACACCCGAAGGCGAAGTGGACCTGCTGGCCCTGCCGCAGGAAGCCCTGCGCCGCTTGTGCGGCCGCCACATCGCCATGGTCTTCCAGGAGCCGATGACCGCACTGGACCCGGTGTACAGCGTGGGCGAGCAGGTGGCCGAGTCGCTGCGCTGGCACCTGCGCATGGACCGCACCGCCGCGCGGCGTCGCGTGGTGGAACTCTTCCGCGAAGTGCTGCTGCCGGATCCCGAAGCGCTCTACGACCGCTATCCGCATCAACTCAGCGGCGGCCAGAAACAGCGCGTGGTCATCGCGCTGGCGCTGGCCTGCGAACCCGCTGTGCTCATCTGCGACGAACCCACCACCGCACTCGATGTGCTGGTGCAACGCGAGATCATCGACCTGCTGAAGCTGCTGCAACGCGACCGCCGGATGGGCATGCTCTTCATCACGCACGACCTCGGCGTGGTGCGCGAACTGGCGCAACGCGCGCTGGTGATGCGGCACGGCCGTGTGGTGGAAAGCGCGGAGGTCGGCACGCTCTTCAGCGCGCCGCGACATCCATACACGCGCGGCCTCATCGCCTGCAGGCCCGACCCCACGCGTCATCCCGAGCGGCTGCCCACCGTGGAGGAATTCCTCGCTCACGAAGGCGCCGCGCCCGCGCATGGCCAGCGCTCCGCGGCCGATCGCGCGGAGCGCTTGGGATCGCTGCGCGCACAGCCACCGCTGTTGGAGGTGGAGGCGCTGAACAAGAGCTATCCCGGTGAGCGCGGCCTCTTCCGCCGACCCAGGCCCGATGCGCACATCCTGCACGACATCTCCTTCCGTGTGCATCCTGGCGAAACGCTCGGCATCGTCGGTGGCAGCGGCAGCGGCAAGACCACCCTGGGCCGCAGCATCCTGCGCCTGATCGAGCCGGGCAGCGGACGTGTGCGTTACGACGGCCGGGAACTGACCACGCTCGCCGCGGACGACATGCGCCGCCTCCGCCGCGAGCTGCAGATCATCTTCCAGGACCCTTACTCCTCGCTCAACCCGCGCATCACCGTGGGGGGCGCCATCGCCGAGGCCATGCGTGTGCACGGCATCGGCCGCGATGACGGGGATCGGCGCGGTCGCATCACCGCGTTGTTGGAACGCGTCGGTCTGGAGGCCGCGCACTACGACCGTTTCCCACACCAGTTCAGCGGCGGGCAACGGCAGCGCATCGTCATCGCGCGCGCCATCGCGCTGGAGCCCCGCTTGATCGTGTGCGACGAAAGCGTGGCGGCACTGGACGTGAGTGTGCAGGCGCAGGTGCTCAACCTGCTGAACGACCTGAAGGAGGAGAAGGGCCTCACCTACCTCTTCATCAGTCACGACCTCAACGTGGTGAAGTATTTCTGCGACCGCATCCTGGTGCTGGAGCAGGGCCGGCTGGTGGAATGGGGCCCGGCGGACGAGGTGTATGGAAACCCGCAGGCGGCGTACACGAAGAAGTTGATCGCCGCGATCCCGGGAGCTTCCCCCGGGCCTTGAAGCGCCCCTGCCCTACTCCTCCTGGAAGGTGCGGACCACCTCGATGGTAAGACCGCGCAACAAGAAGGGCTTCTTGCCGATGTTCCAGATATAAAGTTTGTTGAAGGTACCGGCCGAGCGGGGTGGGATACGGTATCGGTGCTCAAATGCGCCATCGCCAATGGCACTCGACCGGTAGCCCACTGAACCAGCCGGATGGTCCTCTGAAAAGACCAATTGTGCCCCCCCCGCACCATCGGGCCAGGACACTTCGCCACGGATCACCAGGTCGGCGAAGCTCATGCCCACCTCCTCCAGGTCAAGCCCCGTGATCTCGAGGGGATACTCCACCCCGGGAAAACACAACTCCTCTGGCGCACAAGACATCGTATCCGCCCGCACTCCTTCCACACCGCGCTGGACGAGCCCCATCAACAAGGTGTCCAACGTTTTCCAGCGTCTTCCACGTCCATGCTCGAAGATGTTGACCTCCATGGCCCGGCCGTTGAGCCGCACCATATGCTCCTTGGGCACCAGCGTGGCCATAAGCCGCAGGGTACTATCGGACAGCATGTCCTCCAAGGAACGATCGACCTCACTGGGTCCGAAGTGCGCATCCCAAACAAGCCGATCTCCAGGGCCGAACCTTTGGAATCCCGGCCAACACTGCGATACGCGCTCCATGTCGAAGGGGTCGAGACCGCTGCGATAGGCGACGTATGGGTGGAAGACGATGGTCCTGCCCTTGGGCAAAGGCATGGTGGCCAAATGATCGCCGCAGCGGTCCAGAAACTCCAATTCGGCATGCGTCGCCACGGGGATCGCCTGCTCGGCTTGAAAGGCGCGGACGCCATAGAAGGTGTATGGCAGGATGAATGCCCATGAAGCCAGGTGGATCCGCCATCCCGGCCCTGTCCACAAAGCCACTGCGCGAGACACGGTCCACACCGCGAAGAGCGCGAACAATGGCACCGCGGTGGCCAGCACGCGCACCAGGCCCAAGGAACCCTTCAGGCCCTTCCACCAAAGAATGGAATGCAGCAAGGCGATGCACAGCGCAGGCAACAGGGCCACCACGATGAGCAAGCGCAACATCGGCCGCTCTTCCGCCTTGCGCCACCACAACAGGGCTGAGACAGGCATTGCGAGCGCAAGGACCCACAACAGCGGGCCGCCGAGGATCTGTTCGCGGCGTTGCCAGAAGTGGTCCAGATCGCCACTGCCATAGATGTCCGCCGCGCCGACGTATGGGTCCCGGTGGAAATACCACAGCGCATCATTGAAGTGGAACGCGCCCAGGGCGCCATAGACCAAGTGGCCGAGAAGCAGCCAGGGCAGGGCGCGCCATTGGCGGTGCCAGGCCAGCCAAAGCAGCACCGCAGGCACGAAGGCGACATACTCAGGACGCGTAAAGGGCATTAAGGAGGCGATAGCTGAGGCGAGCACAGGGCGCCGATCGGCCAGTGCGCGCACCACCAGCACGGCGAGCAGGCCGAAGAGGATCTCGGTCATGCCCGCGAGTACCATGGTGCCGTAGACCGGCGCCAGCAACAAGGCGGGCGGATAGAGCCAGCTCGCCAGTGCACCCGCGCGACGGAGGATCCCGTCGGCTGCCCAGCAGGTGGCAGCGAAACACAGCGCATTGAAAAGCGCCATGCCCCAATGGCCCAGCTGCGCGAAGGGGGAGGCGAGCAGGGTGAAGAGCGGCTTGCCCCAGTGGTCGAGGTACAACTCCGGATGCTTCCACGAGAAGCGCGCGATCTGGTAGTGCTGGATCCCGTCGCCGGCTTCCAGGATGCCCTCTGAAAGCAGCCGGACGACCACGGCCGCAGCGGCCCACAGCACCCACCAGACGGGGGGTCCAACAGCGTGGCGGCTTTCCATGCTCGGCCAAAGATGGCGTTCTTTGGGCGGCCTGCCAGGCCCTCTCCCATGGTCACATTCCTGCGATCCCTCCAGCGACAGGGCATGCCGAATGCCGAATGGGTGCTGGCCATCCTGCTCTTCGTGGTAACGGCGCGCACCGGCTACCTGGTGAACACGCATCACCTAAGTACCATGCTCACACACGGCAGCGACCCCTGGGGCTACTACCAGTTCCTGCCCGCGCTCTTCGGCACTCACGACTGGTCCATGCTGCCATGGACGCATCATCTGGAGAATGGCAAAGGTCTGAGCATGTTCACCATCGGTGTGGCGTTGATGCAACTGCCCTTCTTTCTGATCGGCGCCTCGTGGGCCGCTCTATCCGGGCAGACCGCGGACGGTTATTCGCATCCCTTCGCCATCATGCACTTCATCGGCGCGGCCTATTACCTGGCAGCCGGATGCCACCTGCTCTTCCATGCCCTGCGCCGCCTGGTGGGCAGGCCGCTCGCGCTGCTCACCCCCATGCTGCTCTACGGTGCAACCAATCTCTTCTTCTACAGCACCTGGCAGCCGGGCATGTCGCATGTGTATGCCTTCTTCCTCTTCGCTGGCCTGCTGTATCTCACCCTGCGCATGCTGGCAAGACCCACGCCGGGTGCGCTGTTCCTGCTGATCGTCTGCGGCGGCATGGTGGTGCTGATCCGGCAGTTGAACATCATCGCCCTGCTGCTGCCCCTGTTCCTGGGCAGCGCACGGCCTTGGGAAGCACTGCGTATCCGGCTCGGCTGGCTGCGCGCCCACCCCATCGCGGCCGGTGCCGGCGTGTTGGTGGTGGCGCTGCTGTTCGTGCCACAGTTCCTCTATTGGAAGCACATCACGGGTGAATGGTTCGTCTTCACCTACGGCAAGAAGGGCGAGGGATTCAACTGGACCGAACCGCACCTGCTCGATGTGCTCCTAAGCCACCAGAATGGTTGGTTCATCTACACCCCGCTCATGGCGATCACCATGGTGGCACTGTTGATCGGCGCCTTGCGCGGCCTGCCCCACATGCGGCTGGTTCTGCTGACCTGGGTCCTGGCTTGGTACATCTACGCCAGTTGGTGGAGTTGGTGGCTTGGGGGCTCTTTCGGCCACCGTGGCTTCATCGAATACTATGCCTTCCTGGCCATTCCCCTGGCCGTGGGCCTGAAGTGGTTATGGTCGCACGGCCCACGGTGGCGCTGGCTTTCGTACCTGCCACTTTACCTGCTGGTGTTCATCAACATCCGGCTCAGCAAGCTCTACATCTGGCCGTGGGAAGGACCTGACTGGAACTGGGACCGGCTCATCGAGGTATGGCTAGAGATCCCCAGTTTCTGAAGAACCATGTTGAACTTCCTCCGAAGCGTCCACCGCCGTGATGTGCTGCTCCTCATGCTGGCCGCGCTGATCGTGCGGCTGGCCATGTTGCCTTGGGCGCGTACCGTGCAGGCCGATGCCGTGAGCCGGATCCATATCGCCTACGAGTGGCTCCTTGACCCCCACTACATCAAGGAGGGCTACTGGGGACCTCTGCACCACTACTTGAACGCACTCTTCATGTTGGTGCTGCCGGGCAAAACGGCCGGACCGTTGGCGCTCAACCTGCTCTGCGTCACCCTCACGGTGATCCCGCTCTACGGCTTCACGCGCAACGTCTTCGGTTCGCGGCGTGGTGCAGTGCTCGCCTCGCTGCTCTACGTCTTCAGCCCCATCGTGCTTTGGACCAGCATGCAGGCCCTCTCTGAAGTGTCCTATGGGTTCTTCCTGGCCATGGCGATCTATGCTTTGTCCTCGCCACCGCAGCATGGCCAGAACTACCGGGGCATGATCCTCGGCGGCCTGCTGATCACCTGTGCCGCCGCGCTGCGCTACGAGGCTTGGGTGATCATCGCCACGTTGACCTTGGTGGTGTTCCTGCTGCGCGGCTGGCGCCATACGGTGGTGTTCTGGCTCTGCGCCATGATCTTCCCGGCCACCTGGATGATCGGCAACTGGGCGGCCTTCGGCGATCCGCTGTACAGCGTGAACCAGAACGATGTGTGGAACATGGTGAAGGAGGGCATCAACGACGATGTGCTGCCGGTGGATCGGTTGAAGCGGACACTCTTCTTCCCGTGGTCCTTCATGCTGAATTTATCCCCCATCGTGGTGGTGATGATGCTGGCCTCCTTGGTGTACGCCATCATACGGCGAAGGCTCGCCCGCGATCAATGGGCATGGCTGATCCCGATCGTGGTGATGGTCGCAGTGTTTCTGATCAAGGCCCGGGATGGGTCGTTGATGATGCAGCACCGGTTCATTATCACCTGGCTGGTGCTGGCCCTGCCCTTCGTGGCGCTCGTGTTCCAGGGCGCGCGATGGCTGCACCTGCGCACCGCAATGGTCATCGCTGGTCTTGTTTCGGTGATCCCCATGACATTGGTATGGGACAAGGTCGATCACACCAGGCATTTCGGCGAGGGGCGCTTCGGTCCTGCGATGGACGACCTGGTGCTGGCCTATTATCGTGAGATGGAAGTAGTGCCACGTCTGCCCGATCCGGAGACCGACGAACTGCTGGCTTTGATCAATGCCGCTGGCAAAGCCAGGCCTGGAAGTGGCTTGATCGTGGATTTCCATGGCTGGGACAAGACCTATTATCTGTTGCTGCACGCGCAGGCCAACACGATCGTTGTCGGCGGCGCCAAGCATGAAGCCTACCCCTTGCAGGAGGTGCAGAACATCACGCGCGTCCACGCCCATGGCATGATCGTTTGCAGCCGCACTGGCATGCTCAACGGTCATCTGCGACTGCGTGGGAACACGATGGAAATGGAGGGCGCGCAAGCCCCTTTGGTGATCGAGGACATGCATACGCTACGCGGTCTTCGGCTATACAGTTACCGCGTGGCCAAGGAAGATGATCCCGAAGTGGTGGCCGCTGCCGATGAAGAACCGCACGCGGTTTTCCCTCCGGGAAAGGACGCTGAATATTTCGACCAGCAGATCCGCAGCGATGAGCGCTGGTTCAACATGGTGAAGCGACAGGCCCACTGGGAGCGCAGACCTTTGGAAGAGGTGCTGCGCGGGCATGTGGACTATCTGGTGGCCATGGAGACCCAGCAGAGGGAAGATTGACCCGGGTCCCCTTCCGGACTACCCGCAATATGGTCCGCTCACTCTCATGCAACCCTCTGGGGGCCGATGAGAATGGCTGACGTTTCGCCATCTCCATCAACGCGACCGCTCGGGCTCGAAAACACGCAGACGGGGACCCTCCACCAATATGGGTAGGGTGTCCCGGGCCCAATAGAACGCGAGAAAAAGGTCCTTGTCGCTGCGGACCACAGGTGGACGATAGTAGGTGACGACCTGGTTCCACACGCCTGGCCGCATGCTATCGACCTCCAAGGGCTTGTCAAAGTATCCATAGCATCCGCCTTTGTGCTCCATCTGGGCCACCGCCGATCCGCGGACCGATCGGCCCAAAGGCATGATGTTCCATGTGAGTTCAATCCAGATGTGGTCCGTTGTGGTCATCGCACCAAAGGGTATCCGCACGGCCGGGGAGAACTCCCATGGGCCGCCGAGCAAATAGGCCTTCCTCAAGCCTGCTCCGTTGGGGTCCAACAGCAGTGTGTCCATTCCGGAAGGCTCGGTCCGCAACAAATCCCAGGACAGGGACTTGGGCAGATAGCCGGCCATTCCCTTAGGCGGCGCATCGGCAGGGCCGGAACGATCCACAAGCAGCAGATCCTTCATCCCTTGCACCGGCTGGAGCTTGCCGAAGCCAGCCCAATATGCCCTGGCCGTCATCCGCGAGCCATGGATGACCCCCCGCATGTACTGCGCATGCTGAAGAAAATTGAAAGCGACGAGCGCGGCCAATAGCACAATGAACCCGGTACCGGGCAGCTTGCGCCACCCGCGAGCGCGGTGCAGCAGACCAGCAAGAGGCAGGACCATGACCGCATAAGACCCCACCATGGCGCGCGATCCAAAACTCTCGGCATACCACCAATTGGTCCAACTCGACACCAGGTAGAGGTTGAGGAGAAAGAACGAAAGGACGGGGATGAAGGCCTCATTCCAAGCATTCCGCAGATACGCGATGCCCAAGACCGCGAATAGCATCAAAGGGGTGTACAACAACCATCCCTTGCGGAAACTGAACAGGAATGACCAAGTATGTGGTGCAAGAAGGTCCAGACCCTCTCCAGGATTGTTGTAAGGGTCGATCAGCGGTTTCCCGGTGGCGGCATACCAATAGATCGGTTGCGGCAGCACCACCAGGAATATGACCACGGCCATGATGGACCATTGTCCCCGAAGCCGCCATATCCGCCGCAGGAAGGATCCCCTTTCATTCTCACCCCGCCAGAACAGGGGGAGCAACAGGCACACCGCCTCGGTAGGCCGGACCAGTATGGCCAGCCCCAGAAGTATTGCCAACTTGACCGCGTTGACCAGGCGGCGGTCGTTGGTCCATACCACCGTGAAATACAGGATGCCTCCGTACAAGGAGAAGAGCAGCACATGTGGCATGCTGATCCCGTTGAGGGTCTGGTCCAACAGGTTCGTGCCCACCATCAGCAGAAACAAGGCGCAGGCTGTCGTACGGTCACAGAAGCGCCTCAGCAACACGCTGCGTAGCGCCAGAATGCCCAGTAGCAGATGGATCAGGATGCCCGCATGTATGGCCCGTTGATAGGGCATGGAATAACCGTCCGCAGGCTGGCCACCGAGCATGGCCATTCCATGCCCCAACAAGAACCACGGGGACCAGATCACCGCCTGCCCCATGGGATAGCGGATCACCCTGCTACCATCCGGGTAATGCGACAACTGATACAGATCCGGCGATGCGGACCACTTCTCCCGGGCCTCCTCGACCCACTGCAGGTCCTTCAGTAAAGGATCGTTCTCGATGAACGCGGCGGGCAGATACAGGTGGTAGCCGAAAACATCCCAAGCGAACAGTTCTCCGTGCTGCCGCCACAAGCTGCCTGCCACTAGGACCAGCCATAGGGATACCACCAAAAGAAAAGAAGGAGAGCGGAGGGGGATCCGCATGGCGATCGCTAAAGCCCGTACTTCATGATGCACCAGATCGCGCGGAAGCCGTCCTTCCAGCCGATCTTCTTGCCCTCGGCGTAGGTGCGCCCGTAGTAGCTGATGCCCACCTCGTAGATCCGTATGCCCGGCACGCGCGCCAGCTTGGCCGTGACCTCGGGCTCGAAACCGAAGCGCTTCTCTTGCAGCTTCAAACCTTTGGCGACGTCGCTCCGGATCAGCTTGTAGCAGGTCTCCATGTCCGTCAGGTTCAAGTTGTTGAACGCGTTGGACAGGAAGGTGAGGAACTTGTTGCCGATGCTGTGCCAGAAGAAGAGGATGCGGTGCGGGTGGTGGCCCATGAAGCGCGATCCGTAGACCACATCGGCGAAACCTTCCAGCACGGGGCGCAGCAGGTCGTTGTATTCGCGCGGGTCGTACTCCAGGTCGGCGTCCTGGACAAGCAGGTATTCGCCAGTGGCCTCCAGAATGCCGCGATGTATGGCCGCGCCCTTGCCCATGTTCCTCGGCTGCTGGAAGAATTTGATCCCCATCTCCGGATGCGCCGCCATGTAGCGCTCCACGGCCTGCACGGTGCCGTCCTTCGATCCGTCGTTGACGATCACCACCTCCTTGGCGATGCCGTTGACCAGTTCCACCGCCCGGACCTTGTCCAGGATCAGGTGGATGGTGCGCTCCTCGTTGTAGGCGGGAATGATGATCGATAGGGTGCGGACGTCCATGGGCGATGGCGACGAAGATATCCGGTGGCGGCAAGCGGCGCATGGTCGTGCGGCGTTGCGCAACTTCGCATCCCCGCCCATGCTCTTCTCCCACATCGTAGGCCATGGCGCCCTGAAGGCCCGCCTCATCGGCAACATCCGCGAGGGCCGTGTACCGCACGCGCAGCTTTTCCTCGGCCCGCGCGGCAGCGGCAACCTGCCCCTGGCGCTGGCCTATGCGCGCTATCTCCTCTGCGAAAAGCCCGATCTGGCCGACGCCTGCGACGTGTGCCCCGCCTGCAAACAGATGAACCGCCTGGAGCACCCGGACCTGCACCTGATGTTCCCCATCGCCCTCAGCGACAAGCAGCGCACCTGCGACAAGCTGCTGCCCGATTGGCGGGCCATGGTGCTGCGTGAGCCCTACGCCGACCTGGACCTCTGGCGCACCGGCATGGAGGAGGAGAACAAACAGCTCATCATCGGCAAGGACATAGCCCTGGAGATACAACGGCTGCTTTCCATGAAGTCCTTCCGGGGCGGTTGGAAGGTGATGCTCCTCTGGCTGCCGGAGACGATGAACATCGAAGCGGCCAACAAGCTGCTGAAGACCCTGGAGGAGCCCGAACCCATGACGGCCATCATGCTTGTGGGCCACGACCCCCAGCGCCTGCTGCCCACCATCCTGAGCCGGACCCAACAGGTGCAGGTGCCTGCCCTGCGACCCTCCGAGGTGGCCGAGGTGCTCCGCGAACGCCACCCGGACCTGGCCGACGATGAGGCCATGGCCATCGCCCTGCGCAGCGAGGGCGACCTGTTGGAGGCGCAGGCCATCGCCGCCAAGGGCGAGGAGGAGCTTTTCGTCTTCTTCCGCGACTGGCTCCGCATGTGCTACGAGGCGCGCATCGCCGTGGTGACCGAATTCGCCGAGGGCTTCCAGAAAATGGGCCGCGAGAAGCAGAAGGCCCTGATGCGCTACGGCCTCTACCTCATCCGCCAGTGCGTGTTCCAATGGCAGCGCGCCGAGGAACTGGTGCGCACCATGGGCCAGGAAAAGGAGTTCGTCACGGGCTTCAGCAAGCTGCTCAACGCGTCCAACGCCGCCGGCATCCGCGCCGAGCTGGAGACCGCCCACCAGCATGTGGAGCGCAACGCCAACCCCAAGGTCCTCTTCATGGACCTGAGCTACGCCATGATGCGCATGCTGCGGAAAGGGCGGTAGGACCCGGCGCTCCCTCACCCTTCGCGCCCCGCCTATCTTCGCACGCGCCGCCCACCAGGGTGGCCACAAGGAAGAACGCATGGCCTGTGCAGGATGCAGCAGTGGGGCGGACGGCAAGCCCGCAGGGTGCAAGAGCAACGGATATTGCAGCACCAGCGGCTGCAACAAGCTGGATGTCTTCGACTGGCTGGCTGGGGTGCCCCTTCCCGCCGGGCAGCAACCCTTCGATGGCGTGGAGGTGCGCTTCAAGAACACGCGCAAGGGCTTCTTCCGCAACACCGCGGGGCTTCAGCTGATGCCCGGCGACCTGGTGACCGTGGACATGGCACCGGGCTTCGATGTGGGCATGGTGAGCCTGGCCGGTGAACTGGTGCGCGCCCAGATGGAGCGCCGCAAGCTGACGGGCGACACCTTCGAGTTGAAGAAGATCCTGCGCAAAAGCCTCCAGGATGACATCGACAAGTGGCACGCCAGCCGCAAGCGCGAGGACGAAACGCTCTTCGAGGCACGCCGCATGGTGCGCGAGACGCGGCTGGACATGAAGGTGACCGACGTGGAATTCCAGGCCGACGGGCGGAAGGCCACCATCTACTACAACGCCGAGGAACGCGTCGATTTCCGGGGCATCGTGCCGAAGATGGCCGAGCGCTTCGGGGTGCGGGTGGAGATGAAGCAGATCGGCGCGCGCCAGGAGGCCGGCCGCATCGGCGGCATCGGCAGCTGCGGCCGCGAGTTGTGCTGCAGCACCTGGCTCACGGACTTCCGCAGCGTCACCACCAGCGCCGCGCGCTACCAGCAGCTCGCCCTCAATCCCCAGAAGCTCGCCGGGCAGTGCGGCAAACTGAAGTGCTGCCTGAACTATGAGCTGGACATGTACATCGAGACGATCAAGGGCTACCCCAGCCAGAACGCCAAGTTGAAGACCCTGCAGGGAACCGGCACCCACATCAAGACGGACATCTTCACCGGCAGGATGTGGTACGGTTTCAAGAAGCCGGGCGAACCCTTCGTGATGGCCGGCTTCCCCGTGGACGTGGTGCGCGACATTCTGACGAAGAACAAGGAAGGGTTGCTGCCCGAGGTGGACCTGGCCATGGCGGACGAACCGGTGGCCGCTGAAAAGACACCCGATTATGAGAACGTGGTGGGGCAGGATGAATTGACGCGCTTCGACGACAAGCTGAAAGGCGGCAAGCGGCGCAAAAAGCGCAAGGCCGGGCCATCGGGCGGCCCGCGTGAGGGCCAGGCCCAGCGCCGCGCGGCTGGACCGGCGGCCCGGCAGCCCGGCGCTCCGGAGCGCAAGCGCGATCGGGGTCGGGGACGCGGACGGGGACGGGGTGGGCGCAGTGGCGAAGGCCCCGCCAAAAACCCTGCGGCGTGAACACTCGTGGTCTTGCGGCCGGCCTCCTCGTACTGCTTCTGGCAAGCTGCGGCGACCGCATCCTCTACCAGGCCGACGTGCCCATCCCCGGCGGGGCCTGGCACCGCGACCTGAAGCCCGAATTCGCGTTCGAGGCGAACGACACGATCGCCAGGCACGACCTGTACATCGATGTGCGCCACACCGGCGAATACCCCTTCAGCAGCCTCTTCCTCTTCGTGGACCTGGACGGCCCCGGCGATCGCCACCTGCGCGACACGGTGGAGTGCCTGCTGGCCGACCACACCGGCCGCTGGTACGGCAAGGGCACGGGCTTCGTCTTCGCGGACCGCTACCGGGCACATGTGCTCTACAAGCTGGGCAACAGATTCCCGGCCGCAGGCCGTTATACCATCAGGTTGGAACAGGCCATGCGCACCGAAAACCTGGACGGCGTGCTCGATGTGGGCATCACCGTGGAGCGGTCGCGCCCATGATCCCGCCCACGACAGCCCCGCTACCGGGCCGGCGGGTGTTGATAGCTCCATGATCCCGGCGCACGAAGGCCCTATCCGCCACCGATAATTTCACCGCCCGATGTCCGGGACCACACCGCCGAAGAAGAAGCGCCGCCGCCTGCTGGTGTGGCTGTGGTGGGCCGTGGTATTGGGCCCGGCGCTGGCGTTGATGACCCTGCTGGCCATGGCCGCCAACAGCGACCTGCCGGGCACCGAGGACCTGGAGAATCCGCGCAGCGACCTGGCCACGGCCATCCTCTTCAGCGACGGCACGCAGATGGGGCAGTATTACCGGGAGAACCGCATCCCGGTGGGCTACGACCGCATCAGCCCGCATGTGGTGGATGCCCTGATCGCCACGGAGGACGAACGCTTCCGCCAGCACAGTGGCATAGACCTGCGGGGCACGGCGCGCGCGGCGGTCTTCCTGGGCAAGCGCGGGGGCGCCAGCACCATCACCCAGCAACTGGCCAAGATGCTCTTCACCGAGCGTTCGCCGAATTTCATCAAGCGCACGTTCCAGAAATTCCAGGAATGGATCATCGCGGCGAAGCTCGAGCGCCAGTACACCAAGGACGAGCTCATCGCCATGTACCTGAACCGCTTCGATTGGATCAACCAGGCGGTAGGGATCAACAGCGCGGCGCGCGTCTACTTCGACACCACGCCCGATTCGCTGCGCATCGAGGAGGCCGCCATGCTCGTGGGCATGTGCAAGAACCCCGCGCTCTTCAATCCGATGCGCCGGCCGGACACCACCCTGCACCGGCGCATGGTGGTGCTGGGGCAGATGATGAAGAACGACATGCTCTCCCAGGCCGAATACGACAGCCTGAAACAACTCCCGCTCGGCCTGCGCTTCCAGCGCATCGACCACACCGAAGGCCCCGCGCCCTATTTCCGTGAAGTGCTGCGCGCCAAGTTGCAGAAGCTGCTTTCAGAGAAGGACGACGAAGGCCGCTACCGCATCGCCAACGCCGAGGGCAGGCCCTACGACATCTACACCGATGGCCTGCGCGTGTACACCACCATCGACCGGCGCATGCAGCAGTATGGCGAGATCGGCATGCGCGAGCATCTGGCCACGGAATTGCAGCCCGACTTCTTCAAGGACCTGGCGCGGAAGAAGAACAAACCCTTCGACCACCGCGTGAGCCAGGACGAGATCCAGGGCATCCTCACCTCGGCGATGAAGCGCAGCGTGCGCTACCGCGTGCTCTCCGGCAAACAGTGCGGCAACTGCGAACGGCCTGCGCGCTACATCGAAAAGGAGACCATCGAGGGGCGACCGCATTACCATTGCCGCCCCGACCTCGGTGGTTGCGACCACCATTGGCCCGTGGTGCCCGAGACCGAGATCCCCGCGGAGTTCGAGAAGCCCGTGGCCATGCGCGTGTTCACCTGGCACGGCGAGGTGGACACGATGATGAGCCCGATGGACTCGATCCGCTACTACAAGAGTTTCCTGCAAAGCGGCCTGCTGAGCCTGGATCCGCGCACGGGCTTCGTCCGGGCCTGGGTGGGCGGCATCGACTTCAAGCACTTCCAGTACGACCACGTGGAGCAGGCGCGCCGCCAGGTGGGTTCCACCTTCAAGCCCTTCGTGTACGCCACCGCCATCCGCGAAGGCATGGACCCCTGCCGCGAACTGCCCAACCAGCGCGTGTGCTTCGACATGCCGCCGCCGCAGCCCGAGTGGTGTCCGCAGAACAGCGACAACGTCTACGGCGGCATGGTGACGCTGGAGTACGCGCTGGCCAATTCCATGAACACGATCACCGCGTGGATCATGAAACAGTACGGGCCGCAGGCGGTGACGGTGCTGGCGCGGCACATGGGCGTGAAGAGTCCGTTGGACCCCGTGCCCTCATTGTGCCTGGGCGTGGCCGACCTGAGCCTGATGGAGATCACCGGCGCCTTCGCCTCCTTCGCCAACCAGGGCGTCTACATCGAACCGATCGTCTTCACGCGCATCGAGGACAAGAACGGCAACGCCATCTATGACATGTCGCCCAAGACCTACGAGGCGCTGGATGAAGTGACGGCCTACACCATGCTGAAGATGCTGAAGGGCGTGACCGACGGCGCATACAACCCCAGCACCGGCAAGGCCGTGGGCACGGGCATGCGGCTGCGCAGCAGCTACGGCACCCGCGCCAAGTACGCCAACATCAAGTTCCCCACGGCGGGCAAGACCGGCACCACACAGAACAACAGCGATGGCTGGTTCATCGGCATCACGCCCGACCTGGTGACCGGTGTGTGGACCGGCGCCGAGGATCGCAGCGTGCGCTTCAGCACCACCGACAAGGGCCAGGGCGCCAACATGGCCCTGCCGATCTACGGCTACTACATGAACAAGGTGTACGCCGACAGCACCATCACCATCAGCAGCGGCGATTTCGAGAAGCCCGCCGGATTCGACCCCTCGGCGATCGACTGCCGTCAACGTGCCAAGGGCGGCGGCACGGGCACCAAGCCGCGCTGGGACTGAGGCGGCCGGGGCGGGCGTCTATCTTCGCCACCCTACATACCGGACCGAGATGAACAAAGTGGTGGCGGGCGCCGATGTGGCCCTGAAGGGGATCGCCGACGGCATGACGCTGATGGTGGGCGGCTTCGGCCTCTGCGGCATTCCCGAGAACCTCATCGCCGCGCTGGTGCGCACGGGCGTGAAGGACCTCACCTGCATCAGCAACAACGCCGGGGTGGACGACTTCGGGCTGGGCCTGTTGCTCCAGACCCGCCAGATCCGCAAGATGATCAGCAGCTACGTGGGCGAGAACGACGAGTTCGAACGCCAGATGTTGAGCGGTGAGCTGGAGGTGGAGCTGATCCCGCAGGGCACCCTGGCCGAACGCTGCCGCGCGGGCGGTGCGGGCATCCCGGCCTTCTTCACGCCTGCGGGCTACGGCACCGAGGTGGCCGAAGGCAAGGAGACGCGTGAGTTCCACGGCAAGATGTACGTGATGGAACAATGGCTCCGCGCCGACTTCGCGCTGGTGAAGGCCTGGAAGGGCGACCGCTTCGGCAACCTGGTCTACAAGGCCACGGCGCGCAATTTCAATCCCATGATGGCCATGGCCGGCAGGGTCACCGTGGCCGAGGTGGAGCACCTGGTGGAGCCTGGCGAACTGCATCCGGACGAGATCCACACCCCGGGCATCTTCGTGCAGCGCATCTTCCAAGGCGACCATTACGAGAAGCGCATCGAGCAGCGCACCGTGCGCCCACGCACCTGATCGGCCATGGAACAACGTGCCGCATGGACCCCATTCCTCCTTGTGGCCGCCGCGGTGTGGGCCTATGTGCTGGCGCGCGCCGCCTTCGTACCCTGGATCAACGATGAGGGCTTCTGGCTGAACGAATACGCTCATCGCCATGTGCTGCCAGGCTGGCCTTCATCATCCGGTGGATGGCTTCCGGCGGCCATCGGTGTCGCATCGCACAAGCTCCTCGGACTCTCACTCTTCTGGTCGCGCATCGGGTCGGTGCTTGCCTTTCCGCTGTTCGCCTGGGCCGCGTTCCATCTGGGTGCGCGGCTGCAGCACAAGACCTTGCGCTGGGCCACCTGGCTCGCGCTGCTCACCTGTCCTTTCCTGCTGGACTTCTTCTCCCTGTTCGGGGGCCACGGACCTGCGACAGCCTTCTGGGCCCTGGCGCTACTGGGTGCATTGAGGTACCGTGACCGTGGCGATACACGCGCGTTGGGCATGTCGCTCGGCGGCTTGCTCCTGGCATCGCTGAGCCTCGGCGCATACGTGATCCCGCATGCCATCGCGCTGTTGGCCCTGGCCGCGATCCTGATCGAACGCTGGCGCGCACAGGACACATCTCTCCCAGCGCGGCAAGCCTTCCTCTGGCTGTCGATCGGACTTGTGCCGCTGGTGCTCTTCGTTTGGAACGCGGCGCAAATGCACAACCCGCCGTTCGGGGACGAGGACACCGGGCTGGTGCGCACCACGCTCGCCTCGCTCAGCGCCGTGGTGCTGGGCAACGACCGACCCTTTGTGCTGTTGCTCGTGGTCGCCATCCTGCTCGGCGCCACGCTGGTGGTGCCGCTGCGCGCGGGCGCTCGTTCACCCCTGGCGCTGCTCGCCGCGCTGCTCTGGGCCGATCTGCTCGTGCGGTCCGCGATGCGATCGCTCTTTGGGATCGATCATCCCGAGGACCATCAAGTTCCGCATCTCGTGCCTTTGGCCATCCTGCTGACGGCCTTCGCTGCGGACGATACGCCGGAAAAGTGGGGCATCGCGCGGCGCATCGCCATCGCCTTCTTGTTCTTCCTGCCGCTGCGTACGCTCTACGTGGCCAACCTGGACCACACCCTGCGCTGGCCGGAGCAGTCGGTGCCCACACGTTTCGTTGAACGCCTCTACACCATGCAGCGCGGCGGCGACCGCCCACTGAGCATCGGCGCCGGGCCGGGACTCGCGCTATCGATCCCCCATGCCGCGAAGCTGCTCGGACTCCCCGTGAATCCGCCCGACACGTATGGCTTTCCCGAGGGTCCCCACGATGTGCGCATCGCGGCGAGAACCGAATTGCGCGAGGCCGCCAAAGGCTTCGTGATCGCGGACAGCGCCGCAGGACCGGGACTCTACCTGTTGCTGCCGAAGCCCTCATTGCGGACCGGGATCTTCGCCCGGCATGTCGCGGAGCAGGGAGCGCCGGCTGCCGAACGCTTCGAGATCCTGCGCGCCGACACCTTGCGACGCTCGGGCGATGTGCTCGTGGAATTGAAGTGCGGCGTGGACCTTTCAATGGGGTCACCGGAGGTGTCCTTGGTGGTGGAGGTGGAACGCGATGGCGAGATGCTTCACCGGCACACCATCGGCCTAAGCATGTTGCGCGACCACTGGCAGGGCGAGGAACTCCACCTGTTGGTGCGCCTCCCCCACTTCCCCCAGGCGACCAGCCGGGTGGTGTACTTCGAGAACAACACACGTGAAGCCGCGACATTCGGCCCCGTGGAGGTGAAGCTGCACCGCATACTCACCCATTTGCCGCACTGATCCTCCAGGAGGCCCGGCTACATTTGACCCACCGCATTGCGCACCGAACATGCCGCTCAACAAGGACCAGATGGCGAAACGCATCGCCCGCGAACTGCAGGATGGCTATTACGTGAACCTCGGCATCGGCATCCCCACGCTGGTGGCCAACCACATACCGGCCGGCATGAACGTGGTGCTGCAAAGCGAGAACGGCATCCTGGGCATGGGGCCCTTCCCTTATGAGGGTGAGGAGGACGCCGACCTGATCAATGCCGGCAAGCAGACCGTGACGCTGTTGCCCGGCAGCAGCATCTTCGACAGCGCCACGAGTTTCGCCATGATCCGCGGGCAGCATGTGCAGCTCACGGTGCTCGGTGCCATGGAAGTGTCGGACAACGGCGATATCGCCAACTGGAAGATCCCGGGCAAGATGGTGAAGGGCATGGGCGGCGCCATGGACCTGGTGGCCAGCGCGGACAACATCATCGTGGTGATGATGCACGCCAACAAGGCCGGGGAAAGCAAGTTGTTGAAGAAGTGCACACTTCCCCTCACCGGCGTGGGCTGTGTGAAGAAGATCGTCACCGATCTCGGCGTGTTCGATGTGACGCCTGATGGCTTCAAGTTGCTGGAGCGCGCACCAGGGGTGGCCGTGGAGGAGATCCGCGCCAGGACCGAAGGGCGGCTCACGGCCACCGGCGACGAGCCTGAAATGACCTTGTGACCCGCATGGCGCAGGGCTCCGCGATACGCGCCGCATTTTCCGGGATCGGCTTCCACCTGCTCGCCGGACTGATCCTGGTGGTGCCCGCGCTGATGAACCATGCGCCGCTGGTGTACAGCGATTCCGGCACCTACATCACCACCTCACGCTCGCTGCTGCCGCCCATCGACCGCCCCATCGGCTATGCGCTGATCATGCGTGCGGTCACCTGGCAGAGCACGTTGTGGACCGTGGTCTTCTTCCAGGGGATGGTGGCGAGCTGGCTCATCCAGCGCACCATCGTCACACTCTTTCCCGGACTTCAGGGCAATTGGCGCGCGCATGTCTCCACGCTCGCCGTGCTGCTCGCCATCAGTTCGCTGCCCTGGTACGCCAGCCAGTTGATGCCGGATGTGTTCAGCGGACTGCTCGCTTTGTGCGTCTTCCTCCTGCTCTTCGGACGAAGACTCGGCCGCGTGGAGTTGGCGCTGTTGTGGACCATGCTCTTCTTCTTCGCCATCACCCACTACAGCCACTTGGTGATGCTGTTGTTGGTGGGCGCGGGATCGCTTGTCGCATTCGGGGGTCGCCTGGCGAAGCGCTGGAAGATGCCAGGGCGCCGTGCCGTATTGACCGGACTCATCCTCGCGCCGGTCCTGGGCATCCTCTTCGCCATGGGCTACAACGCGCGGCATGGTCACGGCTTCAAGTTGTCACCCACCTCCAGCCTCTTCCTGGCGGGCAAGCTCATCGAATCGGGTGTGATGCACACCTACCTGTCGAAGCGTTGCGATGAACGACCCTACTTCCTGTGCACGCATCTGGATGAGTTGAACACCACCGGCATGCGCTACGTGTGGGACGAGAAGGCGCCCACGCGGCAAGGCCTTGGCATGGTGGAGGCCAGCGCCAGGCTCGATCCGCTGGTGCGCGACATCCTCACCGATCCCGCGATGTGGCCCATGCTCGCGTGGACCAGCGCGCTGGCCACCGCGATCCAGTTCACACAGATCGACATCGGTTCGGGCATCCATGCGTACGGGGCGCACAGCGCGCCCTGGTGGCCCATCAGCCATGAGTACAAGCACGAACTGCCCATGTACATGGACAGCATCCAGCAGCGCGATTCCTGGGGGTTCGCTTTCCTGAACGTGGTGCACATGTGGTTGATGCTCGCGGCCTGCCTGATCGTGGTGGTGCTCTGGCCGTCGCGCCGATCGGCGCGCTGGTGGGGCTTCGTGGCGCTGATGACAGCCTTCGCCCTGGCCAATGCCGCGGCCACCGGTGCGCTCGCCAATGTGTACGACCGCCTGCAGAGCCGCGTCACCTGGCTGTTGATCCTCGCCGCGTTGATGCTGTTGGCCCATGCGCACGCACCGGTGCGGCGCATGCTTTCCTTCGCGCCACGCGGCCGTTGATCGACCACCGGACCGGGCCGCACACCACATGGTGAACGATACCTCCACCGCCATGCGCGCCACCTGGTGGTCGCTGCTCGTGCTGCTCGTGGCCGACCGTGCGCTGCTGCTTTTCCACTTCGGTGCGGCATACACGGGCACGGACGATGTGGTGCAGTGGCTCGCCGCGTCGGACCGTCTGCAGGGGGTCTTTCGCGAGCCATACTTCTACGGCCAGAACTACAACTTCATGCTGGAGGCCTTGCTGGCGGCTCCGCTGCTCGTCGCACTGCCGCATCATGTGGCGCTGCCGCTGGCCACTTCCGCGCTGGCGCTGCTGCCCTGGGTCGTCTTCTCCGCGGTCTTCAGCAGGCAGGGGAACCACCTGGGCGCCCTGGTCTTTCTGTTGATGCCACTTTTGTTGCCGGTGGAGCACGGCATGCTCACCAGCATGTCGCGCGGCTTCATCACCGGCATGGCGCCGATGGCGCTTCTGGCGGTGGTGATGTTCCATCCCCTTCGCGCGTCGAACCATCTGTTGCTGGGCATCGCCACCGGGCTGGGTGTGACGCTGAACCCCAACTGCATACCCTTCCTCATTCCAGTGGGGCTGCACCTCTGGCTGTCGCATCGCCCACCGTGGCGATACGCGCTGCCGGTGGCCGCACCAGTGGCGTTGATGCTGTCGCTGGAGCATCTGGCAAAGCGCTTCTACGTGGACCATCCCGACCAACTTACGCATTGGATGGAGCCACTGAGCTATTGGCCGGCGGATGTGGTCGGTGCCTTCTCGCGGCTGGACATGCACTTCGCGCACATCACGCCCCTGTTCTGGTCTTGGGGCTGGGGCGCCCCGGTATTGTTGGCCTTGCTCGCCTGGTGGTCGGCGCGGCACGATCGGCAGTGGTCGCGTGTGTTGTGGATCACCTTGGCGGCGACCGTGCTCATGCTGGGGATCAACAAGGTCTCAGACGGTAGCGCATCACTCTTCCATCATCCGGCCCGGATGTTCCTCGCCCTGCCGCTGGTCCTCGCCCTGGGCCTGGCCTGGTCGCTGCGCGGTGTGGTGATGGATGCCGGACGCTGGCGGCTGGTGATGATCGTGATGGGCATCACGGTGTTCACCGCAAAGGCCGGTGTGCTGGATGTGCTGGTGGAGAAGCATGTGCGGCAGGAGGACCAGGGCCCCGTGGCGGTGCTCCATGTGGAGGCGCTGCGGTGGGAATGCGGAGAACTGGCGCGCCTCGCCGAAGCGTTCGATGCGGAACTGGTGCTGCTGGTGCCTGACTGGAAGCGTACATCGGCGATGATGTCGATCCGTGCCTACGGCTGTCCCGAGATGGAACCGGGACTACCCCCGACGCTGCTGCAGGTGGGGGAGCGTCGCACGTGGCGGTGGCACGAGGCGCAACACATGGTGCCAAGCTCCGTGATCATCCACGGACATGGGTTGGAGGTCCATTGGGCGCGCCGCCTGCTTGGCCAAGACCTGTTGCTGCCCGGCGAGGACCTGGTGGTCGTGCGCAACAACACGCGATCGGTGGCGGAGTTGCTCGCGCTGTTCGGACTTCGCCTCAAGCGGCATCCATACGGCAGGGTGTAGTCACAGGCCTTCCCGGTACTTTCGCGCCGCGAACGAAACTCCCGGCCCGAGAACGACATGCACACGCTTTCATCTTTCGACTTCAGCGGCAAGAAAGCCCTGGTCCGTGTGGACCTGAACGTACCCCAGGACGCCACCGGCCAGATCACCGACGACACCCGCGCAAGGGCCATCCTGCCCACGGTCCGCAAGATCCTCGGCGACGGCGGCAGCGCCATACTGATGAGCCATTGGGGGCGGCCCAAAGGCAAAGTGGACCCCGCCATGAGCCTGAAGCCCGTGGCCGAACATCTCGGTGTACTTCTGGGGAGGCCTGTGGTCTTCGCCATCGACTGCGTGGGCGATGACGCCCGGGCCAAGGCGGCGTCATTGAAGCCTGGCGAAGTGCTGGTGCTGGAGAATCTGCGCTTCCACCCGGAAGAGGAGGCGGGCGAAGAAGGCTTCGCGAAGAAGCTCAGCGAGCTTGGTGAGGTGTACGTGAATGACGCCTTCGGCACGGCGCACCGGGCGCACGCCAGCACCACCATCGTGGCGAAGTTCTTCCCGCAGGCCAAGCTCTTCGGCCACCTGATGCAGGCGGAGATCGACAGTGTGGGCAGGGTGCTCGGTGCGCCGCAGCGCCCCATGACCGCCATCGTGGGCGGCAGCAAGGTGAGCAGCAAGATCGCCGTGCTGGAGAACCTGCTGGGCAAGTGCGACGAGCTGATCATCGGTGGTGGCATGGCCAACACCTTCGTGCGGGCCATGGGCGGGCAGACCGGGGCATCCTTGGTGGAAGAGGATCTGCTGGACACCGCGCGTGGCATCGTGGAGCAGGCCCGGACGAAGGGTGTGAAGTTGCATCTGCCCACGGACGCCGTGGTGGCCGATGCCTTCTTGGCCAACGCCAACACCGACCAATGCCCCGCCGACGCCGTGCCCGATGGCTGGATGGCGCTGGACATCGGCCCCAGAAGCATCGAAGCCTTCCGCCATGCCATCATGGGCAGCAGGACGATCCTCTGGAACGGCCCCATGGGCGTGTTCGAGATGGAGCCGTTCCGCCAGGGTACCGTGGCCATCGCCCAAGCCGTGGCCGAAGCCACCGAAAAGGGAGCCTTCTCCCTGGTGGGTGGCGGCGACAGCGTGGCGGCCGTGAACCAGTTCGGCCTGGCAGACAGGATCAGCTACGTGAGCACCGGCGGCGGCGCCATGCTGGAGTACTTGGAAGGCAGGGTACTTCCGGGGATCGCGGCGATCCAAGGCTGAAGGGCCGGGGAGGGCGCGTGCGTTCCGGGCGCGCGCTTATCTTGCCCATCGCTGAACCCACGACCCATGACCGGAACACTACGCCTCCTCGCACTCCCCCTCACTTTCCTGCTCGCCCAACAAGTGCTCCAGGCGCAATGCCCGGGCTGTGTCATCGACCCGACCTGCACGGTGGATCCCGCCTTCCCGGCGCTTTGTCCGCAGCAACCACCCGACGCCACGGCCGGCGAGCCCTACGAGACCGATGTGACCTTCTGGTTGCCGGCCACCTTTTCCGATCCCGGCTCCGGCACCACCGTCACCTTCGAGCAGATGACGATCACCGGTGTCTCCGGCCTGCCCTTCGGTCTTTCCATCGAGACCAACGCGCCCACCGGCGTCTATTTCCCACAGCAGAACGAGTTCGGTTGCGCACGCATCTGCGGTACCCCGTTCGGCGAGGGTGTCTACAACGTGAACATCAACATCCTCGCCCAGGTGAGCGTGGCGGGCTTCTCGCTCGAAGTGCCCCAGTCATTCGCGCTGCCCTTGACCGTGCTGCCGGGAACGGGCAGCAATACGGGCTTCACCTTCACCCCCACCACGGGCTGCGGCAGTGCGGAGGTCACCTTCCAGGCGCTGATCAACGCGGCCCCGCAACCCACCAGTTGGGACTGGGACTTCGGCAACGGCAACACCAGCACCCTGCAGAACCCGCCCGTGCAGAACTATGATGCGCCGGGCAGCTACGACGTGACACTCACCACCACCATCAGCAACTACGTGCTCAACACCGTGGTGCTCTCCTCGGTCAATGGCAACTGGTGCGGCGACGTGGAAGAGCCGCTCTGCAATTGCGGCACGCCCTTCATCGGCACCTGCCCCGACCTGTACTTCGTGCTCACCGATGCTGGGGGCAACACCTGGACCAGCAGCACGGTGGGCGGCGTCACCAGTGCCACATGGAACAACCTGGGCCTGCTCCTTTCCAACCCGCCCTACAACATCAGCTTCTGGGACGAGGACGTGGTCTCGCAGAACGACCACCTCGGTACCTACAACATCCCATTGACCGGCACGGGCAATTACCCCTTCAACGTGGCCGGTGGCACCAGCGGCAGCCTCAACATCGGCCTGCAACAAGTGCAGCAGTTCGAGGACAGCGACCAGATCGTGGTCTTCCCGGTGCCCGAGGTGGTGGTGGTCGAGAATGGGGTCACGGGCGAACTCTGCGCGGAGGACGATCAACTCGCCGGTTACCAATGGCTGTTGGACGGCGCCCCGGTGGCGGGCGCCAACGGACCTTGCCACACACCCGCCAGCCCGGGCCTGTGGCAGGTGATCGGCACCAATGGCTTCGGCTGCTCGGCCACCAGCGACCCGGTGGTTGTCTGTCCGGCCATCAGCATCACCCTCACCAACAACGTGCTTTCAGTACCCAGCGGCTTCAACAGCTACGCCTGGACCTATAACGGTGTGCCGATCCCTGGTGCCGACCAGGCCTTCATCTTCCTGCAGGGTGATGGCATCTACACCGTGACGGTTGATGCCGCCAACGGCTGTACGGTGACGGCCGATATCGTGGTGAACACCGCCAGCATCGGCGAACTCACGGCCGGCGCCGCACGGATGGCGGCCTACCCCGTGCCCAGCGATGGCCGGTTCACCGTGGTGGCCGAGGGCCTCGCAGGAGCCATGGTGCAACTGGAATTGGTGGATGCGGCAGGCCGGACCGTTTGGTCCCGGCAGGAAAGCCTGGCGCAAGGAAAGCTGATGACCGCCGTGCTCGTGGACCTGGCCGCAGGAGCCTACACCGTGCGCCTGCTGCATCAAGGTGGCACTTTGGTGGCCCGTGTCATCATCGAATGAGGCGGTAGCCCTTGCCTTAGCTTTGTTCCACAACTTGGCCCGATGGCGGCCCTTTGTGTTCCAAGGACATGTCGCACCAGGACTACGACCACCTGATCGCGAAGCTCGACGCGTTCATCCGGAAGTTCTATAAGGACCGGGTGATCCGCGGCGCGCTCTACGCCACCGGCGCGTTGGTGCTCATTTTCCTGGCCGTGGCGCTCCTGGAGCATCTGGGCCGATTCGGCACCGGTGCGCGCACCCTGCTGTTCTGGGGAGCCCTCGCGCTCATGGGCCTGATCGTGGCGCGCCACATCGCCATCCCGCTGCTCAAACTCTTCCGCCTCGGGGAGACCATCTCGCACGAGAAAGCCGCCAGCATCATCGGCGATCATTTCGGCGAGGTGAAGGACAAGCTGCTCAACACCCTGCAGTTGCGCGGCATGGGCGGGGACGATCCGCAGCAGCGCGCCCTCGTTGAAGCGGCCATCGCGCAACGCGGACGCGAGCTCGGTCCCATCCCCTTCACCAACGCCATAGACCTGCGGCGGAACCGGCGCTACCTGCGCTACGCCCTGCCGCCACTCGCCATCCTGTTCATCCTGCTGGTGGCGGCCCCTACCATCATCACCGGCCCCACGCAACGCCTCATCCGCCACGGCAGCGAGTTCGTGCCCGAAGCACCCTTCCGCTTCGTGATCCTGAACGACGAACTGCAAGTGCCCGAGCAACAGGATTTCGAACTGCTGGTGGAATTGCGCGGCGATGTTGTGCCCCAGCAGGTGGACATCGACATCGCCGGCCGGCGCATCCCCCTGGTGAAGAAGGACGCCACACGCTTCATGCACCGCTTCCGCAACGTGCAGCAGGCCATCGATTTCCAACTCGCCGCCGAGGGCTTCCACAGCGCCACGCACACCCTGGGAACCATCCCCCACCCCATGCTGCTCGACCTGCGCATGGAACTGGACTACCCCGCCTACCTGGGCCGCGCCAATGAAACGATCGCCAACACCGGCGACGTGGTGGTGCCCGCCGGCACGCGCATCACCTGGCAAGTGCAGGCCCGCAGCGCGGACAGACTGGAGTTCCAATTCGACGACAGCACGCTCACCCTGCTGCCCGTGGCCAAGGCGCCTGGTGCCGACGTGTTCAGCACCACACGCCGCTTTCTCCAAGGCCACACCTACCGCATGGCGCCGCGCCACGGCGACCGGCCCGGCGATGAACCCATGCGCCACCGTGTGGAAGTGGTACCGGACCTGCATCCTTCCATCCGGGTGGAAACGCGCACGGACAGCACCGCCCTGAAGCGCCTCTTCTACCGCGGCGAGATCGGCGATGACCATGGCTTGAAACGCCTCGTGTTCCACTACCGCTTCGTGGAGGGCGGCGACAGCCTGCCACCCGAAATGCGCCAGTCCAGCAACGAACTGCGGATCGACCCGCGCAGCACGCGGCAGGAGTTCTTCCACAGTTGGGACCTTTACGGGCTCCCGCTGTCGCCCGGCGATCGCATCGAACATTGGTTCGAGGTGTGGGACAACGACGGCGTGAACGGCAGCAAGAGCGCGCGCAGCAGCACGCAGGTCTTCGCCGCGCCCAGCCTCAAGGAGTTGGAAAAGCAATTGGACCAGGACAGCGAGGCTGTCAAGAGCGGCCTGAAGGAGAGCATCCAGGAGGCCCAGACGCTCCAACGCGACCTGGACCGGCTCCGCCGCGAAATGCTCGACAAGAAGGAACTCAACTGGCAGGACCGGCAGAAGCTGGAGAACATCCTGCAACGCCAGGACGACCTGCGCCAAAGCATCGAGCGGAGCAACGAGCAATTGCGCCAAAGCCATCAGCGGCAGCAGGAGTTCCGCCCCATGGATGAGCGCCTGATGGAGAAGCAGCAGCAGTTGCAGGAACTCTTCGAGAACATCCTCACCGAGGAGATGAAGGAGCTCTACCGCCAGGTGCAGGAGCTGATGGAAAAACTGGACAAGGACCAGCTGCAGGAGCAGATGAAGGACCTGAAGCTGAGCCAGGAGGACGTGGAGAAGGAGTTGGACCGCGCGCTGGAGATCTTCAAGCGCATGGAAGTGGAGCAGAAGGCGGAGGACATCGCCCAACAGCTCCGTGATCTTTCCAAGAAGCAGGAGGATTTGAGCGACGAGACCCGCAAAGGCGACACCTCCGCCGAGGAGTTGAAAGAGAAGCAGGAGGCCCTCAACGAAGCTTTCCAGGAATTGCGCGAGAGCATCCAGGACCTGCAAGAGAAGAACCAGGCGCTGGAGAAGCCCATGGACCTGCCCGACACCGGCGCCATGGAGGAGGAGATCGGCAAGGACCAGAAGCAAAGCAGCGACCAGCTGGACAAGAAGCAGAACCAGAAGGCCAGTGGGGCACAGAAGGACGCCGCCGACAAAATGGACCAACTGGCCCACAGCCTGGAGAGCGCGGTGAGCGACAGCGCGCAGGAACAACAGGAGGAGGACATGGACGCGTTGCGCCAGCTGCTGGAGAACATCCTGCACCTGAGCTTCGAGCAGGAGTCCCTCATGGGCCAGGTGGCCACCACCACCGTGCGCGATCCGAGGCTGGTGGAGCAGGGCCGCAAGCAGCGCAAACTGCGCGACGATGCCAAGGTGGTGGAGGACTCCCTCTTCGCGCTCAGCAAGCGCGTGCCGCAGTTGCAGAGCATCGTGAACCGCGAGATGAACGCGGTGAACGACAACATGGACGAGGCCACGCAATTCCTCGGCGAGGCGCGCGCCAACGACCGCTACAAGCCCATGGCCGCGGACCGGCAGCAGCATGCCATGACCAGCCTGAACAACCTGGCGCTGCTGCTGGACGAGGCCCTGCAACAGATGATGCAGGACAACCAGCAGAGCGGCAAGGCCGGCGAGTGCGACAAACCCGGCAACAAGCCCGGCAAGCCGGGCGCTAAACCCGGCATGGGCAAGATGAAGAGCCAGCAGGAGGCGTTGCAGAAGCAATTGGAGGAGATGCGCAAGGCCATGGAGAAGGGACCGAAGCCGGGGCAGCAGAAGCCCGGTGGCATGGGCATGGGGCAGCAGTTGGCGCAACTCGCCGCGCAGCAGGCCGCCATCCGCCAGGAGATGCAGCGCCTGGCGCAGGAAATGAACAAGGACGGCAGCGGCGCGGGCAACGAACTGAACAAGCTCGCCGAAAAGATGGAGCAACAGGAGCGCGACATTGTGAACCGCAACATCACTCCCGAGACCATGCGCCGACAGCAGGACATCATGACACGACTGTTGGAGCACGAGAAGGCCGAACGCGAGCGTGAACTGGACCAGAAGCGCACCAGCAACGAGGGCATCGACCAGCCTCCCGCCGACCCGGCCAGGTACTTCGAGCACATGCGGCGGAAGGCCCGCGAAGCCGAGTTGCTGCGCACCGTGCCCCCGGGGTTGAAGCCCTATTACCGCGACCGCGTCAATGCCTATTTCGGTACATTTGACCGGCCCTGAAGCACATGGCGAACCTCACCGAAGAACTCGAGTTCACCCGCCGCATCGACTTCCCCGCGAAGGCCGAGAACATCGCGCTGGCGGAGAAGCTCATCGATGAAGCCTGCGCGGCCGTGCAGGTGCACGAAAGCCGGTATGGCAACATCCTCATCGCGCTCACCGAGGCGGTGAACAACGCCATCCACCACGGCAACCGGTTGGACCCGAACAGGTCCGTGGGCCTTGGTTACCGCGTGCATGACGGCCAGCTCGTCTTCGTGGTACAGGACCAGGGACCGGGCTTCGACCACGAGCACCTCCCCGACCCCACCGACCCGGAGAACCTGGAGAAGCCGCATGGCCGCGGGGTCTTTCTCATGCGCGCCCTGGCCGATCGGGTGGAGTTCAGCGACAACGGCGCCACGGTGGCCATGTCCTTCCAGTTGACCCCCGCGCAGGAATGATGTCCCGGCCATGGACGTGATCACGTTCAAGGCGATCGATGTACAAGACCCTGTCCGGGACAAGCGGAAGCTGCGCCACTGGTTGCATGCCGTGGCACGCGACCATGGTCATCGCATCCAGGAACTCAACTATGTGCTCATGGACGATGAGGCCCTGCTGGGCTACAATCGCCTCTACCTCGGCCATGATGAGTACACGGATGTGATCACCTTCGACGGCAACGTCGGCGGCGGCATCACCGGCGACGTGCTCATGAGCGTGGACCGCATCCGCGAGAACGCGAAGGGTTTCGGCGTGTCATTGCAGGATGAATTGCGGCGCGTGATGGTGCATGGCCTGTTGCACCTCCTGGGCCATGGTGACCGCACCAGGGCCGACAAGGCGGCGATGCGCGCCACCGAGGATCGCTACCTGGCGCGCCTGCGTTGATCGACGCCATCCATTCGGCCGCCAGGACTTACTTTCATCCTGACGACGGACCCCATGCCATGATCGAAGCCAAGAAGGCCCTGGACCTCATTCGTGACAAGCTCATCGCCTGGATGGAGAGCTTGATCGTGATGCTGCCCAACATCGTGTCAGCGGTGCTGATCGTGCTGATCTCCTGGCTTGCCGCCAGACTGCTTCTGAAGGCCGCTGCACCGCTGGCTTCCCGGGTGGTTACGAGCACCACGCTCCGCCGGCTCATGGGCTATGTCCTCTTCCTCGCCGTGATGTTCGTGGGCGTGTTCGCGGCCCTCAGTGTGTTGCACCTGGACAAGACCGTGACCTCCCTGCTCGCGGGCGCTGGCATCCTGGGTCTCGCCTTCAGCCTGGCCTTCCAGGACCTGGCCAGCAATTTCATCGCCGGCGTGGTGATCGCCACACAGCATCCCATCCGTTTGGGCGATCTGGTGGAGACCGCCGGGCAGTACGGCACGATCGAGCGCATCAATCTGCGCACCACCGAGGTCCGCAGTCTGCAGGGGGTGCAGACCATCGTGCCCAACAAGGAGATCTTCCAGAACGTGCTGATCAACTACACGCGCAACGGCACACGCCGGGTGGATCTGGTGACGCGTGTGCGGCTTGACGCCGACCTGCAACTTGTGGAACGCGTCGTCACTGAAGCCGTGCGGAACCTGGACGGGGTACTGTCCGACCAGGAGGTGGTGGTGTTCTTCCAGGAATTCGCCGAAAGTTCGGTCGTCTTTGAGGTGCGCTTCTGGATCACCTCCACGAGCAACCGGCATTTCCACACTGTTCGAAGCGCCGCGATCAAGGCCATCCAGGCCGCTCTCAACAAGGCTGGCATCGTCATTCCCGCCCCCATTCGAACGCTGGACCTCGGCGGCCGGGGCGGCGAGAAGGCCGACACCGTGTTGGGGGAGCGCACGGTGGGCGGCGCATCCTGACCCCCGCCATGCCCTCCATCCGCACAACGGTGGCCACCCGGCACTTGGCGGTCATCCTGGTCATCGCGTGCCTCGTCACCTGGTGCCGGGCGCAGGACGGTCTGGAAAGGTTGCGCGCACTGGGTGATGTGGGCGACCACCGTGGCGTGATCGTGCTGGCCGATTCCTTGCTTGGCACCCTTCCCCAGGGCGACCACGAACAGCGGCTGGCGATCCAACTGCTACGGTCCATGGGCCATTACCGCACCCAGGACGAGACCGGAGCCATGGCCGCGGCGCAACTCGCGCATGGTCATGCGCGCGCCATCGCCGACACCATGGGCATGGTACGCGCCCTGCGCATCATCTCCGAATTGATGTTCGACGGCAACCGGTTCGAGGATGCGCTGCGTGTGGAGCGCGAGATCTTCGTGTATGCGCGATCGCTGCCCGACGAGTCCTTCCTGATCAAGAGCTACAACAACCTGGCGAACCGTTTCCTCATGCTGGAGCAACGCGACTCGGCGGAATACTATTACCGCGAGGGTCTTCGTCGCGTGAAGGAGGACGACGTCTACGGCAGGGCCATGCTCAGGACGAACATCGCGAAGCTGCTGTCCGAGCGGGGCGACCATGACGCCGCCATCAGCATGATGCGCGAAGCGGCGGAGGCCATGGGGTCGCTCGGCCACGAGAAACTCTACAAGGCGCTCAATCATCTGGCCTATGTGTACCACAACGCCGGCCGGCACCGCGAAGCGATCGCCTCCTTCGAGGAAAGCGAGCGGCTCAACGCGCTGGGTGAGCGCGACATCTTCGTCACCATGGAGAACCTGGGCTTCACGGCGGAGAGCCATGCGGCACTGGGCGAATACAAGGACGCGTACGCCGCGATGATCGAATTGGAGGAGCTGCTCCATGAGTTCTACACGCGTACGGCCAACGAGGAGTTGCTCGAGCTGGAGAAACGGTATGAGGCCAAACTGAAGGAGGAGGAGATCGAGCGGCTGGATGCCGAGAACAGCGAACAGGCCGCGCGTCTGCGTGCCCGCAGCCAGATGCTTTACGGCAGTCTCGGCCTGGTCCTCCTTGTGCTGGTGGCGGCATTCCTGCTCTGGCGCAACCTGCGGCAGAAGCGGCGCCATGCCTCTGTGCTTGAGGGACTCAACACCGAACTGAGGGACCAGAAGGAGCGCATCGAGGAGATCAACCGATTGCTCCAACTGAAGGTGTTGCGCACCCAGATGAACCCGCACTTCATCTACAACTGTCTCAACGCCATCAACAACCTGGTGCGCAAGGGCGACCATGCGGGCGCCTCCAGCTACCTGGATGGTTTCGCGCGCCTGTTGCGCATGGTGCTGGACCACAGCGTGAAGGACCGCGTGCCCATCAGCCAGGAGCTCGACTTCCTGCGCCAGTACCTGAAGCTGGAATCGCTGCGTTTCGAGGAGGGGCTGCGCTATGATGTGGACGCCGACCGCGATCTGCTCGACGATGACGTGGACGTGCCCGCCCTGCTGGTGCAGCCTTTTGTGGAGAACGCGGTATGGCACGGGCTGGCCGCCAAGGAGGGCGAAAAGCGGCTGAGCGTGCGCTTCCAAGAGAATGGCGATGGGCTGCGTTGCATTGTGGAGGACAACGGCGTGGGCCGCCGGGCCGCACCGAAACGAAGCCACAGCGATGGCAGTCCAAGCATGGGCCTGCAACTCACCAACGAAAGACTGCAACTGCTCGCCTACAAGCTGGAGGCCAGCGGACGGCACATCCTGTTCGAGGACCTGCAAGCGCCGGACGGCACCGCCGCCGGCACGCGGGTGGAGTTGTTGCTGGTGTGACCCGGCCAACGGCTTCCGTGTAACTTCCGGCCATGATCGGTGCGCTGGTGGTGGATGACGAGGCCGTGGCCCGGGAGAATCTGATCGCCCGCCTGGCCGAAGTGGCGCCCGAGGTGACGGTGCTGGCCGAAGCGCACAACGCGCCGTCGGCCATGCCGTTGATCGAGGCGTTGCGGCCCGCGCTGGTGTTCCTGGACGTGGAGATGCCCGGCGGAGATGGATTCTCGCTGCTGAAGAACCTGGGGCATTGGGATTTCGACGTGGTTTTCACCACCGGCTTCCAGCGCTACGCCATCCAGGCCATCCGCTTCAGTGCGCTGGACTACCTGCTGAAGCCCGTGCAAGCGGACGAGTTGCGCGCCGCGATCAGCAGGCACAAGGCCCGGCATCCGGACCCCGATCTGGATGGGCGGCACCGGGCGGCCGTTCTGGCCAACCTCAACGAGGACCACGAGAGCCGCATGAAGCTCACGCTTCGCCATGGCAACGGTCTACACTTCATCAGCCCCCAGGATATCGGTTTCTGCCGCGCGGAGGACAACTACACCGAGCTGCACCTCGCCGATGGCCGCCGCTTCTTGGTGGCCCGCACGCTGAAGGAGTACGAGGACATGCTCGGCGACCTGGGCTTCATCCGCGTGCATCGCAGCTACCTGGTGAACCGGCAGGCCATCGACCGCATCACCACCGATGGTTTCCTCGAGGTGCGAGGCGGCCACCGCGTGGAGATCAGCCGCCGCCGCAAGGAGGAGGTGTTGAAGCTGCTGCGGGCCTGACCGCTTGCTCGGTCTCCACTCCGTTCGCTCGATGTTCTCAACACTCCTGGGTCGTGGTGCGGTACTTCGTCCGAACCAAGCCCTTGGCCATGCGAACCCTGCTGCTTCCGACGCTCCTTTTCGCCTCGTTTACGTTACACGCGCAATGGACCGGCGACCCAGCGGCACCATATGCTGTTTGCGACGCGCCCTTCTCCCAGAACATCGTTCAGGCCAGGGCCGATGGTGCTGGCGGCACATACGTCTTCTGGACCGACCAGCGCAATGGCCGCCGCGAGATCTGGGCGCAACGCGTGAACGCTGACGGCATCGCGCTTTGGGAGCCCAATGGGCAGCAACTGCTGGCCCTGCCCGGTGGGCGCCACGTGAGCAACTACTACGCGGCGAGTTCAGCGAACGGTGACATCTTCATCGCATATGTGCAATCGCCCGGGCTGGCCGCAGGTGATACGGTGCGCTTCGCGCGCTTCGATGTGAATGGCGCGAGTCTGATCGAACCTCATCCCTTGGTCGGCGGAAGAACGAACCAGCCCGTCAACTCCGGCTACGCCTGCAACACCACCGCGGTTCTCGTGCGCCCGGACGGTTCGGCATTCGTCTCCTGGGTCGGCGAAGGCCGCAGACTGGGTGTGGTGGCAGCGGATGGTTCGGTACCACAGGCGTACGATGGGGTGCTCGCGTTGCCCACGAATGGCCTGGCGCCGCACAAATTGGTGCCTGACGGATCCGGCGGGGTGATCCTGGCCACGATGTACATGAATGCCAACACCCCGGCAAGCCTGCAGCGCTTCAACTTCCAGCTTGAGGCGCAATGGCCGAACACGCTGGTCCTTCCGCCGCAGCCGGGACACAATGTGAATTCGTTCGGCCTGGAGTCGATGGGCGCCGATGGGTTCTTCGTTTCGTGGATGGCCGCAGCGGGGGAACCGGGCGACCTGTATGTGGCGCGCTTCGGCGTGGATGGCACCCCGGCATGGCCAGAGGTACAGAAACACGTTTGCTCCGGAGCACTGGCGTTGCACGACCATCAAATGACCCTGCGGGGCGATCACCTCTTCGTGGTCTGGAAGAAACAAGCCGTGACCTCACGCCTGTACGCGCAGAAGCTCACCCCGAATGGCGACCTGCTCTGGCCCGCTGAGGGAGCGTTGGTGGAGCCGATCACCACCGGCGTGGGGACCCTGCGCATCGTGGGTATGTCCGATGGTGGCGCCATGGTCACCACCAACGGCAACACCTATGTGGCCCATCGGCTGTCCGCATCGGGCCAGGTGCAATGGGCCCAGGCGGTACACGTGGCACAAGGCTCCTTCAAACCGGAAACGAACTGGTACGACCTGCTGCCCATGGATGACAACGGCGCCGTATCGTTCTGGCACAACTGGGGCAATGATGTATTCGGCGCGCGTGTGTTGCCTTCGGGAGCGTTGGCGGGTCCCGTGGGCGTTGAAGAGCACGGGCGATCGAGGCCCTTGACGGCCTGGCCGGTTCCCGCCGAGGGCGTGTTGTATCTGCGACTTCCGGATGCGCAAAAGCCGACGTCGGTCACCATTCACGGCTCGGATGGAAGGCTGGTCCCGGTGCCTTTCGCCCATGCACAGGATGATCTGCTGCATTTGGACCTGCGGGAGCTTGCTCCCGGCGTCTACCTCGCACAAGTGCTCGTGCATGCGCAGCGCTTCCATGCCCGCTTCGTGAAGGAGTGACGCTTTGCCGGCCGCGAGGCCCATCCTGCTCGCACAAATTCCGATCGCCCATCGCCGCTGTTGTTGCCGCTGGATCGACCGTTCACTCGGAGAACCCGCCGCTTGCTCGGCTTCCCGCTCTCCCCTTTCCGCAGGTCCGAGATTCGTATGGCCATGCGCCACATACACCTCATTCCCCTTCTTCCCGCACTGTTCGCCACTGTTGGCGCCCTGGCGCAGAACGTGGGCATCAGTGTGGATGGTGCCGCGCCACACCCCAGCGCACTGCTGGATGTGGACGCCGCGGCGCTACCCGCCAACGGCAAGCGCGGCCTGTTGATCCCGCGCGTCAGCAATGCCGAAATGAACGCCATCATGTTGCCCGCCACCGGACTGCTCGTGTTCAACACCACGGCCAACGGCTTCTGGTGGTACGACGGTACCGCATGGGTGCCGCTTGCCGCACCCTTGACCGGTTGGAGCATCCTGGGCAATGCCGGCACCGTGGACGGCACCCACTTCCTGGGCACCACCGACAATGTGCCCCTGACCATCCGGACCAATAATGTGGCGCGCACACGCATCACCACACGCGGGCAGATCGAGGTGCTCAACACGGGGCGTTCCGTGTATGTGGGCCAGCATGCGGGTGCCAATGATGATCCGGCCAATGGACGCAACACCTTCGTGGGCGACAGTGCCGGACATGCCAATACCACGGGCTACCGGAATGTGTTCGTGGGCGAGAACGCTGGTCGTGCGACCACCACGGGATGGGTGAATACGGCGTTGGGTGCGGAAGCCGGGCGGAACAACACCACGGGCGCGGGCAACGTGTTCGTGGGCAGAAGCGCCGGGCGCAGCAACACTTCCGGACAGACCAACACGTATGTGGGCTACAACGCGGGCCACAACAGCACGACCCCCTGGTACAACACGTTCCTCGGTTCCTACGCCGGCGAACTCAACACCACGGGCGGGGAGAACACCTACATGGGTACCAGTGCGGGCCGATCGAATATCACAGGCGTGCAGAACACCATGGTCGGTCTCAATGCGGGCTTCAACGCCACCGCCAACTCCAACAGCTTCATGGGCGCCTATGCCGGGGAGAACACCACTTCGGGGGCCGCGAACACCTTCGTGGGCCGCATGGCGGGGCGGGCGAACATCACGGGCCAGGAGAACACCTTGGTGGGCATGAACGCAGGGTTGGTGCTCAACTCCAATTGGAACGTCATGGTGGGTGCCCATGCCGGGGAGAACACCACCACCGGCTCGCAGAACACCTTCGTGGGTACAAGCGCGGGTACCAGCAACACCACTGGTGAGCATAATACGTTCATTGGCATCAGCGCTGGCCGGGACAATACCGCCGGAGCGTGGAACGTCTTCCTCGGTTCCGCATCAGGTCTGAGCAATACCACCGGCGAGGGTAACGTGTTCATTGGCCGCAGGGCTGGCCAGCTGAATTCCACAGGAGGAGTGAACACCTACATCGGATTCGCGGCCGGCACCAACGCCACCACCCCGTTCTACAACACCTTCGTGGGTTCCTATGCCGGAGAGAATACCACCACGGGCGGAAGCAACACCTTCGTGGGCACCAGCGCCGGCCGTGGCAACACCACCGGCTTCGAGAACACCATCGTGGGCTTGAATGCGGGCTTCAACGCCACCACCGCTCAGAATAACACGATCGTGGGCGCATATGCCGGGGAAAACACCACGACCGGGGGCAACAACACATTTTTGGGCCGTATGGCGGGTAGAATGAACACCACGGGCGCGTTCAACACCATGCTGGGCGTCCAGGCCGGCTTCAGCAACACCACCGGGCCCGGCAACGTCTTCGTCGGTCACTTAGCTGGTCTCAGCAATACCACCGGGGCCTTCAACATCTTGATCGGCGCGAACACCGGGCGGAGCAACACCACCGGTTCCTACAACACCATGTTGGGAACTCAGGCGGGATACAACGCCACCACTGCCGGATCGAACACCTTCATCGGTACCAGCAGCGGAGAGAACACCACCACCGGCGGGGAGAACACCTTCGTGGGCAGCAATGCGGGCCGGGCCAACACCACAGGGACGAACAGCACCATGTTGGGGATGAATGCCGGACTCAGCGCCACCACGGCAACCGGCAATGCGTTCTTAGGGCACTCGGCCGGGCAGAACACCACCACCGGTTCGGGCAACACTTACCTGGGGCTGAACGCCGGACGGGCCAACACCACGGGGGGCTCCAACACCATGGTGGGCATCAACACCGGCCTCAATGCCACCACCGCCATCTACAACACCTTCGTGGGCGCCTTCAGCGGGGAGAGTGTCACCTCCGGTGCGGAGAACACCTTCGTCGGCACCAGCGCGGGGCGCAGCAACACCACCGGCGCGATCAACACGATGGTGGGGATCAACGCCGGATTCAACGCCACCACGGCGCTGTACAATGTGATCGTGGGCGGCTATGCCGGCATGGCCACCACCACGGGCTCGGAGAACACCTTTGTGGGCACCAGTGCCGGCCGAACGAACACCACGGGTGTCCGAAACACCTATGTGGGCATGAACGCGGGCTTCTTCAGCACCAACGCGGCCGACAATACCCACTTGGGCGCCTATGCCGGGGAGAACAGCACCACGGGTGCGCAGAACACCTATGTGGGCTCCAGCGCCGGCCGCAACACCACTACGGGTACACGCAACGTGGCCCTGGGTCGTGAGGCCTTGACCACCTGCACCAATGCGGCGGACAACACCGCGATAGGCTACCGTGCGCTGTGGTCCAGTACCACGGCCACGCGCAATACGGCCGTGGGGTCCAACGCATTGGCGGCCGCCACCGCAGGCGAGAATGCCGCAGTGGGCTGGCTGGCGCTTACCGCCAATACCACGGGCGGCTGGAACACCGCTTCCGGGCCGGAAGCCATGGCGCTGAACACGGATGGCTTCGCCAACACGGCCGTGGGGCGACGTGCGCTTTACAACAATGTCACCGGCAGCAGCAATACGGCCGTTGGCAGAGGAGCGGGCACCAACGCGCCGGACCTCATCGGCACCATTGCCCTGGGCAACAACGCCACGGCCACGATCAACAACCGCGCAGTGATCGGCACCGTGGCCAACAACAACCTCACCGGGGGCTTCGGCGCCTGGCAGAACCTGAGCGACGCCAGGTTCAAGCGCGACATCCGGGAGAACGTGCCTGGGCTTGATCTCATCATGCGTCTTCGGCCCGTGACCTATCACCTCGACGCACATGGCATCGACCGTTTCCTGGGTGTTTCGGAGCAGATGACGGAGGTCGATGGTGAAGCTGCCGCGGTGCAATACCGTCGTCGGCTGGAAGAGGTGGCCGCTGAACCGCAGACCGGGTTCATCGCCCAAGAGGTGGAAGCCGCCCTTCAGGCCATTGGCTTTGAATTCGATGGTGTGCATCGGCCGGTGAATGAGCGCGACCACTACACCCTGGGCTACGCCGCATTCGTGGTGCCCCTGGTCAAGGCCGTGCAGGAACAACAGGCCATGATCGAGGAGTTGCGCGCCCGCAACACGGTGCTGGAAGGCGCCCTGGAGGAGCAGCGCACTTCCATCGACCTGCTGTTGCGGCAGCTGGGTGTGCAGGCCGCACGCTGACGGCTTGGCCCGAGGCCCCCTCGCATTGCCCGCTTGCGGCCACTTCATCCCGCTGGATCGCGTCATATCGATAGCCCAGGTGCTATCTTCCATGACGCATGGCTCGTGCGATCACATCCATCCTTCTCGCATTCATCCCCTGGCTGCTCCATGGTCAACTGGTGATCTGGGCCGAGGAATTCGAGAATGGATGCACCCAGGGATGCTACGCCAACACCTACAGCGGTTTGAATGGCGCCTGGACCGTGACCACCCCGACCGCGAACGGCCCCTGCCCCAATCGCTGGTTCATCAGCTGTGCGGAGAATGGCAACCCTGCCGGCACCTGCGGATCGGGTTGTGGCAACAATGAGACGCTGCACATCGCCAACAGCCTGCCAGCTACTTGTGGGTCGCCGAATGCCTGCGCCTTTTGCCCCACCGGCGATTGCGGCGCGGCCTACGATGCCGGCTGCCCGCCCATTATTTGCTCCTTCTGCACGGCCATCTGCGGCAACTGCAACAGCACCCTCACGGACCAACGCGCCGAGAGCCCCGTCATCGATCTGAGCGCACATATGAACGTCACACTCTCCTTCAAGTACATGGAAGGTGGCCAGACCACGCTGGACAACGCCACAGTGTGGTATTATGACGGCGCCATATGGTCCCTCCTGGCGGACATGCCCAAGACCCCGGTGGTGGCCGCTTGCGCTGGCCAGGGACAATGGACCAACTACAGCGTGGCGCTGCCCGCCTCCGCCAATGGCAACCCCGGCGTGCGCGTCGGCTTCCGCTGGGTGAACAACAACGACGGCAGCGGATCGGACCCGAGCGTGGCGATCGATGACGTGCAACTCACCATACCCTATGTGCCCACGGGTACGGGGCTCATCGTGAATGAGCTCAGCAATGGCCCGAGCGGCACAAGGGAATACATCGAACTACTCGTGGTGGGCGACCCCTGCACCACGGTGGATATCCGTGGCGTGATCGTGGATGACAACAACGGCTCCACCCACAATGGATTCGGCACCACCATGGTGAACAGCGGCGTGACCCAGGGACACCTGCGTTTCAGCAACGCCGCGCAATGGGCCGCGGTGCCCACCGGGTCGTTGATCGTGATCTACAACAACGCCGACCCCAACGTACTGTTGCCACCGGACGACCCCGCCGACGCGGCGCCCCAGGACAGCGTTTACATCCTGCCGGCCAATCACGCGTTGCTGCAAGGTTGCTCCTCGCTTCCGAACGCGACCATCACAGGCGGCTATACGCCTTGCGCCTACGGAGCGGGCAACTGGAACCTGATGATGGGATTCAGGAACACCGGGGATGCCGGCCAAACGCGCGATGCCCTGGGCCGCTATTTCCATGGCAGCAGCTATGGCAGCAACGCCAACAACATGAACCCGGGTGGCTTGGACGCCTTGCGCATCAGCACACTGGACCACACCGGCCGGGTGCTCTATTTCAACGCGGGCGATTTCCGCACAGCGGGCAATTTCACCAGTGCCCTGGTGGCGGGGAATGAAACACCCGGCGCCCCGAACAACTTGGCCAACGCCGCCTATCGGCTGGGACTGCTCTGTCCCTTGTTGCCCATGGAGTTGATCTCCTTCGAAGTGCGCAACGATGGTCCTGCGGTGCTATTGGACTGGGCCACGGCCAGCGAGACGAATACCGCCTCATTCGTGGTTGAGCGAAGCGCGGACCTGGAACTATGGACGCCCATACTGCAGCGCCCGGCGGCCGGTACCAGCTTCTCCACCATCCAATACCTCGCCCATGACCCGGCACCCTTAAAGGGTCTCTCCTACTACCGATTGAGGCAGATCGACCTGGATGGTGCCTGGTCCTTCGGACCCGTGCGGAGCATCTGGCGGGAAGGGGAACCGAACCTGATGGTGCTGGCGCAGGAGGGTGGGGTCTGGCTCGTGGAGCATGGTTGTCACAAGGAGGGCGTCTGGTCGTTGCGCGATGTGCTTGGCCGACTGTTGGCGCAAGGTCGCGTGGGGTCGACCCCCTCCCGGGTAGAAGCGCCGGGGAATGGGCACTATCTGCTCTCTGTGCAATGCGGCGGACGGTTGGAGACGATCAGGCTATTCGCCGGGTTCCACTGAACCGATGTACCTGCCGGAAGCGTGCGCCATCCCCTCCCGATCAAAGGGGCGGTCCCCTCCTACCTTTGCCCGACCATGCGGGTATCCATTATATTCAACTCGCTGATGGTCATAATGTTAAAGGATGTCCGGGCTTGGTCGATATGATGTGATCGTGGTGGGTGCGGGCCATGCGGGCTGTGAGGCCGCCATGGCAGCCGGCCAACTCGGCTCCAAGGTGCTCCTGATCACCATGAACATGGGGGTCATCGGCCAGATGAGCTGCAACCCTGCGATGGGTGGTGTAGGCAAGGGTCAGATCGTTCGGGAGATCGATGCGCTGGGCGGCCTGTCAGGCATCGTCAGCGACCGAAGCGCGGTGCAATTCCGCATGTTGAATCGAAGCAAGGGTCCCGCGATGTGGAGTCCTCGCACCCAGAACGACCGCAACCTCTTCGCCTCCACCTGGCGCCACTTCCTGGAGCAGAACCCGAATGTCCATTTCTGGCAGGATGCGGTCACGGGCCTTGTGGTGGAGGCGGGCCGGGCAACAGGGGTGCGCACCGCATCGGGCAAGACCATTGTAGCGCACGCCGTGGTACTGACCAACGGCACCTTCATGAATGGTGTGATGCACATCGGCGAGCGTCAGATCGGCGGTGGGCGGGCCGGTGAAAAAGCCAGTCATGGCATCACGGAACAATTGGTGGACCTGGGATTCGCTGCTGGTCGCATGAAAACGGGCACACCACCGCGCGTGGACGGCCGCAGCATTGACTACGGCCTGCTCGAACAGCAACCTGGCGATGAGGTCCCCGGCACCTTCAGCTATCTGCCCGGTCATTCGCTCATCGCCCAGAAAAAGCGCGAGCAACTACCCTGCTGGATCACTTATACCAGCCCGGAGGTGCATGACATCCTGCGCACGGGCTTCGATCGCAGCCCCATGTTCACGGGCCGCATCCAAGGGGTCGGTCCGCGCTATTGTCCCAGCATCGAAGACAAGATCGACCGCTTCGCCGACAAGGAGCGTCACCAGATCTTCGTGGAGCCCGAGGGCTGGGACACCGTGGAGACCTACATCAATGGTTTCAGCACCAGCCTGCCCGAGGATGTGCAAGTGGCGGCTCTGCAGAGGATCCCCGGCTTTGCCCATGCCCGGATGTTCAGGCCCGGCTATGCCGTGGAGTACGATTATTTCCCGCCGACCCAACTCGAACACACGCTGGAAACCAAACTCGTGGAGAGCCTCTATTTCGCCGGACAGATCAATGGAACCACCGGCTATGAGGAGGCCGCCTGCCAGGGACTCGTGGCCGGCATCAACGCCCACTTGAGCATCCGCGGATCCGCGCCCTTTGTGCTGCGCAGAGATGAGGCCTACATCGGCGTGCTGATCGACGACCTGATCACCAAGGGCACCGAGGAGCCCTACCGCATGTTCACCAGCAGAGCCGAATACCGGATCCTTCTTCGCCAGGACAATGCGGATCTGCGCTTGACCGCGAGAGGGCATACCGTTGGGCTGGCCAGTGACCAACGTCTGCGCCGCATGGAAAAGAAAGCCAATCACACCCAGGAGTTGTCTGCGCTGATCCGTTCCGAAAGCGTGGAGCCTGAGGATGCCGATCGGGTACTCGTTCCACGTGGAACACCCCCCCTCAAACAGAAGGCGAAGCTGTATGATCTGCTACTCCGACCCCAAATGACCTACGCCGATATCGCGGTCCTGAGCCCGGCCGTTAAGGAGCGATCCACAGCTTGTGGCGACCTGCGCGAAGAGGTGGAGGAGCAGGTGGGGATCAACGCCAAATATGAGGGCTACCTGGACAAGGAACGCGAGCTGGCCGAGAAGCTTGGCAGGTTGGAGGGAGTGCCGCTTGATGCCGACATGGACTACAACAAACTGACCTCCCTTTCCTTCGAGGCGCGTCAGAAACTCACCTCCATCCGCCCCCGATCCCTGGGACAAGCCTCACGTATCAGCGGCGTCTCACCGGCCGACCTGGGGGTGCTATTGGTCTATCTCGGACGATGATCGTTCCACGTGGAACCCTGCCTTGGAAACGCTGACCCACTGCCCTCTTTGCAACTCTGCCGGCCTTGCGGAAGCCATGCTCGTGCGTGATCACTTCCTCACCGGTCAGGTCTTTTCCCTGGTCGATTGCTCCAACTGTGGGTTCAGGACCACATCCCCCAGGCCCTCCCAGGATCGAATTGGCGCCTACTACAAGAGCGACGGATACATTTCCCACACCGGACGGAGGTCCAGCTTTCAAGACCGTATCTACCATCAACTACGCCGATGGGCCATCAGCCGCAAGTCGGGTCTTGTCAGGAGATACCAGCCGAACGGACACGTGCTGGACATCGGCTGCGGCACGGGCGAATTTCTCGCTCACTTGCGGGGTAGGGGCTACAACGTCCAAGGCGTGGAACCCGACCCCGGTGCCCGGGCAAAAGCCATGTCCGACCATGCCCTTCCGGTCGTTCCCTCATGGGGTCAACTCACGCACAAAGAGCACTATCAGGTCATCACGCTCTGGCATGTTCTGGAGCACCTGCCCGATCCGCGCGCGACCTTCAAGCAACTTTACGCCCTTATGGCCGACCGTGGTCTGCTTGTGATCGCAGTACCCGACCGTGAGAGCTGGGATGCGAGTCATTATGGCCCTTGGTGGGCCGCTTGGGATGTGCCGAGGCACCTTTCGCATTTTCGACGCCAGGATATCCACAAGCTGATCCGCGAGCACGGGTTCGAGCTGGTCGCCACCAAGCCCATGTGGTTGGATGCATGCTACATCGCACTATTGAGTGAGGGGTACAAGGGGAAGAGGGGACCATGGGCCTGGAGCCTTGCCATGCTCATGGGCGCTTGGTCCAACATCATGTCCGTCGTCACCAATAGGCCCACCTCGAGCATTTTATACATCGCCAGAAAGGCCGAACCCTGAAAAGCCCGCTTTTTCGGCCTCCTTTGCATCCTCCATGGTCTTCTGGTACAATAACCCTCGCGCAGAATTTTGATCGCGTAAACTCGGAGTTCATTCATTTGGCCGGTAATCCGCTCATTATCAAGGGCATACGCTCATCGCCGGGGTCCCGGTGCACCAGGATGGCCCCGACCAACTCCCGATCCGACCCTTCTACATTTGCCCGCCCAACTTCGGACCATTGACCGATCGCCCGACCCCATCCGAAGCCCGAACCAAGTACAACCCATCAAATGAGTACGACCACCGCCACCAGAAACCGCCTCGCAGAAACCTTGCGCGTACTGGGTATCGCCGACAAGAACAGTGGTGTGCTCGTGGGGTCGAATGTGCTACAAGGGGCCGGCGGCGACTTGACCTCTTCGTCACCGGTAGATGGCGCGCAGATCGCCCGGGTGGGCACTGCGACACGCGCCGAATACGACTCCGCCGTGTCGTCCGCAGAGAAGGCCTTCCACGAATGGCGCAGGTGGCCGGCCCCAAAACGTGGTGAGGTCGTGCGTCAAGTGGGCGAGGCGTTGCGCACTTACAAGGCCGAGCTCGGCCGCCTGGTGAGCTACGAGATGGGCAAGAGCTATCAGGAAGGATTGGGCGAAGTGCAGGAAATGATCGACATCTGCGACTTCGCCGTGGGTCTTTCCCGGCAACTTCACGGGCTTACCATGCATAGTGAGCGACCGGACCACCGCATGTATGAACAATGGCATCCACTCGGCGTGGTGGGCGTGATCTCCGCGTTCAATTTTCCGGTGGCCGTATGGAGCTGGAACGCTTCGCTGGCCTGGGTTTGTGGTGATGCGGTCATCTGGAAGCCAAGCGAGAAAACACCGTTGTGTTCCATCGCCTGCCAGCACATCGTGAATGAGGTGTTCACGCGCAACGGGGTTCCGGAAGGTGTGAGTTGTGTGGTGAACGGCGCGCGCGAGGTGGGCGAGTGGATGGCCGGCGATCCCCGCATACCCCTGGTGAGCGCCACGGGCAGCACACGCATGGGCAAGTCGGTGGGTGCCGCGGTGGGTGCGCGGCTAGGGCGTGCCCTGCTCGAACTCGGCGGCAACAACGCGATCATCATCAGCGACAAGGCCGACCTGGACATGTCATTGATCGGCTGTGTATTCGGCGCGGTGGGCACCGCCGGCCAGCGATGCACCAGCACGCGCAGATTGATCATACACGACAAGGTGTACGACACGTTCCGCGACAAGCTTGTGAAGGCCTATGCCCAGCTCCGTATCGGCGATCCGCTGGATGAGAAGAACCACGTGGGACCGTTGATCGACCGCGATGCGGTGGGCCAGTATCTGAAGGCGCTGGAAGCGGCGAATGCGCAGGGAGGAAGCATCCTGGTAGAGGGCGGTGTGCTGGAGGGCGCCGGGTATGAGAGCGGGTGCTACGTGCGACCCGCCATTGTTGAGGCGAACGCTGACATGCCCATTGTGCAGGAAGAGACCTTCGCACCCATCCTGTACTTGTTGCGGTACAGCGGCGACGTCCAACAGGCGATCGACATCCAGAACGGTGTGAAGCAGGGGCTCAGCAGCGCCATCATGACATTGGACCTGCGCGAAGCGGAACGATTCCTGGGCGCCGCGGGCAGTGATTGCGGCATCGCCAATGTGAACATCGGCACCAGTGGCGCAGAGATCGGCGGTGCATTCGGCGGTGAGAAGGAAACCGGGGGTGGGCGCGAAAGTGGCAGTGATGCCTGGAAGATCTACATGCGCCGTCAGACCAACACGATCAACCACGGCACCAAGCTCCCGCTGGCACAAGGCATCAAGTTCGATCTCTGAGGGGTCCGTTGCGATCGCCATTTGCGGGGATCTCTGTCCTGACCACACCTGTCGAGGCGCCTATATTCGCCGCGCCCATGAGGGACCTCTCATTCCCATTCGCCATCCTGTTGTTGTTCTCCAGCGCCTGCGGCGGGGGGGGCTCCCAGGAGGATGAGCGGGTCCCGAAACAAGGACCCTGGCGGCTGGAGCTCGATCTCAATGGCCCCAGATTGCCCTTCCTGCTGGACATCCGGCGCGATGAGGGGACCTGGTCCATGCATGTACTCAACGGCGATGAGTCCATCCCTGTGGATGATGTGGAACTGGATGGGGATTCGATCACCATCCGCATGCCCCTCTTCGATTCCGAGTTCCGCGGAAAAATGCTTTCCGACGACCGGATGGAGGGGTATTGGCACAACCACTTGAAGGGTCCCGACTACCGCATCCCCTTTACCGCCGTGGCCGGGCATCGCGAACGTTTCGAGGGCGGCGGAAGTTCGGGCCCGTCCGTTTCGGGCCAGTGGGAGGTGCGCTTCAATCCCAACGCCCCGGAAGGTTATCCGGCCATCGGTCTTTTCCAGGATGGTCCGGATGGACGCATCACGGGCACCTTCCTGACCGAAACAGGGGACTACCGGTTCCTGGAGGGCGTGGTGTTGGGGGACAGCCTGATGCTTTCCTGCTTCGATGGCACCCATGCCTTCCTGTTCAAGGCCGCCATCCTGGGCGACAGTCTCTCCGGCCGATTCTGGAGCGGCACACATTGGCAGGAGCCGTGGCAGGCGCGCAGGAATCCGGACTTCCGCTTGCGAGACCCGGACTCGCTCACCTTCCTGCGCGAAGGCTACGACATGGTGGATTTCCGCTTTCCCGACCTGGAGGGGAGGCCTGTTTCACCGAACGATGCGAACTACAAGGGGAAGGTCCTGCTGATCCAGATCATGGGCAGTTGGTGTCCGAACTGCGTGGACGAGACCCGCCTGCTGAACGAGTTCTGGGAGCGCTATCACGAAAAGGGCCTGGAGGTCATCTCCGTGGCGTTCGAGAAATATGAGGACACGGAACGCGCCCTGGATGGATTGCGTCGCTTCCGCGAAGTGCTGGATGTGAGGTATCCCATCCTCTATGCGGGCCGATCCTCGAAAGCGATGGCGAGCGAAAAGCTGCCCTTCCTCAACCATGTGATGAGCTATCCCACCTGCATCATGGTGGACCGCCAGGGCAAAGTGCGCCGTATCAGGACCGGCTACTACGGCCCGGGCACCGGACAGCACTTCGTCAACTACAAGCGCAGCCTTTCCGTGTTCGTGGAACGCCTGCTCGAAGAACCCGCCTGAGAGCGACGCCCTCAGGGTCTGTCCACCGCGATGCGCTCCTCGCGATTGGCCAGTTCCCAGGCCGTATGGAAGACCAGCAGTGCGCGCTGCTGAAGCAGGTCGAACTTGATCTTGTCCAACGTATCGCCGGGGCCGTGGTAGTCCTCGTGCACCCCGCTGAAATAGAAGATGGCCGGCACGCCCTTGCGTGCGAAATTGTAATGGTCGCTGCGGTAATAGAAGCGATTCGGGTCGTCTTCCGCATTGAAGGTGTAGTCCAGCACAAGGCCCACATGTGCTTCGTTCGCCGCTTCATTGACGGCATGCAAAGCCGTGCTCAACCGGTCGCTTCCGATGATGTACACGTAGGGCGGTGATGCCGCGTGTGCGCTGTCCACACGCCCGATCATGTCGATGTTGAGGTTGGCCACCGTGTTCGCCAATGGGAACACCGGACGCTCGCTGTAGTACTGGCTGCCCAGCAGGCCCTTCTCTTCGGCGCTTACGGGCATCACCAGTACACTGCGGCGCGGTCCATGTCCTGCGGCTTTGGCGGCCGCGAAGGCCTTGGCGATGGCCATGATGGCCACGGTGCCGCTGCCGTCATCGTCGGCGCCATTGTACACCTCGCCATCCTCCACGCCGATGTGATCATAATGCGCGGTGAGCACGATCAGCTCGTCCTTCTTGTCACTTCCCTCGATATAGCCCAGCACGTTCTCACTCACCACCGTTTCGCGCTGGGAACGATGCTTCAAATCCAGCTCGACCGCCAGACGCTTGCCGGGCTTCCTCGCGAAAGCCTTGTTCACATCGCTGGCACCGATCAGGCTTCCCAGGGCTTGTCGCTCCACCAGTATGGTCTGTGTCCCACCACGCGCGGGCTCTCCACCCGCATCGATGGCCAGTCGCATCCGCTCACCGCCCACATAGTGGCCCATGCGCTCCACCAGCATGTCCATTCTGGATGTGGCGATCAGCAGAACGTCGGCGCCCAAATTGTTCGCCGCTTCCGATCGTCCGCGCATCCATCCCAGAAAAGCCATCAGGTTCTCGGGCCCCTTGTCTTCAATGAGCAGCACGGATCCCTTTGCGACCTTGGCCTTGGCCAATTGCGACCCATCACCATGCACCTGCAGTTCACGCACACGTCGGTCACTTGCCAACGTGGCATTGAAATAGAACAACTCCTTCAAGAACGTGAGTTCATGACCGCGACCTGCCAAGCTGATGGGGCCGGGTCTTTCCACCACCAGATCGAAAGGCTGATAGTAACCTTCCACAATGGATCCCGCATCAGCCGATGGCACCGGTGGGATGCCGACGGCAATGAAATGGTCGCGGATATAGGCCGCCGCCATCTTCTGGCCACGCTTGCCGGTGTCGCGGCCTTCATACTCGTCACTGGCCAACACGCCCAGGTCACGCTCCAGGTCCTCCAGGGTGATCAGCTTGGCGAAGCGCGCCGCTGGGCTCTCCACTTGGGCCTGCACGGTTCCAAGCAGGACCACATGCACCAGTACCGACCGGCGCAGTACGCGTAGCAACTCGGCCATCATGTCCATCATGCTCCCTTGGTTTCGATCTTCTCCACGCGCCGCTGATGGCGGCCTCCTTCAAAGCTGGCCGCAAGAAACGCTTCCACAATGGCTTGGCCTTCCTGCGGGGTGATGAATCGTGCCGGGAGCGCCAGTACGTTGGCATTGTTGTGCTGTCGGGCCAAGGCCGCCACATCAGGCCGCCAAGCCAAGGCCGAACGCACACCGGGCGTCTTGTTCGCCGTGATGTTCACCCCGTTGCCACTGCCACAGACCACGATCCCCAGGTCGGCCCCTCCCGCACTCACCTCCTGCGCCACCAATCGGGCGAAATCCGGATAATCCACACTGTCCTCCGACATGGTCCCCCTGTCGTCCACGGTATGCCCACACCGCCCCAAGTGGTCGATGATGGCCTGTTTCAAGCCGAATCCGGCATGGTCCCCTCCGATGGCGATGCGCATGGTCCTGGTCCTTCGTTGTCCGCGAAGATACCGGTGCCGCTGCAAGGGGGTCGTTTGTGCACGATCGCATGGTCAACAACCCAAAACCATGGTGGACAACTGCTGGTATCATCCCGGCTATCAACAACGGTCATCCTCTGGCGGCTCTTCCTTTCTCCGCCCTGTTCACAACAAGGCCGTTCATCAACAGGCCGTCCATGATCCAGCACCGCTCGTATGGCATCGGATCATTCACCATCCCCTCCATCCCGACTTTTCCATGATCGTTGATCGATCCATTCCACCCATTGACCTTCAACCCCTTGCCATTGCCTGCTGGTCCACCCGATCGTTCATGGCATGCGCGCTACTTTTGATAACCCGTTCCCGCAAGTCTTTATGGCCATAATGGTCCACATGATCAACAGCCCTTATTATATCAGATACATTTTCTTCAAGAGTATCATGATAAGGGTATTGTCCGTGATGGTGATGCCGTGGTGTTCGTTGGTGACAGTCAACGGACAGCCGGGTGATGATGGACTCACACGATTCTATCATCCCAATGGCACAGTGAGCAGTGAAGGGCGAATGGTGGACGGCAAGCCGGATGGTTGGTGGCGCAACTACCATGAAAATGGCCTGCTTCGTTCCCAAGGCAACCGCCGGGAGGGTCTGCTGGACAGTGTGTGGACCTTCTTCAACCCGGAGGGTGTATTGGAAAGTGAGATCAGCTATGCGGCGGGCAAACGTGAAGGGGACACCAGGCGTTATGATGCGGAAGGGGTTCTGCTGAGCAGGGAGACCTATGTGGCCGACCAACGGGATGGCATGGCCTATTACTACCACGCCAATGCGCAGGTGCACAAGGAGATACCTTTTGTGGCGGGGCGTGAAGAGGGGAGGGGCCAGGAGTACGACCAGGATGGGCGCCTCATCGCCTTGTTGTACTACGGCGCGGGCATGCTACGTCGCCGGGAGGACATCAACAGGACCGATCGCATGGGCATGCGCCAGGGACCTTGGAAGGAACTGCACCCCAATGGCAAGGTGAAGTGGGAAGTGAGTTACGTGGACGACAAGCGCCAGGGGGTCTACAAGGAGTTCGACGCGCAAGGCAACCTGAAGGAGATGCTCAAGTTCGATCAAGGACAGCTGGACACGGCGGGCCAGGAGCAACTCACGGTGGAGATCAAGCGCACCTTCCATGCGGGCGGCAAGGTGGCCAGCATCGGCAGCTACTCACGCAGTGGAAAGCGGGAAGGATTGTTCAAGGAGTTCGCCCCTGATGGAGCCCTGGTCGGGGCCAAGATCTACGCGGGGGACCAACTCGTGAGCCAGGGCATGGTGAATGATCTGGGAGCCATGGAAGGGCCATGGGTGGAGTATTTCCCCACAGGGGAGAAGCGTGCGGAAGGCAGCTATACGGCCGGCAGGCGCGAGGGCGACTGGACCTTCTACCACCGCAGCGGCAAAGTGGAGCAGAAGGGCAAGTACGTGAACAGCCTGCCCCATGGTCTTTGGCAGTGGTACTATGAGAACGGCCGTATGCACCGCGAGGAGACCTACCGCCGCGGCAAGGAGGATGGCGCATCCGTAGAGTACGATGAGCAGGGTGCGGTGATCACCAAGGGGGAATACATCGATGGGCGACGCGAAGGCGTATGGACCTATGAACTGGGCGACCACCGCGAGGAAGGGGCCTTCAAGGATGGGCTCCGCGATGGTGTGTGGAACTACACCTACCCCGATGGCAAGCGCAATTTCACGGGAACTTTTGTCAACGGCGAGCGCCATGGCAAGCACCGCTGGTGGTGGCCCGACGGACAGATCAAGCAGGAGGGACGATATGTGATGGGGGTGGAACAAGGGGACCACATCCACTACAACGAATTGGGCCAGCCGTTCCTCACCATCCGCTACCGGGACGGTGTGGCCACCAGGCTGGATGGCGAGCGCGTGCCACCACAGGTGCGCGGATCATCCGATGACAGTCCCTGAGCGGGGCTTTACAGACGTGCTGGATATGACGACCCAGGGCAGCGGAACGGTGGTGGTGGACATGGGCGGGCAGGAGCTCGCCGAGGCCTATCTGCGATTGAAGCACCAGTACGAGGAACTGGTGCTGCGCAGTGTGGCGGGCATCTACCGCAGCACCCTGGATGGCCGGATCCTGGAATGCAATGACGCCATTGCGCGCATGCTGGGCTACAGCGATCGCGACGAGTTCATGCGGCAGCCGGCCGACGCCTTCTACACCGACCCGGCCGACCGCGAAGCACTCATCAACGCATTGCGTGAACATGGCCGCCTGGTGAATCATCCCTTGCGCCTGAAGGACCGCAATGGCAGGCAGGTGGAGGCGCTGCTCAACGTGTATCTGGTGGAATGGAAGGACCGGCCGGCCACCATGCAGGGCACACTCATCGATGTGACCGCCTGGCGGCAAAGCGAGATGGAACAGCGCATGCTGCTGGCCAGTTACCGCGGCCTGGTGGAACACGTCCGCGATGGGCTGCTGGTGATCGCTGGTGGGCGGATCGTCTATGCGAACCCGGCCGCCGAAGCACTCGTCGGCCGACCGCTGACAGGCGAGGCGGTGATGGATGTTTTCCACATGGACGCTCGGAACCAGTTGGAACACCTGATGCATGATGCCACACAGGCAGGACCCATCACCACGCGCCTTGCCAGTGGAAGGGAAGTGGTACTCTTCGCCTCCGCCGTGCAGGATGAGGGTGGGTCCGCCATCCGCGTCACCCTGCAGGACCACAGCGAGCAACAGGTGTTGATGAAGGAACGCATGCGGGTGCAGCTCGCCGAGGAGGTGAACCAGGTCCTTCGGCAGGAGATCTCCGAACACCGCCGCACACAGGAAGCGCTGCGCCGATCTCGCCGGTTCGCGCGCAACCTGATCGACAGCTCGCTGGACATGATCATGGCCGCCGACCCCGAAGGCCGCATCACCGAATACAACCCGGCCGCCAGTCTGCGTTTCGGCTACGAGGCCGAGGAGGTCATGGGCCGCGATACCCGCATGCTCTACGCCGACCTTCAAGAGTATGAGGCCGTGCAACGCGAATTGGATGAGCATGGCGCCTTCACCGGCGAGATCCGCAACCTCTCCAAGGATGGCCAGGTCTTCACCACATTCCTGGCCTCTTCCAGACTGCATGATGAGGATGGACGCATCATCGGCGTCATGGGCGTGTCGCGTGACATCACGCGGCAGAAACAAGACCAGGAAGCCCTGCGCGCCAGTGAAGAGCGATACCGCGACCTGTTCGAGAACGCCACAGACCTCATCCTGAGCGTGGACGCCGATGGCCGGCTGCTTTACGTGAACCAGGCCTGGCACAAGGCCATGGGATGCGCAGGCGGAGACCCCCGAGGCAGGCACATCAGCGAAATGCTCCACCCGGACCATGCCGCGGACCATGCTCCGCTCTTCACCGGCGAGGGTATCACAGGTGGTGATGCCCAGGTGAGCGCGGTTTTCAAGGGTGCCGAAGGCAGGAAGGTGATCGCCGAGGGGTCGATCACCGTACGCCGGGAGAATGGCCGGGTGGTGGCCACGCGTGCCATTCTGCGCGACATCACCCACGTGCTCGCCGCCAAAGAGGAATTGCAACGCAACGAAGCGAAACTCCGCGCCCTGTTCGAGAGCAGTGAGCACATGTTCTGGACCGTGGACCCCGGGATCCGCATCACCAGCTACAACCACGGCTACGCGGGCATGATAGAACGGCTTCACGGGGTGCGGCCGCAGGCGAACGCAGGACCGGTCCAACCGCGCGAGGGTTTCTCCAAGCCGAACTACCGGGCCTTCTGGGACGCCAAGTACGCCAAGGCCTTCAGCGGCCAGCCCGTGCGCTTCGAGACCGATGTGGTGGACATGGCAGGCCAACGTGTCTGCAACGAGATCTTCCTCAGCCCGGTCTTTGGCACTGACGGCCGCGTGAAGGAGGTCTTTGGCATTGGACACGAGATCACCGAACAAAAGGAGGCCGAGGAACTCATCCGCGAACAAGCCGCCCGCCTGCGTGCCATTTTCGAGAGCTCGGCCAACATGATGATCTGGACCCTCGACGAGGGTATGCGCATCACCTCCTGCAACCGTTGGTTCCTGGGTTCGGCCAAAGAGGCCTACGACATCGATTTCTCCATCGGCGACCATTTCGTGGAGCGCCTCGCCCCGCGGGCATCCGGCGATCCGGGGCCTTTCATGCAACGCTTCAAAGCGGCGCTCAAGGGCAAGCCCCAGCAGTTCGAGGTGGAGTTGCTGGATACCAAAGGGGAGCCGCGCTGGGTGGAATGCTTCATCAGCCCCATCGTGGTGGATGGACATGTGCGTGAACTCTCCTGCCTGGCCTATGGGATCACCGACCGTAAGCGCGAACAAATGGAACTGGAGCGCAGCCTGCATGAGAAGGAGGTGCTGCTGAAGGAGGTCCACCACCGGGTGAAGAACAACCTGCAGATCGTCAGCAGCATCTTCAACCTGCAGACCGGCCACGTGGGCGACGACCCCCGCATCCGCGACCTGCTGCGCGAGAGCCGCGACCGCATCCGCAGCATGGCCTTCATCCACGAGAGTCTTTACCAGAACAAGGATTTCAGCTCCATCGACCTGGCGGGCTACATCGAAGGCCTGAGCCGGAACCTGATGCACAGCTATAGCCTGGATGGCCGTGTGGCCCTGGAGACCGCCCTGCGGCCCGTGGAACTGGTGCTGGACCAGGCCATTCCCTGCGGATTGATCCTCAACGAGATCATCAGCAATGCGCTGAAACACGCCTTTCCCGGTGGTCGTGCCGGCAAGGTCCGCATCGAACTCGACCGGGAGGGTGAGTTGGTGATGGTGCGCATCGCCGATGATGGACAGGGCCTGCCCCAGGGCTTCGACCCCAGGCGAGATGGCAACCTCGGCCTGGAGTTGGTCCATACCCTGGTGGAACAGCTGGAGGGCGACATCCGTATGAGCGGCGGCCCGGGGGTGGCCTATTTGCTTACTTTTGAACGTATCAAGCACTGACATGGCAGCGACCAACGTGCTCGTGGTGGAAGACGAGAGCATCGTCAGCAAGGACATCCAGCACAGCCTCAAGAAGCTCGGTTACAACGTGGTGGGCGCGGCGAGCACTGGCGAACAGGCCGTGGGTCTCGCCTTGGAGCACCGGCCCGACATCATCCTCATGGACATCATGCTCAAGGGGGAGATGAACGGCATTGAAGCGGCCGACACCATCCGCAAGGAGACCAACATCCCGGTGATCTTCCTCACGGCCTACGCCGATGAGAGCACCCTGTCAAAAGCCAAGGTCACCCAGCCCTACGGCTACATCATCAAGCCCTTCAAGGAGATCGACATCCACACGTCGATCGAGATGGCCCTTTACAAGCACAAGAAGGAGACCGAGGTGCTGAAGGAACGCGACCTGCTCTATTCCCTGGTGGAGAACAAGGACAGCGGGCGCGACATCATGTTCGTGAAGAGCAACAGCCGTTTGGTGAAGCTCAAGACGAGCGACATCTACTTCATCGAGGCGCTGAAGGACTACGTAGTGATCAATACGCTGAACACGCGCTACACCATCCACAGCACCATGAAGGACATCGAGGCAAAGCTGCCCGAGAACGACTTCATCCGCGTGCACCGCAGCTACATCGTGCGGCTGGACAAGATCACCGCCATCGAGCAGGCCAACCTGATCCTGGAGAACGACAAGAAGGTGATCCCGGTGGGTGGCAGCTACAAGGATGAACTGGCCCGCCGGCTGAACCTGGTGTGACCACTACGGCCTGCCCGATCAGCGCCTTCCCCCCTTCCTGTTGGCAGCCTTCTTCTGTTGCCTGAAGCCCTTTTTCGCAGGCGCCGACCGCGCGCCTTGGGGTGAACGGCGCTCGAATTTTCCGCTGGTGGTGCGCATCGTTTCCCCGGCCAATCCGAAGGCCACGGTGCGGCGGTCCATGTCCACGGCCTTCACCACCACACGCAAATCATCGCCGAGCCGGAATTTGCGCCCCGTGCGGTGGCCCGCCACCACGTAACGCTCCTGGTCGAAGGCGAACACATCGCCCGGCAGCTCGCGCAGGCCGATCATGCCCTCGCACTTGTTGTCCACCAGTTCCACATAGATGCCCCAATTGGTGAGCCCGCTGATGGTGCCGTCGAATTCCTCTCCGATGCGGTCGCGCAGATATTCGGCCTGCTTGTATTTGATGCTCGCGCGCTCGGCATCGGCGGCCTGCTTTTCCATGCGCGAACTGTGCTTGCAACTGAGCTCCAAGGACTCTCGGTCAAGCGCCAGGCCATTGGCCAGATAGTGCGCCAGCGCACGGTGCACCAAGAGGTCCGGGTAGCGGCGGATGGGGCTGGTGAAGTGCGTGTAGTGTTCAAAGGCCAGCCCATAGTGGCCGATGTTCTCCGTGGTGTAGATGGCCTTGGACATGCTGCGGATGGCCACTTGTTTGATGAGGTTCTCTTCCTCGGTGCCCCGCACATCGCGCAGCAATTGGTTGATGGCTTGTGGAAGATCCTCGGCATGTGTCGTATCCAGCTCATGGCCAAAACTCTTCGCCAGAGCGCGCAACTGGGCCACCTTTTCCGGGTCGGGCAGGTCGTGCACACGGTAGACGAAAGGCTTGGGCTTGCCATTTCGCGGTCGGCCCACGTATGCCGCCACGCGCTTGTTGGCCAGGAGCATGAACTCCTCGATCAGCCAATTGGCGGGTCCCATCACCTTCTCATACACGCCCAGCGGCCGGCCTTTCTCATCCAGCCTGAACTTCACTTCGTTGCCGCCGATCTCCAATGCTCCGTTGTCGATCCGCTCTTTGCGCATGATCTCCGACAGCCGATGCAGGGTGAGCACCTCCTCCTTGAAGGGGCCATTCGCGCCATCGATGATGGCCTGTGCCTCGGCATACGCGAAGCGATGGTGCGAGCGCATCACGGTGCGGCCGAACCACTCACCGCGCAGGCTTGCCCGATCATCGAGTTCGAAAATGGCGCTGAAGCTCAGCTTGTCCGTGTGTGGGTTCAGGGAGCACAGGTCGTTGCTGAGCTTCTCGGGCAGCATGGGCACCACGCGGTCCACCAGGTATACGCTGGTGGCGCGGCTGGCGGCCTCCATGTCGATCACGCTGCCGGGCTTCACATAGTGGCTTACGTCCGCGATGTGGATGCCGATCTCCCAGTTGCCGTTGTCCAATTTGCGCACGCTCAGCGCATCGTCCAGGTCCTTCGCATCGTCCGGGTCGATGGTGAGGGTGGGGATGGCGCGCACATCGCGGCGCCTGGCGGTCTCGGCCGGTATGACGCCATCGGGGATCTCCTCGCTCGCCTTCAGTACGCTTTCCGGGAACTCCAGCGGAAGCCCGAATTCGGCCAGGATGGCGTGCATTTCCACCTGGTGCTCCCCGGCCCTGCCCAGTACTCGGGTCACCCTGCCCCGGGGCAGGTCCCGAGCGTCCTTCCATTCGCCCAGTTCGATGATGGCCTTGTCGCCCTCCTTCGCCCCGTTCACATCGGCTGGTCCAATGAAGAAGGGTTGTTGCACCCGCTGGTCGTCGGCCACCAGGATGGTACGCCCATCGTGCCGGTGGATGGTGCCAACGAACTCGGTACGCCGCCGCTTGAGCACCTCCAGCACCTTGCCTTCCGGCCGGGAGCCACGCCCACCGCGCGCCTTGATCAGCACGGTATCACCATGCAGCGCCGTGCCGATGTCGCGTTGCGGGATGTACACATCGTCCGCGCCCGCCTCCAGCGATCGCACGTACCCGGCCCCGCTGGCGATGATGTCGATGGTCCCCTCCGAAGTGTCCTTGCCGCCGGTCGCCGTGTAGCGGCCCTTCTTGCCGCTGTGGATGCGGCCTTCATCCAGCAGCAGGTCGATCGCGTCGAAAAGCTCGTAACGATGCCCCTTGTCCTTCAAGCCCAGCTTCAGGGCCAGTTGTTGGCTGGTGATCCCGGCGCTGCCGGCCCGTCTGATCGCCGCCAGGACATCGTCCTTGATGCGGCCTGGGCGGTGCTGGGGTCGTTCTCGGGGCATGGGTGGAAGGGTGGGGGGCTGACGGGGGCGCAATTTAGCCGGGCGGACGCGGCAGGACCTTTGCGGCGCAGGGCCCTCCTACACGATCCGGCGTCCGTTCCCGCCCCCCATCCACGATCGTGGAAAACCCGGCCGGATCGCTACATTTGCAGCCCTTTTCCGATGCCCCCGACCCCGGAAAGCGCCTTGCCGATACCATGCAACAGGAAAGCTCCAAGATCTTCAGCGGTACCGCCACGCGCTACCTGGCCGAGAAGATCGCCGCGGCCAGCGGCGAGCGCTTGGGGGAGGTCACCGTGGCGCGCTTCAGCGATGGGGAGTTCCAGCCCAGCTATGAGGAGACCGTGCGGGGAGAATTGGTGTTCATCATCCAAAGCACCTTCCCGCCCGCCGACAACCTGTTCGAGCTTTTGATGTTGGTGGACGCGGCCAAACGCGCCAGTGCCAAGCGCATCGTGGCGGTGATCCCTTACTTCGGCTTCGCCAGGCAGGACCGCAAGGACAAGCCGCGGGTGAGCATCGGCGCCAAGCTTGTGGCCAATATGCTCACGGCGGCCGGGGTGGATCGGATCATGACCATGGACCTGCACGCCGACCAGATCCAGGGCTTCTTCGAGGTGCCGGTGGACCACCTCTTCGCCAGCACCATCTTCCTGCCCTACATCAAGGAATTGGGCCTGAAGGAACTGGTGATGGCCGCACCCGACACCGGAGGCACCAAGCGCGCCAACGCCTACGCCAAGCACCTGGGCGTGGACATGGCCATCTGCTACAAGCAGCGCAAGGTGGCCAACCAGGTGGACAGCATGACCGTGATCGGCGACGTGAAGGACAAGAACGTGGTGCTGGTGGACGACATGATCGATACCGCCGGCACCCTCACCAAGGCCGCTGACATGATGATGGATCTGGGCGCCACCAGCGTGCGCGCCGTATGCACCCATGCGGTCCTGAGCGGAGAAGCCTATGAGCGGATCGAACGAAGCGCCCTGGCCGAACTGATCGTCACGGACACCATTCCATTGCGCCCTGCCAAGGATGCGCCCACCACCAAGATCAAGCAGCTTTCCGTGGACCACCTCTTCGCCGATGTGATCCGGCGGGTGCGCAGCCACGAGAGCATCAGCAGCCATTTCATCATCGCATAACTCCGATACCCCACGGCCATGAACAAAGTAGCCCTCAGCGGCGAGGTCCGCAACGAAACCGGCACCAAGGGTGCCGCACAACTGCGTCGCGCCAAGCGCGTGCCCTGCGTGCTCTATGGCGGCGGCACCACCCACCACTTCAGTGTGGAGGAAGCCGCCCTGAACAAGATCGTGTTCACCGCCGAGGTGAACAGTGTGGAACTGGACCTGGGTGGCACCAAGACCCTGGCCCTGGTGAAGGACAAACAGTTCCACCCGGTGACCGACCAAGTGATCCACGTGGATTTCGTGGAGTTGAATGAGAACGCCCCCGCCCGTGCCACGCTGGCCGTGAATCTGCATGGGCAGCCCGTGGGTGTGCGCAAGGGAGGCAAGTTGAAGCAGAGCATGCGCAAACTGCGTGTGAAGGGCCTTCCCGTGCACATCCCGCAGCATTTGGATGTGGACGTATCCGGCTTGGATGTGAACCAGCAGATACGGGTGGCCGATCTGAAGTTCGATGGATTGACCCTGATGGAGCGTCCGGAGGATGTGGTGGTGGCCGTGCGCCTGGTGAAGAAAGTGGAAGCCGCCCCCGTGGCCACCGCTGCGCCAACCGCAGCTGCCGCCCCCGCCAAGGCCGAGGCCAAGCCCGCTGCCAAGAAGTGATCGCGGCGGTCGCCGCCCATTTCCATGCACCTACGCGGACCCGGCGATCGCCGGGTCCGCTTCTTTTGTACCGGACATGAAGTCGCTCATTGTGGGGCTCGGCAACCCCGGACCCGAATACGCGGATACCCGACACAACATCGGCTATCAAGTGCTGGACCTCCTGGCGGCACACAAGGGCGTGCGGTTCCAGCCGGCGCGCTATGGCGACCACGCGGAAGTGCGCCACAAAGGCCGGGTCCTCGTCCTGATGAAGCCCACCACCTTCATGAATCTCAGTGGGAAAGCGGTGCGCTACTGGGTGGAGCAGGAGAAAGTCCCACTTGAGCGCCTGCTGGTGATCACGGACGATCTGGCGCTGCCATTCGGCACGATCCGCATTCGCGCCAAGGGCGGTGCGGGTGGGCACAATGGCCTCACAAGCATCATCGAATTGCTCGGTACGGAAGAATTCGCCCGGCTTCGATTCGGGATCGGGAGCGACTTTCCCCAGGGCCGGCAAAGTGAATATGTCCTCGGACCTTGGGGCGCAACAGAACGCGAGACCCTTCAGGCGCGCACTGAGCTGGCGGCCCAGGCGGTGTTGCATTTCGGACTCATGGGCGTGACAGCGGCCATGAACGAGTTCAACAAACGCTGAGGTCCCGCCCCCTGTGCGGGTGACTAACTTCGCACGCAGAAACACGTCCCATGCTATCCAAGAAGATCGAAGCTGCCCTGAACGTACAAGTGGCCGTGGAGGCCAGCAGCAGCCAGGCCTACCTCGCCATGGCCAGTTGGGCCGAGAACCAGGGCCTCAGCGGCACCGCGGCTTTCCTGTACCGCCACAGCGACGAGGAGCGCCTGCACATGCTCAAGCTCGTGAAGTTCATCAATGAGCGTGGCGGTCGTGCCGTCGTTCCCGCATTGAAGCAGCCGGGTACGAACTACAAGACCATCACCGATGTGTTCCAGGCCCTGTTGGACCATGAGACCAAGGTGACCAACGAGATCAACGGGGTGGTGGACCTGTGCCTGAAGGAGAAGGATTACACCACGCACAACTTCATGCAGTGGTACGTGGGTGAGCAGATCGAAGAAGAGGCGCTTGCCCGCACGCTCATCGACAAGTTGAACCTGATCGGCAACGACAAGGGTGGGTTGTACCTCTTCGATCGTGATCTGGAGACCATGAAGGGCGCCGACGGCGGCAATGCGGCCAGATAGGCCCGCTCAATCCCAAGGCCAGTCCCCGCCAATGCGCAGGGGTTGTTCCAGGCCCTGCTCCACCAACATCGCGCGGAGTTCCTGCTCCGTGTATCTGGCCGGCAGCTTGTCGGCCGCGGCGAGGCCATAGAGCAGCATGCCCACATGGCGTACGTTGTTCACCATGGCCTGCGGGTCCACCAAGTGGATATCGTCGCAGCTGCTGTGGTAGCAGCCATAGACATGTTTGCCCAGGTCGCTGAGGGGATAGATGACAGGAACGCCGGACATGAGGAAGGGCTGGTGGTCGCTGTGCAACCAGACCTGTTCGGAAAGCTCACCACGGAAATGCCCGTCAGTGGCAGCGCGGATGTCCTCGTTCAGGCGCCCCATGAGTTCCGCCCATCCCTGGGGGCCGCCTACGCCGAACCCGTAAGGGTTGCCGCTCATGTCCAGGTTGATCATGCAGCGAATGTTGGCGAGCTCGCCAGCGGCCTCGTAGTGCCGCACCAAAGCGCGTGAGCCCAACAGGCCTTGCTCCTCGCCCATGAAAAGCACGAAACGCACCGTGCGCTCCGGGCGGAATGGCATGGCCTGCATGGCGCGGGCCAGGTCCAGGATGGAATAGGCGCCCAGGCCATTATCGGTGGCGCCGGTGGCCAGGTCCCAGCTGTCCAGGTGGCCACCCACCATGATCACCTCCTGCGGCCATCGGCTGCCGGGTATCTCCGCGATCACGTTGTGCGCCTCCACGACCCGGCTGTCGTTGTTCATGCCCAGCCGTGCGGAGAGAGCTGCGCCTTGGGCCAGCCGCTGGCGCAGGTTTGCGCCATCCTCGGTGGCCACACAGGCCGCGGGCACCGGGATCAATTGGCCATCGATGGAGGCTGTTCCGGTGAGCAGCACGCCACCCTCCACCTGGTTCACGAACACGATGCCGGCCACGCCACGACCCAATGCCAGCGCGGCCTTCTCGCTGCGGTGCAGGTTCCTTGTTCCCTCCGGGGCATCCACCAGGCCGATGTTCACAAGGGCAAGTTTGCCGCGCAAAGCATCGCCCAGGCGATCCAGATCGGCAGGCAGACCGTTCCCGGCATCGATCAGCGGCGCCTCCACATCGGCCTCCAAGGGCGTATTGGCCAGTGCCACGGCGCCCAGGTGCAGAAAACCGTGCCCATCGCCAATGGTGAGTTGCACCCGGCCGCGGGACCAGGCCTGGGCGCTGAATGGGAAACGCTCCACATGCGGCAGTCCGGCGAGGCGGAAGAGACTGTCGGACGAAGCCTCGGCACGGGCACCCTCCGGGCTTCCCGTAAGCCGGTGGCCGATCGCTTCCACACTCCAGCGCAACCAGCGATAACCTTGGGCGTCCTGCTGCGCCGCGCGGTCGAAAGACCTGAGTCGGTCCAGCGGCGCCTGGGCGTCCACAGTTCCCTGTTGACAGATGCCCATGAGCAAAAGCCACAGCGCGCGGGCGATGCGGGTACTTTGCCCGGTGTGGCGACGTTTCGGCATGCGATCGGCTCAGGGCCGCGCCAAAACTAAGCTGGCCCATTCCATGATCGGCCGGGGATACAGGACCCTGTTGGTGCTCCCATTTCTGCTTTGCTCGGCATTGCCCGTGCAGCGCGACGCGGACAAGGACACCACGGCCATCCTGCAGGCCAACTACCTGTACAACATCGCCAAGCTGGTGGAGTGGAAGGACCCGGCCATGCGCAATGGCAACTTCATCATCGGGGTCATCGGCAATGCCAACCTGTATCAGGAATTGATCAAACAATACTCCACACGCACCATCGGCAGGCAGCCCATTGAGGTGCGCAAGCTGCCGCGTACGGCCGAGGTGGAGCAGTGCCACATCCTCTATGTGGGCCGCGATGATCTGGCCCTGTTGCCGGACATCTACAAGCGCAACCAGGGCCAGCCCACCATGGTGGTCACCGAGTACCAGGGCGCGCTGGAGGATGGCGCCGTGGTGAACTTCGTGAAGGTGGACAATCTGCTGAAGTACGAGCTCAGTCTGGCGAACGCCCAGAAGCACGGCTTGGTCGTGGGGGCCACATTGAAGAATCTTGCACACCGGGTGGAAGAATGATCCGCGCACGCCACATCATCATCACCACCGTGCTGTCGTTGATGGCCGGAACGTGGGTGCGCGCGCAGGGCGACCCCTTGGTCGAAGCGCTTCGCAAGTTCCAGGCTGGCGATCTGGTGCGCGCCAAGGAACTGATCGACCAGGCCGTGAAGGACCCCGCCCATGCCCAGGACCCCGAGGCCTGGCTCCTGCGTGGCTTTGTGTACAAGGACGGATTCAAGGACGCCAAACCCGGCCCCGAAGCCGACCTGGTGCGCAACGAAGCCCTCGCGAGCCTGTACACCTGCATGGGCCTTGACGACGAGGGCACGTATCGGGAGAATGCCATGCAGGCCTATGACTTCCTTGCGCGCACTTACTACAACGACGCCGCCAAGGCCATGCAGGAGCTCGACGACAAACGCGCCCTGCAGCTCTACGACAACTACAAGGAAGCCATGTTGCGGGTGGACCCCAGGGCCAACCTGCGCGCCCGTGACATCGAATTCCACAACGCGCTGGGCACCGTGTACACCAAACGTTTCGACCGGGACCGCACCGTGGTGGACTGGTTCAACAAGGCGGTGGACACCTTCCGCAAGGTGCTGACCATAGACCCGGAGAACTATGGGGCGAATTACAACCTGGCCACGCTCTACTACAACAGGGGGGTCTACAACATCCAGCGCATCTCGGCCGACGACGACATTCCCGGCATCCAACGCATCCAGGAGGTGAGCCGGGAGTACTTCATGGACGCCCTCCCCTACATGCTCAAGGCCCATGACATGAACCCGGGCCGGCGCGAAACCTTGCTTGGCCTGGAGATCATCTACTACAGCCTCCAGGACCAGGAACGGTCCGACCTCTACCGCAGGCTGTTCGAGGAACTGCCTCCTGTGGAGCAGGACCGATAGACGGATCCGCCATGGCGATGCGTATGACCATCGGGCGGAAGATCGGGATGGGCTTCGGCCTGTTCATCTTCTTCGCGCTCATCGTGGTGGTGCTCACCAACCGCACCCTGGAACGCAGCCGCGCGATCAACGAACAGATCAACCAGGTCTATTCCCCTTCGGTGGACGCCCTGGTGCGATTGCGCAACCTCACGGTCAGCGCGCACATGCTCATCAAGCACTGGGCGCTGCTGGAAAGCCGGGCCGACGCGCCGGAGAAGACCACCCTGGTGGAACTCACCACGCAGGAATTGCCCCGCCTGCTGGACCGTATCGATACGCTCATGTCCCACTGGGACCGCGAGGAGGTGGCCCTGATGGAGAGCGCCATCGCCGAGATGCATACGCTCTTCGCCCTGCACGACCGCATCAAGGAAATGCTGCCCTCGCTGGAAAGCTACAGCGACCCCTTCATCCACATGGCCCGCAATGACATGGCCGAGGAGGGCGGCGTGCTGGACCAGCAGCACGAGGTGGTGCTCGCGGGCCTGGACCGGCTGCTGGACATGCAGGAGGACAAGCGTCGCCACCTCGGTGGCAGCATGATCCGCAGTTTCGACTCGCTCAAATTCTTCGTGCTATATATGGGCATCGTGCTGGTGCTCATCGGTGCGGTCATCGCCGTGCTCATCGTGCGGGGTATCGTGCGGCCCCTGCGACGCCTGCGCAGCGTGCTGCTCAGCCTGGGGCGTGGCGTGTTTCCCCGCACCCGTATCCGCACCACCAACGATGAGGTCGGCGACATGAGCAAAGCGCTCACCGTGCTGGTGGACGGGCTGCGCCGGACCACCGAGTTCTCCCATGCGGTGGCCGCAGGCGACTTCACCGCGGACTACCACCCCCTGAGCGGGGAGGATGTACTGGGGCACGCCCTGCTGAAGATGCGTGACGAATTGGGCGAACGCGAACGCGTGCTGGAGATGAAGGTGATCGAACGCACAGAGGAGGTCGTACGACAAAAGGAGGAGGTGGAACGCCAGAGCCGCAGGATCGAGGAGCTCTACAACAACGTTACCGACAGCATACGTTACGCCAAGCGCATCCAGGAATCCATTCTGCCACCAGAGCGCCGCATACGGGAACTCCTGCCCGCGTCGTTCGTCCTGTATCGCCCCAAGGACATCGTGAGCGGTGACTTCTATTGGTTCGACCAGGTGGATGACAAGGTGCTGTTCGCGGCGGTGGACTGCACGGGCCACGGCGTGCCGGGCGCCTTCATGAGCCTGGTGGGCCACAACGGCCTCAACATGGCGGTGAAGGAACACGGCCGATCGCGCCCCAGCGAGGTGTTGCGGGAACTGAACCGCATCGCCTATGAGGCCCTGCACAAGGACCGTGAGGAGAGCCTGGTGCGCGACGGCATGGACATGGCCCTGTGCAGCTACGACCCCGCAGGTCGTGTGCTTGAGTACGCCGGCGCCAACTGTCCGCTTTATGTGGTGCGCGGATCGGAACTCCGACAATTCGCACCCGACAAGAACGCCATAGGCAGCCAGCACCTCAATGGCCAGGCTTTCACGGACCACCGGGTGAAGCTCGAACCCGGCGACATGGTCTACATGTTCTCCGACGGCTACGCCGACCAGTTCGGCGGACCACGTGGAAAGAAGTTCCTCTACCGCCGATTCCGCGATCTGCTCCGGGAGATCAGTGTACTGGACCCCGCGCAGCAGAAGGAGCGCTTGGATGAGGCCTTCCGCGAGTGGCGAGCGGGACACGAACAGGTCGATGACATCCTTGTGATCGGGATGCGCGCCTGATAGGTCGGGTGCTATTGGAAGGACCAGCCGCTCGCGGAGGTGCTCGTCTCGCGCGGATTCATCAACATCACGGGGATCTGGGCCTCGTTGGTGATGATCTCCTGCTCGTAGGGCACGCCCAGCACGCCGAAGATGTTGCCCTGCGCCAGATTCATGATGGTGATCAGATCGGCGTCCACGCGCACGGCGTGTTTCACCACGGCCTTCACAAAATCACCACTGTCCTCCTCGGCGATGGTGGCGTCGTGCACGATGCCGCGCTCGTCCAGATATTGATTGGCGAAACGAATATGGTTCTCCAGCTGCTTGTGCAGGAATTCATCCTCCTCTTTGGGCACCAGCAGATGCACCTTGCTGTTGAAGGTCTTGGCCATGGCGGCCACCAACGTGAGCTTTTGCCGGGTCTCCTTGTGCAGGTCCAGGGGCACCACGATGGAGTCGTAGCCACCCTCCTTGATGCCTCGCTCCTGTACCACGATGAAGGGCACCTCCGAATGGGTGATCACCCGGAGCGCACGGCTGCCGGTAATGAATTGCATGCCTTGCATGCCGTGGGTTCCCATCACGATCAGCGAAGCGTCGATCTCCGCGGCGGCATGGCCGATGTCCTCGTATATGGAACCCACGCGCACCAGCTTGTACAGGGGCACGGCCGGGGTCTTGGTACGGGCCTGATCGAGCACCTCGTCCAGCTTGTTGCGCGCCTCATCCACCTCGCCCTGTTTGGCCACCACATGCAGCAGATAGACCTCGGCACCGGTATGGCCGGCGAGGTTCGCAGCGTGTTCCAGGGCGCATTCGGCCACCCGCGAGAAGTCCGTGGGGACCAGGATCCGGTTCTTGTGTTCGCTCATGATGCCTTGCTGGTTTTCAACGCCCCGCAGCCAGGGCGAGGCGGCCAAAAGTAGGCAAGATGCGTGCAAAGGGTAGGGCTTGGCGAAGAGCAGACAGGCGTTTGTCAACGCCTGTTAACGACTACAAACGGATACTGCCCGGATCGGATCCGCATGGTGGGCCTGTTTCGCATCGCCGATGAACGAATGTCGGCCCCAAAACCAACCCGCCATGAGTACCTCGATGAACAACAAAGTGCAACTGATCGGCCACCTGGGCAAGGACCCCGAGTTGAAGGAGACCGGCAATGGCAAGCGCATGCTGCGTTTGAACCTGGCCACCAACGACTATTACAAGGGTGCGGATGGCGAGATGAAGGAGAACACCGAATGGCACACGGTCGTGGCATGGGGCCAGGCGGCTGAGAAGCTCGCCGGTGCCGTACGCAAGGGCAGCGGCCTCATTGTGGAAGGACGTCTCACGCACCGGGCCTACGAGACCAAGGAGGGTGAGAAGCGATACAGCTCCGAGGTGGTGCTGGGTGCCTACCGCCTGCTGGGTGCCCGTACCACAGCGTGATGCGACGGGAAGATCGGGCCAAAGGGCCGGTGCGAGCTCGCATCGGCCCTTTTCTTCTCAAGGGTTCCTCAGCACCCGGACCTGTTGCTCGCCACCCTTCTGCAAGCAGCGGATCACGTAGGCGCCTGGCCGCAAATGACCCAGGTCCAGGGGCATGGGCCCATCGGCATGGCCGCGCACCTCATGCACCACCCGGCCAGTGGCATCCAAGACGCGAAGCGTGGCCGCGCCATGCGCCAAACCAGTGAGCCAGAGCCTGTCCGCAAAGGGCACCGGATGGGCGCCCAGGGCCATCTGGCCGGCCAGCTCCTCCGGTGTGGAGGTGACCGCCACGGTAATGGGCACGCAATGCGTCTTGTAACAGGTGTCGGCCACGAGAGGGCCCCAGAAGCGCACCGTGCTGCAGAGATCATACTGCCCGCCTTGCGCATAAGCGTGAAGGGCGAAACGGCCCGATCCCAGCGGGCTGCCATCGCCGAAATCCCACTCCACCTCATGGTGCATGCCGGAGGTGGAGGAGGTGTCCAGCGCGCCCACCATGTCCAACGCCTGCACCACCAGGAAACCGGGGGAGAAGAGTTGGTCGCAAGCCACGGGCACAGGACCGAGATAGAGCCACTTGCAGATTTTCGCCGTGCAATAAGCGGATCCGGCGCCTGTCACAGAGAGGCAGATCTTGTGTGGGCCGGGACCCTGGAACACATGTGTTGGCGAGGATCCCGACGCGAGGTTGGCATCCCCGAAATCCCACTGCCAGGTGATGATGCCTCCCGGGTAGGAGCTCAGGTCCTGAAAGGTGATCTGCTGCCCGGCCATGGAGCTGATGGTGAAATCCACGACGAGATCAGCGCAGCTCGCGTCCTGCAGAATGGGCACCACCCTGCAGGTGGTGGTGCTGCAAGGCTGCAAGCTCAAGTCCATCGCATTCGCCGTCAGACATACCAGATGTTCGCCGGGAACGGGAAAGGTGTGCTCCAGGGTGTCTTCGAACCACTGGTTGAAGTCGCCGTCGAAAACGCTCCAAACGGTATTGAAGACCGTATGGAAGGGAGTGTCCAGTTCCGGCTCGAAGCGGTAGTGCAGCGGGCCGGTGATCTCGTCGGAGAACTGCACGGTCATGTATGGTCCACAGCCCTCCCAGGTACCCTCGTCCGAGCCATCCTTGGTGTGTCCCCATAGTTTTTGACCCCATGCGGTGGAAGACACCAGCAACAGGGGGATGAAGAGGAACAGTGCGCGTTGGTGATGCATGCTCAAGGTTGGCGCTTGGGAGAGAAGTGATGGGTGATGCCGAAACGGACCCCGAAACGGTCGTTGAGGCTCCGTGCTTCGTTGGAACCTCCGAACGCGCCGAGGGCCACCATGCAGCGGGGTCCGGCGTGGACGCTCCAATGTTCATTGATCTGGCGGCCCAGGCTGATGCTGGCGGACCCCAGCATCGCGGCCGGCTGACGCGCGCGCCATTCCGCCGTGCCCACTTCCCGGGCGATGAGACCGCCATCACCGGCGCTTCGGTCCAGCATGGCGCCTTGCTGGCCGATCGGCAACTCAAGCGCCAGACCGGCACCGACTCCGATGATGGTTCGTCCAAGCGCCTTCTGCCAGGCGGCCTCCGCGGGCAACAGCAGGGTGGCCTGGCTTCCCCTTCCGGCGGCCACGCGTTCATGCCAAGTGGTATGTGTCACCGTATCCACATCACTCCAGATCACCTGGTCGTTCAGGGTCACCATGAAATGGTGGATCTCGTGGGAGACCTCCATGCGGCGGTCTACATGGTGGAAGGACCTTTCGCTGCGCTCCTGCAGCAGACCCAGGCTCAGGCTGAAGCCATTGTGCCAGCGAAGGCCGAAAGCGATGCCCGGTGCGATGGTGCTGGTGCGCGCCTCGCTTTGCTCCAGCGCCTCCACCAGTTGGCCATCATCACCGCGCCACCGTGTGCCCACATCAAAAAGCGCCAACTCGGCGGCGATCCACCATTCTTTGGATGGCAGCACATAGGGGGCTGGTCGCGGTGCGGACCAAGGCACACCTGCGGTCATGCTGCGATCAACGCTTGGCCGAAGCGCGGCCATCCAAGCGATGGCCCCCTGTGGCGGACCCTCTTGGTCGGGCGTGATGGAAGAGCCGCGAGCCGATGGACGCCCAAGGGATGCGACACCTCCCCCCGACCCCGGTCCAGCCAATTCCAGTGTGGGGGTCGGCCAAGTGGCCACAGTGGGTTTGCTGGATGCGGGGATCCCAAGGGGTTCGGACACCTCTTCGTCCGGTCCCATCGCGCCTTCGGCTCCAGGGCCATTGGACGCCCGTTCGGTGTCGGACCCTTCTGGGCCATGGTACGATCGGACCCCGCCCGCCTTGGTCTTCTCCACGGAACCAAGCGTTGCGCCATCCGGCACTTGGTCGGCCTTGACGGGCGATACTGCGGCAGTGTTCCAACCATGGATCCACTCCGCCGGTGCGGCCATGGGGTCGTTAAGGCTGTCGGCCATCCGCAAGATGGCGGCCTCTTCCGAAAGGGCGACACGCCAGGCGCGCAAAGCGAGTACGCCCGAAGTGCCTGCCAGCAGGCACAACAGGCCGGGCAACAACCGGCCGAACCACCATGCGCGGCCCCCCCCATGCGCGGCCCGCGCGGCGTTCACCCCGGCCCATACTGTAGGCGGCGGCGTGGCTTCGGCCCTTTCCAGCCTTTGCCGGAAGAGTTCGTCAATGGGATGTCTTTCCTGCGCTGACATGGATCCTTTGTGATTCTTCGATGCGTTGTTGTAGCATGCGCCGGGCCTTGGCCAGCTGGCTGCGTGAGGTGCTTTCGCCGCAACCCAACATGGCCGCGATCTCCCCGTGGTCGTAACCCTCGATGGCGTGCAGGTTGAACACCAACCTGTAGCCATCGGGCAGCGCCGCCACCATCTCCAGCAGTTCGGCCTCGCCCAAGGACTCCACGGCCAGGCCGCTCACGGGCATTTCCGGCACATGCTCCAATCCGAAACGCTCCTGCTGGAACGCTTTGCGGCGGTAATGGTTGATGGCCGTGTTGACCATGATGCGGCGTATCCAGCCCTCCAGTGAACCCTCCATCCGGAACTCGCCCAACTTCTCGAACACCCGGATGAAGCCTTCTTGAAGCAGGTCCTGGGCCTCCAATTCGTGGCGGGCATAGCGCAGGCAAAGCGCGTACATGCGCCGCGCATGCCGCCTGTACAGCAGTTCCTGGCTGCGGGGGTCGTCCCGCAGGCAGCCCCGCACCAGCAGTTCATCGGTGGGTTCCCTCACCCGGAAAGGCCTTTTCCCACCACAAGACGAGGCGGCCGCGGCAGACGCTGCCCAAGACCTCCATGTGGCGGGCACAACCAAGATACCACCACCAGTCCCCGACCCATACAGCAAACACTTATGAACGATCACAAATGCCGATCGGCCGGATCTCGGAGATCAGCCCCTGGACTTTTGCCCTCGTCATCGGCTTCAGCACCGGTGGCGGAGAACGAAAAGTCGAACCATAAACATTTACGACGATGAGCAAGCTGAACAACACCGTGCGACTGATGGGCAACCTGGGCTTCGATCCCGAAGTGCGCGAGATCGCCAAGGGGCGCAAGGTGGCCCGCATTTCCGTGGCCACCCACGAGAGCTATCGCAATGGCAACGGCGATCTGGTGACCGATACGCAATGGCACACCGTGGTGGCCTGGGGCCAGACGGCGGAGCAGGTGGAACGTGTGCTGCGCAAGGGTTCGGCCGTCTCGTTGGAAGGGCGGCTGGTGCACCGCAGCTACGAGGCCAAGGACGGCACCAAGCGCTACGTGACCGAGGTGGTCATGAGTGGATTCCAACTGCTGCCCGGAAGCAAGCGCGCCGAAAGCGCCGCTGCGGCCTGAACTTCAGGTGACCAATTGCCGAAGCGGCCCCGGGAAACCGGGGCCGCTTCCGTTCTGGTTCCCGGTATCTTCACGCGCCCACTGTCCATGCGCTGGAAACGCATCGCACTTGTCGCCCTGGTCCTTTTGGTCATCGCCCTGGCGGTGGCCACTTGGTTCTTCCCGTTTCTCTTGAAGCGCTACATCGAGCGCAACAGTGAAGCATGGATCGACCGGAAGGTGACCATCGGCAGCATCGTGCTCAACCCATTCTCGGGCGTTTACGCAGTGCATGGTTTCACCTCCTACGAGCCGCGCAGCGAGCAGGTCTTCGTGTCCTTCAGCAAGCTGGGCGTGAAGGGCGATGTGGTCCACGGCCTGCGCACTGGTGAATGGCGCTTCCGGGAAGCGGAACTGCGCGATCCCTACTTCCACGTCGTGCAACAAGGCGATCGCTTCAACTTCAGCGACCTGCTGGAACTTGGTGGCCCGGCGGCGGAAAAGGAGGAGCCGGCCAGCAGCTCCGAAGTCAAGTTCTTCGTGGAAGGCATCGAGATCAGCGGCGGACGCATCGACTATGTGAGCGACCTGCTGCGCGAACCCGTGCGCGTGTTGGACCTCAGCGTCGGATGTACGCGCATCACCAGCGCCAATGCCCGCATGGAGTTCCGCGTCGGTCTGGGTCTGGAGGATGGCACCCGCCTCGACGGCGGCTTCATGATCGACACCGACGTCGAGCGTTACGCCGTGGAGGCCCACCTGCGTCAGTTCGATCTGGCGCGATCACTGCCCTATCTGCAGGACTTCTTTGAAGCCGGCTCCCTTGGCGGCCTGCTGGATGTGGACCTGAACGTGGAGCAGAGCTACACCGACAGCAGTGACCTGGCCCTGAGCGCCAGGATGGACATGCGTGGCCTTGCGTTGCGCGACCGCGATGGGGAGCACCTCCTTGATCTGCGGCAGCTTCGCGCGGAGCTGGACACCTTGGTGGGTTCCAGGATGGAAGTGGGCGTGGTGGACATCGTGGGGCTGGACGCGCGGTTCGCCCTGTTGGCCGATGGCACCGACAACTGGACACGCCTGCTGAAGCTCGTGCCCGACAGCACCGCTGGCGAGGCGGGTGCCATGGTGCTGGACGCCAGCGCCAGCAACTACTACCTGCTCCTGGCCGAATACGTCAGCTACCTGGGCAGCGCGGTCTCCGCCAGTGCGTACAGCGCGGACAGTCTCGTCTTACGCGAGGGTCGTCTGCGCTTCGAGGACCTCACTTTGCCACGGCCATTCCGCTATGACATCACGGACATCGATCTGCGCGCGCAGCGCTTCAGCGACCGAAGTGAGGCTGCGCCCATCTCCGCGCGCGCTGTGCTGGACCAGGCCGGGACGTTGCGCGCCAGTGCGCTCTTCGACCCGAAAGACCCCCGCAATGTGGAGTTGGTGGTGGACGTGGACAGCCTGATGCTGCCCAAGTTGGACCCCTACGTGCGCTGGTATGCCGCGCACCCCATGGCCGATGGGATACTCGCATTCGCCAGCCGTACCACCATTCGCGATGGGATGATCGATTCGCGCAACAACCTCCGGGTGGACCGTCTGCGTTTTGGCAAGAAGATCGACGAGCACGACCCCGGCATCATCGTGCTGCCCCTGCGCCTGGCGGCCGGCCTGTTGAAGGATGTGCGTGGCGTGGTGGAGTTGGACGTTCCGGTGAAGGGCGATCTGCGCGACCCGCAGTTCAGGGTGTGGCCCATCGTATGGCTGGTGCTGAAGAACCTGGTGGTAAAGGCAGCCGCAGCACCGGTGAAGCTTCTCGCACGTGCTTTCGAGGGTGCGGATGAAAAGGACCTGGAGCAGGTGCGATTCGTGGCGTTGCAGGTGTCTCCACAAAGTGCTCAGCGCCGCGCCCTGCACCAGTTGGCCAAGGCCCTGGAGGCCAAACCCGGACTGTCCGTCGATCTGGTCCCGGTGGCGGACAGCCTGGCCGAGGCTGGTGAGCTGGCCGTGTTCAAGGCCAAGGCGCGCCACCTCTTTCCCGGGGTCGAGGCACTGTCGGCCGCCGACACTGTTGCGGTGCGCTCTCTGGCCACGCTGGACAGTGCATTCGTGCGCTGGATGGACGCACAACTTCCAGGTACCGGCGAATTGCCCATGACCGAACGTGGAATTCGTCTGTTGGGCAAGGATGTGGTGACACGAGAGTGGCAGGAACTCGAGCGCGCACGCAGAGCACAGGTGATGGCCGCGCTGCTAGAAGCGGGCGCCGATGCCCAACGGGTGCGTTTCAGGCAGGGCTCCTCATCGGAGGTGGCCGCTTTCCGTGGCGCGCCCGGCTACCGCTTCATCTACGATGTGGCCGATCCGCCTTAACGGACCACCATCAGACGGGACGAGAAGGCCGAAGACCCATCGCCGACACGCAGCAGATAGGCACCCGGGGCAAGGCTTCCGACCGGCATGCGATAGGGCCATTGGGTCACCGTGGTCGCATGTACCAGGCGCCCATCGCTGGCGAGCAATTCCAACACCGTGGACCCCGTGATCGGACCACCCTCCACGACCACCATGTCCGTGGCGGGGTTTGGGTACACGGACATGACAGGCGCATCCGGCGACCCCGGCAGGCCCGCCACGAAGCCCCATTCGCCGATGGCCCCGCAGACCGAGGCCCAACAAGTGTCGCTGCCACTCCAGTACCACGCGCTTACGCACACCTCCAGGCCCAGGTCGGACAGCAGGGACACTTCGATGCTCGGCCCGGTGAGCACAAGTCCGTTGGAGAAGGTCCAGATGAAACCGTCCGCCGGTGGTTGCGCAGTGGCGATCAGCATGAAGCCGGCATTGGTCGGCGCGGAGGTCACCTCGATGGTGAAGTTCGGGTCGCAATCGGTGTTCGTTCCACCCACGGAAATGGTCGTGCAGATGGTCATCGTGCAGACGATCTCGGTGTTCGCCACGATCCAGGTGGCCGTGAGACAAACGGTGTAGTTGCCCGGGGTGTCGTACACATGCGTCACCTCCGCTCCATTGCCCGTATGTCCGTCTCCGAAGTTCCAATGGTAGTTCTGTGCGCCGGGAGACCCGCCCGCCCAGAAGGTCACGCCCCCTGCGGCCGAGGTGGGCTGGTTGTTGATGACCAAGGTGTATCCGGCGCAGGGATCGCCGCTCGGCCAGGAGACCGGCTGGCATGAAGTGGCCACACAGATCGGGATGTTGGCATTGGGCGCATAGACCATCACCGTGAGGCACACCTCGTAGTTGCCTGCGGTGGTGTACACATGGGTGGGGTTCTGCAGGTTGCTGGTGCTGCCATCGCCGAAGTTCCACAGGTAGGTGTAGACCGCTCCGGGCAAGGAGGGTTGGTAGAAGAAGTGGAACACCCCGGCGTCGGAGACCTCATGGAAGAAATTCGCGTTGAGCCCGGCGCAGGCGCTGTCATTGCCCACGACCACCACGGCGCAATGCTGGTCCGTGCAGGTGATGGACGTTCCGTTGTCGTTGGAGTAGACGGAGGTGACCAGCAGACATACCTCGTAGGTGCCCGGACCGGGGAACAGGTGGAAGGGCTGCGCTTCGTTGGAGGTGGAGCCATCGCCGAAGTTCCAGTGCCAGAAGGTGTTCATACCCGTCCCGGAGGTGGTGTTGGCGAAGAGGATCCCGCCCTCGACCCCGCTCCAGGTGAACCCAGCCTGAAGCTGAGCGCAGATATCGCCGCCGCCACCGCCACCCCAGCTCACCGGTTGGCAGGAGGTGATGGTGCAGACCGGCACGTTGGTGTTCGGCGCATAGACCATCACCGTGAGGCACACCTCGTAGTTGCCTGCGGTGGTGTACACATGGGTGGGGTTCTGCAGGTTGCTGGTGCTGCCATCGCCGAAGTTCCACAGGTAGGTGTAGACCGCTCCGGGCAAGGAGGGTTGGTAGAAGAAGTGGAACACCCCGGCGTCGGAGACCTCATGGAAAAAATTCGCGTTGAGCCCGGCGCAGGCGCTGTCATTGCCCACGACCACCACGGCGCAATGCTGGTCCGTGCAGGTGATGGACGTTCCGTTGTCGTTGGAGTAGACGGAGGTGACCAGCAGACATACCTCGTAGGTGCCCGGACCGGGGAACAGGTGGAAGGGCTGCGCTTCGTTGGAGGTGGAGCCATCGCCGAAGTTCCAGTGCCAGAAGGTGTTCATACCCGTCCCGGAGGTGGTGTTGGCGAAGAGGATCCCGCCCTCGACCCCGCTCCAGGTGAACCCAGCCTGAAGCTGAGCGCAGATATCGCCGCCACCACCGCCACCCCAGCTCACCGGTTGGCAGGCCACCGATAGGCAGATGTCCTGGTTGGAGTTCGGGTTGGGGGCGTAGTACGCCGTAAGGCAAACCTCATAAACACCTGCCGCGGCGTATGTGTGGAAGGGGTTCTGCTGGGTGGAGGAATGGCCGTCGCCAAAGTCCCATTCCCAGGCGAAGGGCTGGTTGCCAATGGTGGCGTCCGTGAACTGGATGCCATTCGCCGTGGAAGCGTAGGTGAAATCCGCCTGCATGGCGTTGCACAGCGGCTGTGCCAGGATGCGGGTGGCGATCGACAGGACGAGGAGTAGGGTGGTGGTCCTCATGGTCTTGGTGTGGTGCGGGAATGACGATCGGCAAAGGCCAGCCGGCGCCCGTGATCGAAGATAGTTCGCGCCTGGCCGCATGGGGCCGCCTTGCTTATCGCATGCGGCTTTCTACTTTTGCCGTCCCTTCGCAAGGGGGGAGCCTTCCCTGGTAGCTCAGCTGGTTAGAGCACCTGACTGTTAATCAGGGGGTCGCTGGTTCAAGTCCAGCCCGGGGAGCAGAATGAAGAAAGCCGCGACCAAGCGGCTTTCTTTGTTTGGTCGAACACCCTCCAGCACACCCCCATGCAACTCGTAACCGTTGGCACCGTCGCTTTCGACCGCATCGAAACCCCCTTCGGCACGGCCGAAAAGACCGTGGGCGGCGCCGCCACCTACATCAGCCTGGCCGCTTCCGTGTTCCTGGACAAGATGGGCCTGGTGAGTGTGGTGGGGGATGATTTTCCGGAAGGCACCATGGCCGAGTTGCGCAAGCGTGGCGTGGACCTGCAAGGACTGGAGATCCTCAAGGGCAAGGAGAGTTTCTTCTGGGCCGGGCGCTACCACTACGACATGAACACCCGCGACACACTGGAGACCCGCCTCAACGTGTTGCTTGAGTTGGACCCCAGGCTGCCCGAAGCGTACCGAAGCGCGCCCTACGTGATGCTCGGCAACCTGGACCCCAACGTGCAGGCCAAGGTGCTGGACCAGATGAACGAACGCCCGGCGCTGGTGGTGATGGACACCATGAATTTCTGGATGGACAGCGCCATGCCCAAGCTGCGCGAAACGATCGCTCGTGTGGACATCCTCACCATCAACGATGCGGAAGCGCGGCAACTCAGCGGCCAGCACAGCCTGGTGAAGGCCGCCGGGAAGATCCTGGCCATGGGACCCAAGTACCTGGTGATCAAGAAGGGCGAACACGGCGCGCTGCTTTTCAGCAAGGACCGTGTGTTCTTCGCCCCCGCACTTCCTTTGGAGGATGTGGTGGACCCCACCGGCGCTGGTGACACTTTCGCAGGGGGCTTCATTGGCTTCCTGGCGCGCACCCAGGACCACAGCTTCGACAACATGAAGCGCGCCATTATCGTGGGCAGCGCCCTGGCCAGCTTCTGCTGCGAGAAGTTCGGCATCGAGCGCATGCTGGAGATCACCCGCGAGGACATCGACCGCCGCATCCAGGAGTTCGTGGAGCTGGTGGACTTCGATATAGAGCTGGTGGAGGGCTGATCACCCCATCCGCTTCGCCACTTCCTCCCAGTTCACCACGTTCCACCAGGCCGCCACATACTCGTTGCGCTTGTTCTGGTACTTCAAGTAGTAGGCGTGCTCCCACACGTCCAGGCCCAGCAGGGGCTTGCCTCGCAGGTCGCTGACGTCCATCACGGGGTTGTCCTGGTTGGGCGTGCTGCCGATCTCCAGTTTGCCGTCCTTTTCCACCAGCCACGCCCAGCCGCTGCCGAAGCGCTTCATGGCGGCATCGGTGAAGACCTCTTGGAGCTTCTGGAACGAGCCGAAGGAGGCGTTGATCGCGTCGAGCACCTTCCCCTCAGGAGCACCGCCCTTGCCCGGTCCCATCACCCGCCAGAAAAAGGTGTGGTTCCAGGCGCCGCCGCCATTGTTGCGGGCCTTGGTGCTGAAGGCGGAGATGCGGGCGAGAAAGTCCTCCTCGTTGGCGGCGGTGATGCCCTCTTCGGCCACGGCCTCCATCACATTCTTCACGTATGCCGCGTGGTGCTTGCCATAGTGGATCTCCATGGTGCGGGCATCGATGTGCGGCTCCAAGGCATCATAGGCGTAGGGCAGTGGCTGCTGCGCCATCACCAGGGGCGGATGCGTGGGTGCCCCCTCGCCGAGGTCATCCGGGCTTTCCTTCGGTGCGCCATCCGGCGTGCCGCATCCCCCCGCTTGCAGGATGACTGGTCCGGCCACCAGGGTGCCCAAGGTGGCTTTCAGCGAGCGGGAAAGGAATTGCTTGCGGTCCATGGCCCCGAAGGTAATCCGCACGGGGCGGGGAAGTTGAGGTCCGGACATGTGGTCGTGAACCTCCGACCACTCAAGTTGTCAACCCCCAACAGACATCGTCTCAACCAAAACTCACCAACAACTGTCCCTTCTCCACGGCCTTGCCTTTCTCTGCCGCGATCGCGCTCACGGTCGCTTCACCAGGCGCACGTATCACGTTCTCCATCTTCATCGCTTCCAGCACCAGCAGCGGGGTATCCTTCTGCACGGTGTCGCCGGGCCTTACCAGCACATCCAGCACCAGGCCCGGCATGGGCGCTTTGATCTCGCGCACTTTCACGGCGGCCTTCTCCAAGCCGAGGGTCTTCATCAGCCGGCTCTGTTCGTCCTCCAACTTCACCGTGTAGGTGCGCCCGCCGATGCGCATGCGCACAAGGCCCTGCTCCTTGTCTTCCTTCACCACTTGCACCCGGTGGCTGCGGCCATCCAGCAGCACACTGAATTCGGCCGGACCGGTGCGCACAAGGTCCGCCGCGCCGCCCTTGAGTGTCCATGGGGCATGGGGCGTGGCGCGCTCCAGCACGATCTCCTCCCGGTCGTTGACCTTGGCGTAGAGTTGTTTGGCCATGGCCGGCGAAGTTATTCGAACATGCCGCCTTCGCCCTGCGCCTCGTAGCCCTCGTCCCCATTATTGGGGGCTGATGGGCCACTTGAGCAGCTAAATTTGAGCTATGCGCGGGTTGTACACTTCGCTCGGGTTAGCGTTCGGTGTTTCCGCGGCGGCCCAATGGGTTCCGGTGCCAGTATTTCTTCCACCTTGGTTCACATTCGGCAACTATAACAATGGCCCCGTAGTGTTCACCTCGCCGGGGATCGGCTTCACGGCGCAGAGCACATACGTTTCGCCAAGCATCGGGTACATCTACAGGATCCTTGGCACTGCGGACGAATGGGGTACCCACCCGACCCTGAGCGATGGCGGTGGCGGGCCGGGTAGTCAGGGCATAACCGGTATGTGGCGCTCCAATGACCACGGTTGTTTCTTCAGACGGCTCAGTGGTGGGTCCTTCGAGCTGCGATCCTTCACATGGGTTGATGGGATCTATGAGCAGAAGGGCTATCCTTCATTCGGGTATCCGGGTGATACACTACGTGTTAGTCCCGTGAATGGGACCCGGGCCTATATCCACCTCCACAAGATGGATGGGTCCTTCAGGATGCGTTGGGTGTGGCCTGTGGGATACAGGGAGGTGTACGGGCTTCCCGACACCGTGAACAGGGTGGTGGCGGTCGAGTTCCATGACGAACAGACCGGCGCCGTGGTCTTGGTGTCCGAGGAGGGTGTTGGGGAAGTATGGGTGACAACTGACGCAGGAGAACAATGGTCGCGATCACATTCGGATGAGCAGCCCTGGTACAGGGCCATGGTCTGGTTGAGCGACCAAGTGGCGTGGATAGCAGGTGATGGCGGACGAATCATCATCACCCAAGACGCTGGACAAACCTGGATCGAGCAGGCGTCACCAGCCTCCAACGATTGGTTGTGCGTGAGCGGCTATTCGCCGGAGCATCTCTGGATAGGTGGTCGGCAGGGAATGGTCTTCGCGACCAGGGACGGAGGGGAGAGTTGGTCGGACCTATCCTTGGATGCGGAGGAGGTCATTGAACTGATGACCTACCATAAGTTGGCCTATGCGAGGGCGCGCGTATGGCATTCGAGTGGTCAGTTGACGACTCGCTTTTTCAAAAGAGTGGTCTCCAGCGGTGGGGATTCCGCAGGGAGTGAGCCGTGGTGGAGTATTGCTCCGAATGGCATTTTCCTGGAACTCGTGGAAGAAGACGAGGTGGTCCAGGACTTGAGCATGTACGATGCCGCTGGACGGCAGGTCCGTGTGGTCCGTTACGGGCGATCGGTCCCCTTGGAGCATTTGCCCGCAGGGGTTTATATCGCCCACCTGCGATCCAATTTGCGGAACAGTGCGGCCAAGATCCCTTGGCAGGGCAGGAACTGGTAGCGGCGTGTTATTCGAACATGCCGCCCTCACCCTGCGCCTCGTAGCCCTCATCCACCTCCAGGTCCTGTTGTTGGCTGGCGGCCACGGCCAGTCGGTCGCAGAGTTCGTTCAGCGGGTGGCCGTTGTGCCCGCGGATCCATTGGAAACGCACCTGGTGTTGTCTGTAGACCTTCAGGAAGCGCTTCCACAGGTCGGGGTTCTTCTTCTTGGCGAAGCCCTTCTTCTCCCAATCGAACACCCAGCCCTTGTCCACGGCATCCACCACGTATTTGCTGTCGCTCACCACGGTCGCCTGCATGCCGGGCCGCTTCAATGCTTCCAGCGCCACGATCACCGCCAGCAGTTCCATGCGGTTGTTGGTGGTGCGCCGGAATCCGCCCCACAATTCCTTGCGGTGCCTGCCGCTCTCCAGCACTGCGCCATAACCCCCCGGACCCGGGTTGCCGCTGGCGGCGCCGTCGGTGTGGATGGTCACATGCATGGGGGTGAAATGTATGCAGGGTGCGAGGGTGCAAGAGTGCGAAAGCCGACCCCTCTCGCACCCTTCAACCCGCGCCGATCATCCGGGGGGGAACAGGTACGTGATGTTCCCCGCGAACAGCTTCACCGCGATGGCCAGCAGGATGATGCCGAAAGCCTTGCGCAGCACAATGAGGCCCACACGCCCCAGCAGCCGTTCGATCTGGTTGGTGAGCAGCAGCACCAGGACGACGACCACCATGTTCAGCAGGATGGCGACCAGGATGTTCATCCGCTCGACCTCCGCGCGCAAGGAGAGGATGGTGGTGATGGTACCGGCTCCGGCGATCACCGGGAAGGCCAGCGGTACGATGCTGTAGATCTTGTTGTCGTCCTCGCCGCTCTTCAAACCCGGCGCCGAGGTGTCCTCGCGGAACAGCCGCACGCCCAGGATCATTTCCAGTGCCAGGAAAAAAAGCACGAAGGAGCCCGCCACGGCGAAGGAATTCACATCCAGGCCGAGGAACTTCAGGATGGTCTCGCCCACGAAGAGGAAGGAGACCATGATGGCCAGGCTCACCAGCGTGGCCCGCGCCGGATAGATCTTGCCCGCCCTGCGGCGCACATCAAGTATGATGGGGATGCCTCCCACGATGTCGATCACCGCGAAGAGCACCAGGAATGCTTTGCCGATCTCGGCCAGGTCGAACATGGCGTTGGCGTGGTTGAGGGTTGAATGTTGCTGGTGGCTGGAGCCTGCTTGACGGCGGGCGGGGTTGTGCCATCACCAAGAGGTATTTCGGATGACATGTTCCACGACCTGCGCATAGTGCTCGTGCTCCAGTGCATGGATGCGCTCGGCAAGCCGCTCAGGCGTGTCTTCGGGCAGCACGGTGCATTTCGCCTGGAAGAGGTGCTCGCCTTCGTCGTAGCGCTCGTTCACGAAATGGATGGTGATGCCGCTCTCCCGCTCTCCGGCGTCGATCACCGCGCGGTGCACGTGCGCGCCGTACATGCCCTTGCCGCCAAACTTCGGCAGCAGTGCCGGGTGGATGTTGACGATCCGCTTGGGGTAGGCCTTCACCATTTCCGCGGGGATGAGTCGCATAAAGCCGGCCAGCACCACCAGGCCGATGCCCAGACCCTGGAACTCATGCTGCACGGTGCCGTCCTTCAGCTGTGCGCCATTGAAAAGGAAGACCGGCACACCGTGGTCCCAGGCGCGTTGCAGCACGCCCGCGCCCGGTTGGTCGCAGCCCACCAGCGCCACCTCGGCCGCCGGGTGGTCGGCGAAGTGCTCCATCAGGCGCTGGGCATTGGTGCCCGAGCCGCTGGCGAGGATGGCGATGCGCACCATGGCACGAAGGTGCGATCTTCCGGGCATGGACACCGAGCCCCCCTTTATTCCGCTGGAGTTCGACCGCCTTTCGGCAGGTGAAATGCTAGCTCGCGCGCGGCATTTCCATGCTTTGATGGCCCGCCGCCGTACCGTGCGCCATTTCAGCGAGGACCCCGTTCCATCGGAAGTGATGGAAGCGGTGGTCGCCACGGCCGCCACGGCGCCCAGCGGCGCGCACAAACAGCCTTGGACCTTCTGTCTGGTGGGCGATCCGGGGTTGAAGCGCCGCATTCGGAAAGCCGCCGAAGAGGAGGAGCGGATCAACTATGGTGGGCGCATGAGCGCCGAGTGGCTGGCGGACCTCAAGCCCTTCGCCACCCATTGGGAGAAACCCTTTCTGGAGATCGCCCCCTGGCTGGTGGTGGTGTTCCGACGCACCTACGAGCTGGACCCCGATGGCCACAAGCACCAGAACTACTACGTGAACGAGAGCGTGGGCATCGCCACGGGTATGCTGTTGGCGGCGGCCCACCAGGCCGGGCTGGCCACACTCACCCACACGCCCAGCCCCATGGACTTCCTGGCCAGGGTGCTGGGGCGCCCAGCCAATGAGCGTGCTTACCTCCTGATCCCCATGGGTTTCCCCGCGCCTGACTGCCAAGTGCCGGACCTTGATCGGAAGCCCTTGGAGCAGGTGCTCGTGCGGCACTTTTGAGCCAGCTTGCCCGATGGGAAAATGTCTTTCCTTTGCAGCCTGTTCAACCAACAACGCACGGACATGTCGGACATCAAGTCAAGGGTCATCGCGATCATCGTGGACAAGCTTGGCGTGGACCAGAACGAGGTCACCTTGGAAGCGAGCTTCACGAACGACCTTGGCGCTGACAGCCTCGATACCGTCGAGCTCATCATGGAGTTCGAGAAGGAATTCAACATCGCCATTCCCGACGACCAGGCCGAGAAGATCCAGACTGTGGGCCAGGCGGTGGAGTACGTGGAGAAGACCGTGGCGAAGTGACGCCCCTGTAGGGGCACCCAACCGATGACGCTCAAGCGCGTGGTCGTGACCGGTCTGGGTGCGTTGACTCCGATCGGCAATACCCTACAGGCGTATTGGGACGGTCTGGTCAACGGCCGTAGCGGAGCTGCGCCCATCACCCGCTTCGACGCCAGCAAGTTCAAGACCCGCTTCGCCTGCGAGGTCAAGGGCTTCAACCCGGAAGACTTCATCGACCGCAAGGAGGCGCGGAAGATGGACCCCTACACGCAGTTCGCCGTGGTCTGCGCCGAGGAAGCCATCAAGGATTCCGGCCTGGACCTGGACAAGGTGGACCGCGAGCGCATCGGGGTGATCTGGGGCAGCGGCATCGGCGGCCTGAAGACCTTCCAGGACGAATGCATCGGCTACGGCAGGGGCGATGGCACCCCGCGCTTCAACCCCTTCTTCATCCCGAAGATGATCGCCGACAGCGCGGCGGGTCTCATCAGCATGCGCCATGTGCTGCGCGGCCCCAGTTATGTCACGGCCAGCGCCTGCGCCAGCAGCAACAACGCCATGATAGACGCCTTCAACTGCATCCGCCTGGGCACCTGCGTGGCCGTGGTGACCGGTGGCAGCGAGGCGGCGATCTACGAGGCCGGGGTGGGGGGCTTCAACGCCCTGCATGCCATGAGCACGCGCAACGACGACCCCGCCACCGCCAGTCGGCCCTATGACAAGGACCGCGACGGCTTCGTGCTGGGCGAGGGTGGCGCGGCCCTGATCCTGGAGGATCTGGAACACGCCCTGGCGCGCGGTGCCCGCATCTATGCCGAGGTGATCGCCGGTGGCATGAGCAGCGATGCCTACCACATCACCGCACCGCACCCCGATGGCCTCGGCGCCGAACTCTGCATGAAGTTCGCCCTCCGGGACGCCGGCATCGGCCCCGAGGAGATCGACTACATCAACACCCATGGCACCAGCACCCCCATCGGCGACCCGCAGGAGGTGAAGGCCATCCAGCGCCTCTTCGGGGAGCACGCCTACAAGCTCAACATCAGCGCCACCAAGAGCATGACCGGCCACCTGCTGGGCGGCGCCGGCGCCGTGGAAGGCGTGGCCACCATCATGGCCGTGTACACCGATACGGTGCCCCCCACCATCAACCACTTCACGGACGATCCCGAGATCGACCCCGCGTTGAACTTCACCTTCAACCAGGCGCAGAAGCGCACGGTGCGCGCCGCGCTGAGCAACACCTTCGGCTTCGGCGGGCACAACACCTCGGTGATCTTCCGCAAGCACAGCTGAACGACCCTTGTTCCGCCGCCTTCTCAGCAGAGCCCGAGATCCCGAGGAAAGGAAGGTGCGCGCCTGGTGCCGCCAGACCCTGCGGCTCACCCCGGGCGACCTTGCCCTTTACCGCCAGGCACTGCGCCACAGCAGCGCCGTGACCGAAGACCGGCCCGACCTGCCGGACAACGAAAGGCTGGAATTCCTGGGCGACGCCATACTCGACGCCATCATCGGCGACCTGCTCTTCAGCACCTACCCGGACAGGGGCGAAGGCTTTCTCACGCGCATGCGCAGCAAACTGGTGAGCCGTGCCCAACTGAACAACCTCGCCCAGCGGATCGCCATCGAGCGGGTGATGGAGAGCAACGTGGCGCGCGGGCACGAAAGCAGCGTGCCGGGCAATGCGCTGGAGGCCCTCATCGGCGCGCTTTTCCTGGACAAGGGTTTCGACCGCACACGCAAAGTGGTGGTGAAACTGCTGCTGACCCATGTGGATCTGGAGGAGGTGGCCAAGGAGGACAAGGACGGCAAGAGCAGACTGTTGGAATGGGGCCAGAAGCGCCGCCGCAAAGTGGAGTTCGTCACCGGCGAGGAGGGTGGCGGTCGTGGACGCACCTTCGTGGCCGAGGTTCGGATCGATGGCAAGGTGCGGGGCACCGGGCGCGGCGCCAGCAAGAAGGTGGCCGAGCAGGAAGCCGCCCAGAGCGCCTTTCGCGGCATGCGTTCGCGCCGGCCGCAGGCCGAAACACGCAGCGCGTCGCCCGCAGGGGCTGCCGCCCAGGACAGACCGCACAGGGAGCGATCGTCGCGCAGGCGGGGTCCGCGCAATGCGCACCGCTCCGAAGACTGATCCACCGGCGCTACAGGCGGTGGCTACCTTTGGCCGGACACCATGGCCAAGGTCAAGCTCGATCTGGATCCCGACCCCGAGGTCACCGTCATCGGCATCAGCAGCCACGTGAACGACTACCGGCTGTGCTGGTCATTGAACCGGACCATGGGCCTTTCCCTTACCCGCCGCCGCGAGGACATCAGCGAGGACCTGGGCGGGCGGCTGGCATCCTTCGCCACCTTCGACCACGAGGACCCCGACAACAAGGACCGCCTGACGCTGGTGCACAACCATTGTGAGAACGGCGTGTTGTTGCCGGAGCAGCGCGCGGCCGATTATTTCCTGGTGATGGACAATGCCGCCGCCGGTTCAAGGCCCGACCTGCTGGACCGTTTGCGCCGTGCGGAATTCGTGCTCGCCGCCTTCCCCCTGCCCTTCGAGCGTTTGCGTGCCGGATACAAACTCCTGCGCTAGGAACATGACCGAACCCAAGACCAAGATCGTCGCCACCATCGGCCCCGCCAGCGCCAAGCCCGAAGTGCTGCGCGCCATGCTGCAGGAAGGGGTGGACGTGTGCCGCCTCAACTTCAGCCATGGCGACCATGCCTTCTACGCCGCGCTGATCGCCAACATCCGCAAGCTCAATGATGAACTCGGCCTGCACACGGCGATCCTGGCCGACCTGCAGGGACCCAAGCTCCGGATCGGCGAATTGGAGAACGGCGGCATCCGGTTGAAGGCGGGTGAGAAGCTCACCATCACCACCGAGGCGGTGAAGGGCCGCGAAGGCCTTGTGAGCACCACCTACCAGCAATTCCCGCAGGATGTGAAGCCCGGCGAGCTGGTGCTGCTCGATGACGGCAAGCTGCGCCTGGAAGTGACAGCCACCGATGGGAACAGGACAGTAGATACCCGCGTGCTGCACGGCGGTCAGCTCACCGCGAACAAGGGGATCAACCTGCCCAACACGCGCATCAGCCTGCCCTGCCTCACCCCCAAGGACCTGGCGGACCTGGCCTTCGCACTGGAGCATGGCGTGGATTGGATCGGGCTGAGTTTCGTACGCAGCGCGCGCGACATCATCGAACTCAAGGGCATCATCCGTTCGGCGAAAAGTCCGGCACGCGTCATCGCCAAGATCGAGAAGCCCGAGGCGCTGGAGGAGATCGACGAGATCATCCGGGAGAGCGATGCGCTGATGGTGGCGCGTGGCGACCTGGGCGTGGAGATCCCCATGGAGCGTGTGCCGCTGGTGCAGAAGGACATCATCCGCCGCTGTCTGGAGCGCCACCGCCCGGTGATCGTCGCCACTCAGATGATGGAGAGCATGATCGTGAACATCACGCCAACGCGCGCGGAGGTGAACGACGTGGCCAACGCCGTGCTGGACCATGCCGATGCCGTGATGCTCAGCGCGGAGACCAGCGTGGGCGAACATCCCGTGGAAGTGGTGAAGGCCATGAACCGCATCCTGCTGGAGATGGAGAAGAGCGAGCTGATGTACAACGTGCCCCAGCCCGAACTGCAACCCAGTGCGCGCATGGTGAGTGACGCCATCTGCATGGCCAGCGTGCGCATGGCCGCCGCCATCGACATCAAGGCCATCGTCACCATGACGCACAGCGGCTACACGGCCTTCAAGATCAGCAGCATGCGGCCCAAGGCCTTCATCTTCGCCTTCACCAGCAACCACGCCATCCTCAACATGCTGAACCTGGTGTGGGGCGTGCGTGCCGAATACTATGACAAGACGGTGAGCACCGACCATACCGTCGCGGACATCAAGCACATCCTGCGCAGCAAAGGCTACGTGCGCGAAGGCGACCTGGTGGTGAACATCGCCAGCATGCCCATCAACGAGCAGGGCATGGCCAACATGCTGAAGCTGAGTCCGGCCTGAGCCGCCGTCTTGAACGTGCGATCGTGGAAACACCGCGGAACGCCCATCCGGGCCGTTCCGATGGCGCGGCTACCTTGTTCCCACAGACACGCCGCGCCGCATCCGTTCCAACATCGGGTCCCATCGGACCGCCTTCCCAGATGCGCCGCGGCATGAACGCCAGCGCATGAACGAGCACGATTGGGACCAGGTGGCCGAGACCTTCGAGGAGGAGATCTTCAACGTACCGGCCCATGACAGCAGGGGCTTGATCAACGAACATGTGAAGCGCCTGGCACGCCCCGGCGCGGTGGTCACGGACCTCGGCTGTGGCGTAGGGCGCACCCTGCCGCATTTGGCGTCGCTCTACCACATGGTGCATGCCGTGGATGTGAGCAGCCGTTGTCTCGTTGTGGCCGAGCGTGCGTGCGCCGCGCATGGCAACATCCGCTACGTCCAGTGCGATCTGTCTCGTGGACGGCAGGGTTACCCCGTGGCCGATGTGGTGCTCTGCATCAACACCTGGCTCAACGCCGCACCGGCGATCCGAGCGGGCATCATCGACACCACCTGCCGCAGCATCAAGCGCGGCGGACACCTCATCCTGGTGGTACCCTCGGTAGAATCCGCGCTGCTCACCACCTGCCGCCATGTGCAATGGAACCGCCGCGATGGCATGGATCCGGGCAAGGCACAGCGCGCCGCCGCCATGGACACGCCGGGCGTGGAGCACGGCATCATCCACATCGAAGGTGCGCCGACCAAGCACTACCTGGCCGAGGAACTCACCGCCCTGCTGGAGGAAAGGGGCCTGGCGGCGGAGGTGATGGAGAAGCTGGAGTACCCTTGGCGCACGGAGTTCAAAACGCCGCCGAAATGGATGAAGGCGCCCTATCCCTGGGATTGGTTCGTGGTAGCCAGGAGGCTGCGATGAGCATTCAGGCGCGTGCCGCCCGGCCCAGCACCAGGTCCATGTAGAAGCCCGGCCTTTTCAACTTGGCGCGCAGATCCAGGTCGGTGAACATGGCACTGATCGTATCCGCTAGCGCCGGGCTGGCGTTCGCGCGGTCCACCACGAAGTCGAACAACCATGCGCGGTCGGCCAGGCCTTGCAGCCGCGCGCTGATGGCGAGCTCCTGGCCGAGCCGTTTCCATACGCGGGCGTCATAGCGTTTCGCCGCGCTCGCACTGACCGACCCCTCGGCGATCATTTCGGCCGCCACCTCCGCCGCGTGGATACCGCTGATCAAGGCATGGCTGATGCCCTCCCCGGTGAAGGGGTCGATCAGGTGGGCCGCATCGCCGACCAACAGATAACCCTTGCCGCTGATGGGGTAGCGCTTGCTTGCCATCGGCAGGCCCATGCCTTCGATCGCACCTTCCTGCCGCGCCTCCGCGAAGCGTTCCTTCAGCGCCGGGTGTTCGGCCAGCAAGCGTGGCAGCAACTTCTTCAGATCGGTCTTCCGCTTGCGCACCACATCGCTACGCAACCCCAGTCCCACGTTCGCACGCCCGCCCGGCAGGGGGAACACCCACAAATAGCCGGGCAAGAGATCCTTCAGAAAATGCAATTCGATGAAGCCGTCAGCATCCAGGCCCTGAACACCTGAATAGTAGGCGCGCACACCGGCCGCGTGGTGACGGGGCTCCATCCGCAGGCCGGCCACGCTGCGCGCGAAGGAGGAATTGGCTCCGCTGGCGTCGAGGATGAGCGGTGTGGTGATGGTGGTGTCATGCACCTTCACGGACCAGCCTTCCGGGATCCGTTCAAAGGACCTCGCCACGGATCCTTCGTGCACCTGGATACCCGGCGTGGCCTTCACCCGCTGGAAGAGGATGTCGTCGAACACCACGCGGGGCAGGATGGCGCCTGGCGCTTCATCATCCTGTGCCTTGCGGTCGAAGGGCACCCGCAGCGCGCGTCCGCCGGGAGCCACGAAGACCACACCGCGGCTGGCCATGCGCCGCGGTTCGGCCACCACCTTCGCCGCGAGGTCCGCATCCAGCCGTTCCAGACTGCGCATCACCTTGCCGCTGAGGGCATCGCCGCAGACCTTGTCGCGGGGAAAGTGGCTTTTCTCGATCAGCGTCGCCTGCACGCCGAGTTGTGCCAGCCGCAGCGCGGCAGCACAGCCCCCGGGGCCACCCCCGAGGATCAACACGGGCGTATGGATCCTGCTCGCGCTCATTTCAGGCCATGGTGCAACCCTTGTGGCAATGGCATCGTTGCCTCTGGAGGGCAGGATGGAACGCTACCTGCGCAAGGTGCCAGCCGCGAATTGGTCCAGGAAACGCACATCATTCTCCCAATAGAGACGCAGGTCGGGCACGCGGTAGAGCAGCTGGGCGATGCGCTCGATGCCCATGCCCAAGGCGAACCCGCTGAAGACACTGGCATCGATGCCACAGTTGACCAGGACGGCCGGATCGACCATGCCGCAACCCATGATCTCCACCCAGCCGCTGTGTTTGCACACGGCGCAACCGGCACCAGCGCAGATGGTGCAACTCATATCCACCTCTGCGCTGGGCTCGGTGAAGGGGAAGTAGCTCGGTCGCAGGCGTATGGAGACCTCGGGCCCGAAGAGGCTCTTGGTGAAAAGGTCCAGGGTGCCCTTCAACTCCGCGAAGCTCACCCCGCGGTCCACGTAGAGCGCCTCCACCTGGTGGAACATGCAGTGCGCGCGCGCGCTGATGGCCTCGTTGCGGTAAACACGGCCGGGGCTGATGGTGCGGAAGGGCGGCTTGCCGGACTCCATCACACGCACCTGCACACTGCTGGTGTGGGTGCGCAGTGCAAGATCGCCACCCTGCACGAAGAACGTGTCCTGCATGTCGCGCGCCGGGTGGTCGGGGGGGAAGTTCAGCGCGCTGAAGTTGTGGTGGTCGTCCTCCACCTCCGGACCCTGGCTCACGGTGTAGCCCATGCGCGTGAACACGTCCACGATTCGCTGGCGAACGATGGTGATGGGGTGGAGACCGCCCCCATGCGCGGTCATCGCCGGGGCGCTCAGGTCCGCCGAAGGACCAAGTGCCGCGGCCCCATTCGCGGCTTGGGCCTTCATCTCCTCCACACGTGCCTGGGCGCCCTGCTTCAACTTGTTCAGGCGTTGGCCCAGGGCGCGTTTCTCTTCGGGCGGCAAGCTCTTGAAATCGTCGAACAAGGCGGTGATGCTGCCATTGCGGCCCAGCCAGGCGATCCGGGCCTGTTCGGCGGCATCCGGGCCGGTGGCCTGGACCGCGGCCACCTCCGTCTCCAACAGCGAAATGCGGTCCTGCAGGCTCATTCCAGCACGCGCATGAACATCCGTACGTCGCGTTCGGGCCGGTCCCGGGTGTCGCAGGGCAGCTTGGCGATGGCATCGACAACGTCCATACCGCGGGTCACCTGGCCGAACACGGTGTAACCACCATCCAGGTGGGGTGCGCCGCCTTGTGTGGCGTAGATGGCCTTTTCGGCCTCGCCATAATTCACCGCTTGCTCCATGCGGGCATGTCTGCGTGAGACCAGGTCGAGTTCCACGGGGTTGAAGGCCTTGCCCTGCACGATGTAGAATTGGCTGCCGCTGGACCGGCGCTCGGGGTTCACATCATCGCCCATGCGCGCTGCGGCCAATGCGCCCCGGCGGTGGATGAGACCGGGCACGATCTCGGCCGGGAGGTCGTAGCCGGGGCCGCCTTCGCCGAGCTGGGCTCCTGTACCGGCGTTCCGGCTTGCGGGATCGCCGCCCTGCACCATGAAGGTGGGGATCACCCGGTGGAAGAGCAAGCTGTCGTAAAAGCCTTCGCGCACGAGCTTGAGGAAATTGTCGCGATGCGCAGGGGTCTCGTGGTAGAGTTCCACCTCAATGGTGCCGAGCGCGGTTCGGATCTCCACCACGGGGCGTGGGCCAGGACCCTGCGCCATGGCCACCGAAAGCAACAAGAACGAACCGAGGACCATGGAAAGCGGACGCCGCCAGCTTTGCGGGGTCTGCAGGTGCTGCCTTACATTTGACATCCGCCGGGTGCTTGCTCCGCCTGCCCCATGCGGCGGGGCGAGGCCCCCAAAAGTAACCCAATGACCCTTCGCACCTTCCGCAGCATCCTTGTCATGGCCCTGGCCTTCTTTGTGCTGGTTCCGGCGCTCACCTCGTGCACCAAGGAGAAGCCCACGCGCGTGGTCGTCACCGTGAAGGACGCCGATGGCGCTCCGGTTCCCGGCGCCGTGGTGAAGCTCTACGCCAATCCGGCCTTCCCCTTGGGTGACCCCACCCGTCTGAATAAGGAGAACAGCACCAACGCCTCGGGCAGGGCCGAGTTCGACTACTCGGAATTCTACCAGCAAGGTCAGTCGGGCTTCGCGGTCCTCGACATCTTGTGCACCTTCGAGAACCTCACCGGCCAGGGCATCATCAAGGTGCGCGAGGAGGAGCTCAACGAGGAGACCGTGGTGATCGAATGATCGGTCACGCCTCTTCAAAATAGGCGAGCACGGCCTCCTTCATCAGCCTTTCCTGTTCCGGCGCCCCCAAGGGCGGCAGATCGCGCATCCGCTCGAAATGGGGCCAGCCGTCCGCATCGCGTCCCAACTCGCGGTAATAACCGAAGGGCAGCAGCACCACGCAGATGGCGATGTGCATCAGGTTCACCTTCTCATCCTTTTTGAATTCGCGTGCGCCCTGCCCCAGTTCCTGCACGCCGATGAGGAACAGGATGGCGTTGAGGTCCAGCGCATCCGCGCCGAATCTTTCGGATAGGCGCTTCACCAGGTCGCGCCAGCGTTTTTCGAATGCGAGGTCCAAGGGGATGTGGGCGGCAAAGGTCGTTCGCCGGGAAGGATGATCTTCGCATGGCATGTGTCGCGACCTCCTGTTCCCATGAATTGGCTTGACCTGGTCATCATCGTGCTGCTCGGCTGGGCCGTGGTGCAAGGCTTTCGGCGTGGCTTCATCATTGAGGCCGCCTCGCTGGTGGCGCTGTTGATGGGGATCTGGGCCGGGGCGCATCTGAGCGATCGCGTTGCGGCGGCCATCGGCTTGGGGGCCGACCAAGCGGCCATCGCCTTCCTGATCACCTTTCTCGCCGTGCTGCTGCTGGTGCATCTGCTGGCTCGTGCCCTGACCAAGGCCATCGATCTGGCCATGTTGGGTTTCCCGAACAAGCTCGCGGGCACGGTCTTCGGTGCGCTGCGCTCGGCCTTCGTGCTCAGCATCATGCTGAACCTGCTCATGGGTTGGAGCGATGGCCGGATGCCTTCCCAGGAAACGCGCGATGGGTCCGCTTGGCATGCGCCATTGAGGGCTTTGGCACCGGCCGTGGTGCCGGCGCTTGGCGAAACCAAATGGGTGAAGGAGGCCGTGGAGCGGCTCAGGCGGGAGACCCAGGAGCTGCTCGATCGCTGATCGGTTCTCCCCCATGGGGCTTTCCCGTCACCAGCCGCTGCGCCACCCAGGCCACGCCTACCAGCAGCAGCGGCATCGCGGGGTTCTTGAAGCGCGCGTCGGTGGTGGTGAGCGATCCGGAGACCAGCATGGCCAACGCCAGTAGGAGCGACCACCGCACCGCGCCGAGCCGCCTCGCCCATCGGATCCAGAACGGCAGTGCCAGCACGAGCAGGCCAACGAACAGCGCCGACCAGGCCAGCAATAAACCGGGCACCGGACCACCTGCACGGAAGATCAGCCGCACGTGGCCGCGCCCAGGTGCCAGGTAGATGCGGAGTGCTTTCATGGCCTGCACGCGCAGCCAGGTGATCGGATGTTGCCGGAAGGTGCTCCAGGCCTCGGCGCGCAGGTCATCAAAGAAGGCGTGGAAACCCGGGCGGTCTTCCCAATCGGTGGCGGCGGCCTTGCGGTGCAGCCTTGCCGATCGCCCGCTGGCAGCAGGATCACCAGCGGCACGCAGCACATCGGGCACTTGGTAATAGGCGGCCGCCACCACACCGCCATCGCCGAGGTAGAAGCGGTCCAGTGCGCGCTGGTTGCGCAATGCCCAAGGCAACACCAGCAAGAGCCCGGCTGCGAGGAAGACCAAGGCCCTGCTCCATGACCGATGGATGGCGGACCAGCCCAGGATAGCCGCCGCCGGAATAAGCCAGGCGCCGTTGGGCCTGATCCAGGCCGCCGCGGCGAAGAAGCACGCGGATGCCAGCAACGTCGTCCACCGCGCTCCCCGGGTCAGGAGCAGCACCGCACCGAGCAGAACGGTGGTGAACCAGGTCTCAGTCATCACTTGGGCGCAAAGCAGGATGTCCATCGGTTCCAAGGCCATGAGACTCCCGGCCCCAAGGGCGAAGCGCGATGTGATGCCCACGCGCATGGCCAGCAGCGCCACCATCGGCGCTTTGGCCGCGGATACCAAGGCCTGCAGCAGGAGGACCGGCGTAACGTTCCCGCCGAGCCACCGGATCAACAACGGGTACCCCGGCATTTTGATCGTGTCCGGGATGTCCAGCGGGTGGAACATGGAGAACACGCCGTGGCGCAGGTTCTCAGCCAGGGTCAGGTACATGGTGGGGTCGTTCCGCAGGTCCACGCCCGCATGCAGATGCTGGAACACCGCAAGTAGGCGGGGTGCCAAGGCCAGCAGGAAGACCGCGAGCAGGGCCTTGGGCCCATGACCGGACGACGACCGCACAGGGACATCCATGCTTCACGAAGGTACCCGTGAACAGGGCCCCGTACTTTCGCGCTTCGTCGCAAGGCCCATCACCATGTCCGTCCGCGTCCGTTTCGCACCCAGCCCCACGGGCCCCCTGCACATGGGCGGGGTGCGCACCGCCCTCTACAACTACCTCTTCGCCCGCAAGCACGGCGGAGAATTCCTGCTGCGCATCGAGGACACCGATCAGGCGCGCTTTGTGCCCGGTGCGGAGGACTACATCCGCGAGGCGCTGGACTGGTGCGGGCTCACGCCCGATGCCAGCCCCTGGAACCCCGGCCCCGATGGCCCCTACCGCCAAAGCGAGCGCAAGGAGCTCTACCGCCAGTATGCCGACCAGCTGATCGCGGACGACAAGGCCTACTATGCCTTCGATACGCCCGAGGAACTGGAGGCCATGCGCGAACGACTGAAGGCCGCAGGGTCAGCCGCGCCGGCCTACAATGCGGTGACGCGCGAGCACATGAAGAACAGCCTCTCGCTCAGCGCGGATGACGTGAAGGAGCGACTGGCGCGTGGTGATGACCATGTCATTCGGCTGAAGTTGCCGCGCCACCAGGAGGTGCGCTTCGAGGATGCCATACGCGGGTGGGTGACGGTGCAGAGCAGCAACCTGGATGATAAGGTGCTGTTCAAGAGCGACGGCATGCCCACCTACCACCTGGCCAACATCGTGGACGACCACTTGATGCGCATCACCCATGTGATCCGTGGCGAGGAGTGGTTGCCGAGTGCTCCGCTGCATGTGCTCATCTACGAGGCCTTCGGCTGGGAGCGTCCCGTCTTCGCCCACCTGCCATTGATCCTCAAGCCCGATGGCAACGGCAAGCTCAGCAAGCGCGATGGTGACCGGCTCGGCTTCCCGGTGTTCCCGCTGGACTGGCTGGACCCCACAAGCGGGGAGAGGAGCAGTGGTTACCGGGAGCGCGGCTACTACGCAGAGGCCTTTATCAACATGCTGGCGCTCCTGGGCTGGAACCCCGGCGGCGACATCGAGTTGATGTCCATGGCCGACATGGTGAAATACTTCGACCTGGACCGCGTGCACAAGGGCGGCGCCCGGTTCGATCCGGAGAAGACCAAGTGGTTCAACCAGCAATACCTGCGCATGCGGCCGGATGCCGAGCTGGGCGAACAGTTGCGCGGGAAACTGGCGGAACGCGGGATCACGGCCAGCGCGGATCGCGCCACTGCGGCGGCCGCCCTGCTGAAGGAGCGCGCGACGTTCGTGGACGATATGCTGGAGGGCGTCTACCTGTTCACCAGCGGCTCGCCATTGAAGAACAACGCCGAGGCCGAAGCTGAGCTGCGCAAGCGCTGGAAGCCGGAGGCCGGCGCCGTCATCGAAGCATACATCGCCGAGCTATCCAAGCACCCCGCGAGTCCCGCGAGCTCCGACTTCGAGGCGACCTTCAACCGAGCCCTGGCCACCAGTGGTATGAAGGTGGGCCAGGTGATGCCACTCTACCGCCTCTTCGTGGCCGGTCGCATGCAGGGGCCGGGCATGTTCGATGTGAGCGGACTGCTGGGCCGCGACGAGGTGGTGGATCGCCTTCGGGCAGGGCTGGAACAATGCCGCGCATGGGCCTGATCGAGGTCAACGGCATCCGGGTCTTCGCCTACCATGGCTGCCTGGAGGAGGAAGCGCGCATCGGAGGGCATTTCCAAGTGGACGTGCATGTGGAGGGGGACTTCGCTTCCGCCGAGCGGTCCGACAAGCTGGCCGACACCGTGGACTATGGCCGTGTGACGGCGATCGTGCGGGAGCAAATGGCCCTCCGCGCCGACCTGATCGAGCATGTGGCCCGGCGGATACTCGACGCCTTGAAGGAGGAATGGCCTGCGCCGCATCGATGGCTTGTGCGGGTGGTGAAGGAGCACCCTCCGGTGGCCGGTGCGGTGGAGCAGGTGGCCTATACGGTGGAGGGCTGAAGCCCTTGGACCACTGGCCCGGCGTGGCGGCACAGTCCTATATTCGCGGTCCCTTGAAGAACGCATGCAAGGTCGCGTGGCCGAGGGGTTAGGCACAGCTCTGCAAAAGCTGCTACTGCGGTTCGAATCCGCACGCGACCTCGATCTTCCGACGCCCCGGCCACGGGGCGTCGGCCGTTCAGGGGTTTGTCATACCCAAGAGAATTGCCGGGCGCCTCACAAGGCCCGGCTTATCTTGCCCCATACCGATCCGGCCCCGATCACGTTGTGAGCAGTGCCGTCCGAAGACCCATGCGTGCCCGATCACTTGTTCCGCTCATCACCGCCCTGCACCTTGCCCCGAACCTTCTGGCCCAGGACATGGGTCCCATAGGCACCTGGCGCGACCACTTCCCCTACTTGGAGGCCATCTCCGTGGCGCAGGGCGGCGGCAAGGTGTACAGCGCCACCACCACGGCCCTGTTCAGCTACCATCCGCCAACCGGCGAGATCGAGCGGATCTCCAAGGTGAACCTGCTGAGCGATGTGGGCATCAGCGGGTTGGCTTGGAACGAGACGCTGGGGATGCTGGTGGTGCACTACAGCAACGGCAACCTGGACCTGCTGCGCAGTGGCGGCTCCTTCAACATGGGTGACATCAAGCGCAGCAGCATCCTGGGCGACAAGAGCGTGAACTGCGCCTACATGGAAGGCGTCATCGCCTACCTCGGCTGCGGCTTCGGCATCGTGGTGGTGGATCTGGCCCAGCGCGAAGTCCGCGAGACCTGGTTCATAGGCCCGGAGGGTGGTCAGGTGCGCGTGAATGATATCGTCTTCCACAACGACTCCATCTACGCCGCTACCCAGACCGGCCTGTTCGTGGCCTGGCGCGGTGCGAACAATCTGGCCTCCTTCACCAATTGGAAGAAGCGCACGGACCTGCCGGAGACCATGGCCAACGGTCCCTTCAACACGCTGGCCTCCTTCGGCGGGCGCCTGCTGGTGAACTACCGCTCCAACCTGCCCGAGGGGGACACCCTGCTCCTGGTGCTTAACGAAAGCGTGGAGCGCTTCAGCCCACTCTATGGCCGGCGGAACCTGCGCATGCACGTCTCCGCCGACGGGCAGCGCCTGATCGTGCCGCACAAGAGCGACATCCACACCTACGATCCCGACCTCACAGAGATCGCTTTCCAGTACGGCTATGCGAACACCTTCTGCAACCCCACGCGGGCCCTGGCGGACGGCAATGAACTCTGGGTGTCCGACACGAAACTCGGCCTGGTGCGGGCGCAGGGCTTCAACGTCGGCTACAACGTGGCGCCCAACGGACCTCGGGCACCCAGCGCCTACCGCATGGCTGCGTCGGGTGGGGCCATGTACGTGGCCACCGGTTCGGTGGAGAGCAACTGGACGAACAGCTTCCACAAGGAAGGGGTGCACCACTATCAGATTGGCGTGTGGCGCACCCATGATTGGGAGAACAGCCCCTTCATGCTGGGTGTGAACGACTTCGCCGGCGCGGTGAACGACATCATGGCCGTGGCCGTGGATCCGCGGGACCCCTCCATCGCGTTCGCGGGGAGTTGGGAGGAGGGTCTGCTGGAGTTCCGGGGCCGGGAGCCATACACCATCTACAACGCCACCAACAGCAGCCTTCAAAATGAATCGGGTGGTCCCGCGGGCAAGGTGAACATCGGCGGTCTTTCGTTCGACCGCAACGGCGACCTGTGGATCACCAACCCATACAACCCGGCGTGCGTGGCGGTGAAGACCCGGTCGGGAACCTGGAAGAACTTCTCGCCCGGTGGCGTGCTCAACAGCAACTTCCTTCTGGGCGACATCCTGGCGGCGACCAATGGCTACAAGTGGATCATCCGGCCGCGTGGCAACGGGATCCTGGTCTTCGATGACGGCGGCACGATCGAGAGCACCAGCGATGACCGCTACCGCGTACTCAACAACCAGACCGGCTCGGGCGGCCTGCCCACCAACGACGTGTTCGCCATCGCGGAAGATCTCGAAGGCCAGATCTGGGTGGGCACCAACAAGGGCGTGGCCGTTTTCTACAATCCCGGCAACGTGTTCAACGAGAGCGGCTTCGATGCGCAGCAGATCCTCATCGAGCAGGACGGCAACATCCAGATCCTGCTGGAGACCGAAGAGGTGACGGCCATAGCGGTGGACGGCGCCAACCGCAAGTGGATCGGCACGCAAAGCAGCGGGGTCTTCCTCATCAGCGCCGACGGGCGCCAGCAGGAGGCCCGCTTCAACGAGGTGAACAGTCCGCTGCCCAGCAACAGCATCACCAGCATCGTCATCGATGGCGACAACGGCGAGGTCTTCTTCGGCACGGCGCGCGGCATCATCAGCTACCGCAGCGACGCCATCGCCGGGGGGTTCGAGAACCGCTGCGCCAAGGTCTTCCCCAATCCGGTGCACGAGAATTACACCGGCCCCATCGCCATCACGGACCTGGTGCGCGACAGTGAAGTGAAGATCACCGATGTGGCCGGCAACCTGGTGTACCGCACCACCTCACTGGGCGGCCAGGCCATCTGGAACGGCACCGACATGTCGGGCATGCGCGTGGCCACGGGGGTCTACCTCGTGTTCGTGGCCGACCGTTTCGGCAACACCAAGTGCAACACCAAGTTGCTGGTGGTGCGGTGATGGCGTCGCACCGATGAACGCACAACGGCCAAGGCCTGTCGCCACGCGTGCCGTGGTGCTGCGCACCATCCGGCATGGCGACCGCACCCTGGTGTTGAAGGCGTGGACCACCGGACACGGCGCGCGTTCCTACCTCGTGCGCTCTGGCGGCAAGCGCGGCGTGCCGGAGGCGGCGTTGCAGCCCCTCACACGCATCGAACTGGTGGCCGAAGAGCGTCCCGATCGCGACATCCATCCACTGCTTGAACTGCGCGTGGACCGCCCCTACCTGCACCTTGCGCGCGACCCCCTGCGCGGGGCCATCGCGCTCTTCGTGCAGGAGGTGCTGTACAGGGTGCTCCGCGTGGAATCGCCGGACGCACCGCTGGACACCTTCGTGCATGAGGCCCTGGAAGCCTTGGACTCAGCACCCGAGGTACGCCACTTTCCACTGGTGTTCCTGGTCGGGCTTTCGGGTCATCTGGGCTTCCATCCGGAAGCTCCACAGGCGGGAGAGGACCACTTCGATCTGCGCGAAGGGCACTTCACCCAAGGACCACCGCCGAGCGGCCATGCCCTTGGACCTCCACTGAGCAAAGCCCTGGCCTCCTTGTTGGACGCGGATCTCCAACGGTCGCCCGATCCGCCGCTGCCATCGGCCATGCGCCGTGAACTTCTGGACCACCTGCTGCTCTATTTCCGCCTGCATGTGGAAGGCATGGGTGAACTGCGGTCCCCGGACATGTTGCGGCGCATGCTCCACTGAGGGCCACCGCTTCCAGCTACTTTCGCCCATCCCATTCCGCATGCGCCATTCGCCCATCATCGCAGGCATCGCCTTCGGGGCCATCGCCTGCCATTCCGGAACGAACATGGAAGAGACCATCCTGGCCACACCACCCGTGGCCGTCAAGAAGGATCATGCGATCACCGCGCATGGTCACACGCGTATCGATGAGTACCATTGGATGCGCCTGAGCGAGGAGCAACGGAACGCCGCCGAGCCCGATGCGCATACCCGCGAGGTGGTCGCCCATCTGGAGGCTGAGAACGCCTACACCGAAGCGGTGCTCCATCCTGTGAAGCAGCTGCGCGAGGACCTCTTCCTGGAGATGAAGGGACGCATCAAGGAGACCGACATGAGCGTGCCCTACCGGGAGAACGGGTATTGGTACCACCATCGCTTCGAGGAAGGGAAGGAGTATGCGATCCATGTGCGCCGCAAGGATGAAGTGGGATCGCCGGAGGTGGACATCCTGGACGAGAACAAGCTGGCCGAGGGGTCGAGCTTCTTCGATCTGGGCGACTATGATGTGGCGCCCGGCAACGGCATTGTGGCCTACAGCGTGGACCGGGTGGGCCGGCGCCAGTATGAGGTGCGCTTCCGCGACCTGGCCACCGGCAGGGACCTGCCCGATGTGATCACGAACACCGGGGGTGGTTGCGCGTGGGCCGACGACCGCCATGTGTTCTATCCGCGCAAGGACCACACACTGCGCAGCTACCGGATCTACCGGCATGTGATGGGCACCGACCCCGCCACCGACGAAGTGGTCTACGAGGAGAAGGACCCGGCATTCAGTTGCGATGTGTACCGCAGCCGGACCGACCGCATGGTGATCATCGTGACGGAGAGCACCATGAGCAGCGAGTACCACTATCTGCCCGTGGAGGAGCCGCTGGGCGGATTCCGTGTGTTCCTGCCGCGCGAACCGGAGCATGAGCACACCGCCATGCATGTGCCCGCGCACGATGGGAAGCCGGGCAAGTGGTACATCGTCACCAATTGGAAGGCGCGGAACTTCCGGTTGATGGAATGCGCCGAAAGCGACACACGCGACAAGCGCAAATGGCGGGAGGTACTGCCGCACCGCGAGGATGTGCTGTTGGAGGATGTGGATGTGTTCCGTCATCACCTGGTCTTCAGCGAGCGGAAGGAGGGTTTGACCCATCTGCGCATCCAGGACCTGCGCAATGGCCGAGAACATGAGATCGCCTTCCACGATCCCGCGTACATGGCCTACACGGGCACCAACCCGGAATGGGACACGCACCTGCTGCGCTACGGCTACACCAGCATGACCACGCCCAGCAGCGTGTATGAGCATGACATGGACGCTTCCACGGACATCCTCTTGAAGCAGCAGGAAGTGCTCGGCACCTTCTCGCCGGAGGATTATGTGAGCGAGCGCATCTGGGCACCGGCGCGTGATGGCGCGCGTGTGCCGGTGAGCATCGTGTACCGCAAGGGCACCCGGATCGACGGGTCCTCACCGCTGTTGCTCTATGGATACGGCAGCTATGGCTACAGCATCGATCCCGGATTCAGCAGTGCGCGCCTGAGCCTGATGGACCGCGGCTTCGTGTTCGCCATCGCGCACATCCGCGGTGGCGAAGAGTTGGGGCGCGCCTGGTACGAGAACGGCCGCATGGAACACAAGATGAACACCTTCACGGATCTCATCGATTGTGCCGATCATCTGGTGAAGGAGCGTTATGCGGACCCGAAGCGACTCTTTTGCATGGGTGGCAGCGCGGGCGGGTTGCTCGTGGGCGCCGTGGTGAACATGCGCCCCGAGTTGTGGAAAGGAGCCGTGGCCGAGGTGCCTTTCGTGGACGTGGTCAACACCATGCTCGATGACAGCATACCCCTCACCACCGGCGAGTTCGATGAATGGGGCGACCCGAAGGACAAGGATGCGTACGAGCGCATGTTGTCCTATTCGCCCTACGACAATGTGCGCGACGCCACCTACCCCGCGATGCTCGTCACCACGGGCTTCCACGACAGCCAGGTGCAGTACTGGGAACCCGCCAAATGGGTGCAGCGCCTGCGCCGCCACCAGCAGGGCGATGCGCCGATCCTGTTGCACACCAACATGGACGCGGGCCACGGTGGGGCCTCAGGGCGATTCGAGCGGTTGAAGGAGGTGGCCCTGAATTACGCGTTCCTGCTGTGGCAGGCGGGACTTGCAGGATAGCGGGGTCAGCTCGCGAGGCTCTCGGCCCAGACGATCTCCTCGGGCCGCATGGGGATCACATGCACAGGGGTGCCTTCGCGCTGCAAGCGCTCGTAGTCGCGCACGCTGGCGAAGAACAAGTGCTTGGTGTCCTGGCCCTGGCCATGACGGTCGGTGCTCTCCACCTCCCACACCACGCCGTACACCTCCTTGCCCGAGCGGAGCTTGAAGCGGCAGTGCTTGTGCGCGAACTGGCGGAGGTGGGAGAATTCCATGTTGCCGATCGGATGCACGTGAAAAGTACAGCCATGCATCAAGGCATGTGCGGGGTAAATTTCAACAGATGTGGCGCCGCTGTTGATAACGGAATGCGCCACCCGATCCTTGTCGTTGGCCGTCAAGGAGATGCGTCGCCAGCGAAGCGCAGCGAGAAAACGAGCGCTTCCAGTTCGCGCATGTACTCGCGCTTGTCGAATTGCGGCGCGTAGGCGAACCCCTCCACGACAAGCAGCGTGTTGTCGCGTTCGTCGATCGTGGAGAGGCTCACGAAAGGCCCGCCCATCTTGGCGCCGTGCATGCCGTAGAGGCCGTGCATCACGTAGGCGAAGCGCCCGTCCAGTCTGGTGGCGTGGCCCCCCGGCATCAGGTCGAGACCTTCGAAACCGCGCTGTACGATCATGTAGGACCCCTCTTTCGGGCCCTCGACGAAGGCGCGTGTGGTGGCGTCGCGCAGTTCCACCAGGTACGGAACAGTGAACGTACTGTCACTGGTGTAGGGGTGTCTGTGGATGAGCACGCCTTCTATCACGTTGTGTTCCAGTCCGCCGCCGCTCATCAAGCGATCGCGTTGCAGCCATGCGAAGTCCTTTTCCTGTCTGACGACGCGGTATCCGCCGGGGATGTCGAGGTCGATCCCAAAGGCCGTTTGGATGCTGCTCGCGATCGCGGCATCGCGCTCCTTGCGCAGGCGTGCGGCCACACGCCCGCGCTGGTGCTCGTCGAATTGTTCCGCGGCATCGGGTCCTTCACGTTGCATCAAGGCGATCCAGGTGTCGGGGTCACGCGCGGCGATGCGCACCAGCAATTGTCCGCGCGCATGTCGATCGCGGTACATGCCGGCGCCCGTGCTGTCGGCCTCACCACCAATGGCGGCATACAGCACCGAATGATGCACGCTCAACAGGCCGCTGAAATTCTCGGATGTCGTCTGCGCCACCTTGAAGCGCGCCTCGCGTTGCGGCAGGCCCATGATGGGTTGTTCCAGGATGCTGCGCACCGCGGCGCCCGGTGCGCCCTCCCAGTGTCCTTTGGACATCACCACCAGCACTTCGCCTTGGCCACCCGCGGCTTCCGGCAGGTGGGTGCCGCCACCGCCGCACGCCATCGCCAGCAAGAGGCAGGGCATGACCAACACGACGGATCGCGGCATCATGCTTTGGGACCTTGCTGCACCACGAGCTTCTGTCCTGCGCGGATCATGTCGCTGCGCAGCCCGTTCCATCGCTTCAGGTCGGTCACGCTCACGCCGTACTTCCTGGCGATCACGCCCAGCGATTCGCCACTGCGCACCGTATGTGTGCGGTCCTGGTTCGCGCCCGCTGCCGGCCGGGCCTGTACCGCTGGACCGGCTGGGGCGTGCGTGGACAAGGCAGGGGCCTTGTTGTTGCTCAGGTACTGGTAGCGCAAGCTGTCCTCATGCCCCACGAATTGACCGGCGATTTCGCGTGGCAGGTAGAGTGTCACAGGGTGCTCCACATCGGGCACGATGCCGCGCTTGAAGGTGGGGTTCATCAGCAACATCTCCTCTTCCGATGCGCCCATGAAGCGTGCAGCGTTGGCGAGATCGAGCGGAAAGCACACCTGCACGGTGTCCATCTCGTAACTGCAGTAGGTGGGGCTCACGGGATAGATGTTGTGGTCGGCGTGGTGCGTGAAGAGGTAGTTCACCGCGATGAAGGCGGGCACGTAGCCGCGGGTCTCGCGGGGCAGGTGTTCGTAGATGGTCCAGTAGTTCTTCTGGCCACCGCTGCGCCGGATGGCCTTGTTGACGTTGCCCGGCCCGCAGTTGTATGCGGCCATGGCCATCTCCCAATCGTCATAGAGTTTGTACAGGTACTTCAGGTATCGGCAGGCGGCCTCGGTGCTCTTGTACACATCGTGCCGCTCATCGATGTAGCTGTCCGCATGCAGGCCGAAGAGCTTGCCTGTGGGCAGCATGAACTGCCACAAGCCCACTGCTCCGGCGCGACTGCGCGCGGCGGGGTTGAGCGCGCTCTCCACCACGGCGAGGTATTTCATCTCCAGCGGAATGCCGTGCCGGTCCAGCGCCTCCTCGAATACGGGGAAGTAGAGTTCGGCAAGGCCCAGCATGCGGCCGCTCATTTCGCGCTTGCGCACCACGTACAGGTCGATGTAGCTCTGTACCACCCGGTTGTAGGTGAGGTCGAAGGGCGTGGCGGCATCGAGCACGGCCAGCCGGTGGCGCATGGTCTCCTCCGGCCAGGAGGGCACCTCGTCCGCAGCGAAGCCATGCCGGTTGTGGTGTGCCGTATCGGTGGTGAAGCGCGCGTATTTGATCCAGGGCAGCATGGCCAGTTCATCCAGGCGGGCCACCACGGGGTCGTCGGGCGGCAGGCGCACGGGGCGCGCATCGGGATCGCCATCATCCTGCGCCCGGAGCAGGGCGCAGGGAAGGACCGCGAGCAGGGCGAAGTATCGAAGAGAGGGCATGTTCCGCATCGGTTGTATCGGCAGAGCCGAAGGTACCCTTAGTACGCGCGGCGGCCTGGCTTGTTGTGGCCGTTCCTCGTCCACGATCGCGTGTGGAAGCACGCCTCAAGCGAACAGGTGGTGCGCGGCGGCGAGCAGCTTCGCCTCCTCAAAGGGCGCCGCCATCAACTGGATGCCGAAGGGCAGCCCGTTGCTGTGCGTTCCGGTGGGCATGCTGACCGCGGGCGTGCCGGTGAGGTTGGCCTGCACGGTGAAGATGTCCTGCAGGTACATGGCCACGGGATCCTTTACCGCGCCTTGGGCGAAAGCGGTGCCAGGGCAGGTGGGGCCCATCAGCAGGTCGTAGGTCTTGCAAGCGGCCAGTGTGCGATCGCGCAGGATGCGGCGAACGCGTTGGGCCTGGGCATAGTAGGCATCGTAGTAGCCGGCGCTGAGCACGAAGGTGCCCAGGAGGATCCGGCGCTTTACCTCGGCTCCGAAGCCTTCGGTGCGGCTGAGCCGGTAGGTCTCGTCCACGCCTTGGGCCCTGGTGCTGCGGTGGCCGTAGTGGATGCCATCGAAGCGGGCCAGGTTGCTGCTCGCTTCGGCCGTGGCCAGGATGTAGTAGGTGGGCACCTGGTGGTCCAGCAGTGGCACTTCCACCGGCTCCACGGTGTGGCCTTCCGCCTTCAGCCGGTCGATCCTGTCCTGCAAGTGCGCCACGACCTCGGGGTCCATGCCGGCCCGCTGGAGCCCTTCGCGGAAGTAGCCGATGCGCAGCTTGCCCGGATGTTCCAAAGTCACCCGCTCCACGGGCCTGCGGCTGGTGGTGCTGTCCTTCGGGTCCCGCCCCGCCATGGTCACGTACAAGGCGGCGGCGGTGGGCACATCACGCGTAAAGGGACCGATCTGGTCGAAGCTGCTGGCGAAGGCGATGAGGCCATGGCGGCTGATCCGGCCATAGGTGGGCTTGAAACCCACGGTGCCGGTGAAGGAGGCGGGCTGTCGGATGGAGCCCCCGGTATCGCTGCCGAGGGCGGCATGAGCGATGCCTGCCGCCACGGCCACGGCCGAACCGCCGCTGCTGCCGCCGGGCACCATGCTCTTATCGAGCGGGTTCAACACCGGGCCGTAGGCGCTGTTCTCGTTGCTGCTGCCCATGGCGAACTCGTCGCAATTGGTTCGGCCGATGATCACCGCGTCGGCGGCGAGCAGGCGTTCCACGGCGGTGGCGCTGTACAGGCTGGTGAAGCCTTCCAGGATGCGCGAGGCTGCGCCGACCCGGTGGCCCTTGTAACAGATGTTGTCTTTCAGCGCGATGACAAGACCCGCCAAGGGCCCTGCGGAACCCGCCCGAACCCGAGCGTCAACCTGGGAGGCCTGTTCCATGGCGCTGCCAGCGAAGAGTTCCAGGAATGCGTTCAATTCTCCGGCCTCGCGGGCTTTGGCAAGCGCCTGTTCCGTGGCGGCCACCACGGTGGCGCCCTGCGCCAGCTTGGCGCGGGCATCGCTCAGGGTGTCGGCCATGGGCTTACTTCCCGTCCTCCTTCTTGGGCTCCCCCTTGGCGTCCTTGCTGGCGTCCTTGAACTCCTTCATGCCCTGGCCCAGCCCGCGCATGAGTTCGGGGATCTTCTTGCCGCCGAAAAGGAGCAGCACCACCAGCACGATGAGGATGATCTGCCAGGGGCCCACCCAGCCGAGCAGGATGGAAAGTGGAAGTGAGGTCATGGCCATGGGGCTTGGGGGTACGGAGGCCAAAGGTAGCGCGGGCTTCCGGTCCCGCGCGCCGAATATCGGCAGGGTTCCCGCTCAGCGGAAGAGCCAATGGGCCGGATCCACCTTCACCAGACCATCCGGGGTCACCTTCCAGATCTCCAGGTGGGCCTTGCTTCCATCGTCATCGGTGAGCACCGTGCCGATCACCTGCTTGGTGTCCACCTTCTGGCCCTTGGTCACGCTCACCTCGCGCAGGTTGCTGTACACACTGCGGTACACACCATGGCCGATGATGACCGCCTTGCCGGCGCCGGGCATCACGATCACGCTGGTGACCTCGCCGCGGAACACGGCCCGCACATTCGCGCCCTTCTCGGTGGTGATGTCCACGCCATTGTTCTCGATGATGATGCCGGGGAGCACCGGGTGGTTCTGTTTGCCGAAGCCACTGGTGATCACGCCCTTTTCCACCGGCCAGGGCAACTTGCCCTTGTTCTTCTCGAAATCGGCATTGAGCTCCTTGGCCTCGGGCGTGAGGCTGATATCCAGTTTGCCGCCGGCTGCGGCACCACTGCCCGGCTTGGGTTTCAGTTCGGCCTCTATGGCCTTGCGGATGGCGTCGTTCAGTTCTTTGCGTTGCTGCTCCTGTCGCCGCTGGGTCTCGCGCAGCCGGCCCTCCTCCTTCTGCAACCCGGTCAGCGCGCTCTGCCGCACGTTGCGGTCGCCTGCGAGCCGTTGTTTCTCGCTTTGCTGCTGCCCCAGCAGACGGTCCTTTTCGGCGCGCTGTTCCTTCAACGAGGCCAGCCGTGCTTCGATGGCCTCGCGGGTCTCATCGATCAGGGCGGCCTGGCGCTTCCGCCCTTCGGCGATCTGGTTCAGATAGCGGCTGCGCCGGAAGGCCTGTTGGAAATCCGCGGCGGCGAAGACGTAGCTGAGGCGGTCGTATGCGCTTCGGTTGCGGTAGGCGAAGAGCAGCATGCGCGCATACTCCTCCTTCAGGGCTTCCAGATCGGCGTTGAGTGAGGCGACCATCTGCTCGTCCTCGGCGATGCGCCCATCGATCCGGCGGAGTTCGCCGTTCATGGTGGAGATGAGTTGTTCACGCGCGCGGATCTGGCTTTCCAGCAGGGCCAGTTGTTCCTGTGTCACGCGTTGTTCCTTGCGTGCCTGTTCGATCAGCGCCGTGGTGGTGCGGATCTGCTTGTCGAGCGCTTCGCGCTTCTTCTCCAGTTCCTTGCGGTTCTGCGGGAACGCCAGCGCTGAGAGCACGCAGAACACAAGCACCAATGCGGGGCGCATCAATGGTTGGAGCGTTCGTCGCACGGTGCGCATGGCTCAGGGCATGGGGGTGAATTTCTCGGGGATCCGGAAGTTCATCTGCAGGGGGCCTGTGGCGCTGATACGCGATAGTTCGAAGGTGCCGCTGGCCTGCCTGCCCGGTTCGCTCAGTGTGATGCGTATGCGTGAGGGCAGAAGGCCCTCCTCCGGACCGCCACGCTCTTCATAACGCACATCGGCGGTCTGGTCGCGCACCAGGTCGGCGATCTGCACGCGGGTCACGCGGAAATCCTCCGGCTCGAACCAGTAGCGCATGACGATCGCCTCCTTCTCCTCGGCCTTGCGCAGGGTGCGCTCCAGGCGGCGTTCGGGCATGCCGGGTTCGCGGACCAGCGTATCCACAGGGGTCACCTCTTCCGCGGCGCGGATGAAGCGGCGCTTTTCACGACTGGTGAGCAGGTATTGCCCGTCCTCGCGATCGCTGCGGTATTTCTCCTCGGGATCGAGTCCGATGGCCTTGCCGAGCAGCGCCTGCTGGAGCAGGGCGAGGCTGGGGCGCACACCGAATTTGGTGGCCGCCGCCGCCGTGTCGCCCACGAAGTACTGGTCGGCCAGCTTGTCCATGATGAAAAGGCTGTCCGCGGTAAGCAGTATGCGGGCCACCTCGATGCCCAGCGCCGGCACCACGCTGATCCAGGCCGCGCTGTCCTCCACAGAGCGGATGTGGGCCTTGAAAGAGCGGCCGGAATCGGACAGCTTCACACTCACCGACGCACGTGCGCTGTAGTAGCGGATGGTGTCCCGCTCATGGGTGAGGGCGCGTTCCAGGATGCGTTCCGCCGAGCGGGCGGGGATCTCGCCGCCGATGATGGGCAGGGGCTTGCCACTCTTGCATGCCGCGGTGGCGACCAGCGCCACCAGCAGCACAGACCGGCCGCCCATGTTCATTCCAGCCACCGGCCTTCCTTGATCTTGCGACCCAGGGCATCGCTGGCACCTCCCAGCTCCGCCGCCCGCCGCCACTGTTCCATCGCGCCCTTGGTATCGCCCAATTGGTAGAGAATATCGCCGTAGTGCTCCACGATCACACCTTCGTCATCGCCGCCGGAAGCCATGGCCTTTTCGATCCAGGTGCGGGCCTCGTCGAACTTGCCCTGGCGGAAGAGCACCCAGGCGTAGGTGTCCTGGAAGGAGGTCTGCCCCGGCGCCAGATCGTTGCTGCGCCCGCTCATGCGGGCCGCCTTCTCCAGTTGCTCATTGCGCACGCTCAGGTAGTAGGCGTGGTTGTTCAGTGTGGTGGGGTCGTCCGGGACCAACGCGAGCGCCTTGTCGAAGGCGGCATCACTCTTCGCGAACTGACGCGACTCGTTGTAGGCGTCGCCCAAACTGCTCCAGAACTGGGCCTCCAGCGGCCGGTTGTCCACCACCAGGTCGCGCCCGGCGATCAGGGCTTCGATGGCCTCTTCGTGGCGTCCCAGCCGCGACAGCGCGATGCCGTTGAAGAGATGGGCCTCGGGAAGCAGGGGAAAGAGTTCGGCGGCCTCGCTGGCGTGCTGGTGCAGGGATGCGTGGTCCCCCAGTTGCAGGTCCAGTTGCATCACCTGCATCCAGATGGGGAAACGGTCACGCTCGTGCCGCAGCGCGATGATGAATTGTTCGCGCGCCTCTTCCAGCTTGCCGTCGCGCAGCAAGAAATCGCCGTGGATGGTGTGCGGCTTGCCGCTCTCGGGGTGTGCCAATTCCAGCGCTTCGATCAGCGCGTAGCTGCGGCGGATGAGCGTGGGCCGGTCGGCCGGGTCCTGGCCCTCGAAATTGCTCATCTCGAAGAAGCCGATGAGCACCTGCATCTTGGCGTCGATGTCCATTTCGGGGTCCAGGAAGGCCTGTTCCAGTTGGTCGAAGGCCTCCTGGTGCTTGCCCGTGGCGTAGTAGTGCTCGGCCAGCCCGATGCGCATCATGCTGTTGCCGGGGTCCAGGTCCAGGGCTTTCAGGTATTGTGCCAGGGCCTTGTCGTGTTCGCCGCGCCGGTCGTACAGTTCGCCAAGCAAGCCTTGGTAGCTGGCCTCCTTGGGATGCGCTTCCGCGGCACGCTTCACCAGCTTTTCCGCCTCGTCCAACCTGCCGGCGGCGGCCAGCATGCCGAATTGCCGCATGATGATCTCCTCGGATAGGCCGAATCGCTTCTCCATTTCGGCGTAGACCTTCACGGCCTCGCCCACCTGGCCGGTGTAGGCCAAGGTGTTGGCCAGGTCGAAGTACACCTCGTGGCGTTCGGGCCACTTGTTGATGATGCCGCGGTAGACCGCGATCGCCTCATTATACTGCAGGTTCTGCTGGTGCATATCGGCCAGCAGGAAGCGGTACCAGATAACGTCCTTGCCCTTCAGGGCGGCTTGCTTGGCATGCTCCAGGGCCTCTGTGGGGTTCTGCTTCTGGTGGTAGATCTTGGCCAGTTCGAAGTGCGCGGCGGCGTTGTTCGGATCGGTGCGCAGGCATTGCAGGTAGAGCGGAATGGCCTTGTCCGGTTGACCGGCCAGCCGGGCCTGTGTGGCCTCCATGAATTGCCGCATGGCCTGCGCGCGCTTGTCCTGGCCCATGGCCATGGCGCGCGCATCCCCCTCGGCAGCCGGCTCCTTCACAGTGGCCTGCCGCGCACCGCCGCAGGCCGCTGTGATCAGCATCAAGGGCAGCAGGCAGATGTGCAGGTGGCGTTCGGGGCGCATGTTGGTCGTTGGGGCCGGGATCAACCCAGGGTGCTGTCGTCGCCGAGGCTCAGGTCCAGTGCGCTGCCGTTGACGATGGAGCGCTCGCCGAGCATGCTGTTGTCGATCACGGCATTCCGTACACGCACCCCCGTACGCAGGATCGAATTCCGTACCACGCTATCGCTGATCTCCGCGCCACTCTCGATGGAAACGTTGGGACCCACCACACAGTTGTTCAGCGACACATCGTCGCCGATGAAACACGGTGGTATGACCACACTGTTCACACGCGCCCCTTTGGTGCTCACCAGCTTCGGGTCGGCGCCCAGGAAGCCGAGGACCTTGGTGTTGGTGTCCACCATGGCGTCCTTGTTGCCGCAGTCCATCCACACGTCCACCGCACCGGCTTTGAAGCGCGCGCCCTTGCGCTTCATGTTCTCCATGGCATTGGTCAGCTGGAATTCGCCCTTGTCCTTCACGTCGTTGTCCACCAGCCACTGCATCTCCTTGCGCAGGCGCTCGCCGTCGGCGAAGTAGTAGATGCCGATGATGGCCAGGTCGCTCACGAACTGCTGGGGCTTTTCCACGAACTCGGTGATGATGCCCTGGTCGTCCAGCTTCACCACACCGAAGGGGCGCGGATCCTCCACCTTGTTCACCCAGATCACCCCATCGCAGTCCTTGTCCAGCTTCAACTGTGCGCGGAAGAGCGTGTCGGCGAAGGCCACGATGATGCGGCCGCTGAGGGCGTTTTCAGCGCACAGGATGGCATGGGCCGTGCCGAGGGCCACTTCCTGGTAGTGGATGGTGCCTTTGGCGCCCACGGCCTCGGCGATGTCCACCAGGCCCTGCTCCACCTTGGGGCCGAAGGCCGGGTGTACGACATAGGCCACTTCCTCCACGGGCTCGCCGGCCACCGCGGCCAGGTCCTCCACAAGGCGTTGCACGATGGGTTTGCCCGCGATGGGCAGCAGGGGCTTGGCGGTGGTGTGGGTGTGCGGACGCATCCGCTTGCCCATACCGGCCATGGGAACGATGATCTTCATGCGCTTGGTCGCTCGCTCAGCGGGTGCCGGTGTGGCCGAAACCGCCGGAGCCGCGTTCAGTGCCGCGAAGGTCCGCACTTTCCGCGAAAGCCACCCGCACGTACCGGGACACCACCAATTGGGCCACCCGCTCACCATCCTGCACGGTGAAGGTCTCCTGGCCGTGGTTGATGAGCAGCACACCCAATTCGCCGCGGTAATCGGCGTCTATGGTGCCCGGGCTGTTCAGCACGGTGACCCCGTGCTTGTAGGCCAGTCCACTGCGGGGACGCACCTGGGCCTCGGTGCCTTCGGGCAGTTCCAGGTAGAGGCCGGTGGGGATCAGGGCGCGCTGTCCGGGGGCGAGCACGATCGGCTGGTCCAGGTCGGCCCGGAGGTCCAAGCCGGCGCTGTGTGCCGTGGCATACTCCGGCAGGGGGTGCTTGCCACGGTTGATGATGCGGACGCTCACAACATCCTGGGTCAGGGTGGTCATGCGGACAAAGGTCGTAGCGCCGAGTGCTCCATCCGCCAGATCGCGGCGAGGTAGCCGCCGAGCAGCACCAGGCGCACCCCGTACTTCACCAAGCCATCCAGCGCCACCTGCTCCGCCCCCCACCACAGCACCACGGCCCCCGCCATGTACAGCAGCACACGGCTCACGTTGTAGGGGATCGGGTAGTGCTTCTGCCCCCACACGTAGCTGATGGCCGCCATGCCCGCATAGCAGGCGAGCGTGGCCCAGGCCGCGCCCATGTAGCCGAAGCGTGGCACCAGCGCGAAGAGCAGCAGCAGCGTGATGCCCGCGCCGATCAGGCTGATCGTACTACCCACCTTGGTGCGATCCGTGAGCTTGTACCATACGCTCTGGTTGTAGTAGATGCCGAGGAAGACGTTGGCGAGCATAAGGATCGGCACCACACGCAGGCCCTCGTGGTAGGCCGGGTTGGGAATGAACCACTTGAACATGTCGAGGAAGAGCATCACCACCAGGAAGGCCGCCATGCACACGGCCACGAAGAGGTTCATGATCCGGGCGAAGGTCTGCCTACTGTTCTTCTCCTTCGCGTGGCTGAAGAAGAAGGGCTCGGCGCCCATGCGGAAGGCCTGGATGAAGAGGGTGATGATCACCGCCAGCTTGTAGCAAGCGCCGTAGATGCCGAGCTGTTCATCAGCGATATCGACTGGCAGCAGGAATTTCATCACCGCGCGGTCGGCGGTCTCGTTCGCCATGCCGGCCAGGCCCGCGATGGCCAGCGGCCAGGCGAAGGTGCGCATGGGCCTCAGCAGTTTGCGGTCGAACTGTGCGAAGCGCGGCCACAGCGGCACCAGCAACAGGAACTTCACCCCGCTGGCCACCAGGTTGATCAGGAACACATGGCTGACATCGATGCCCGGATCGAGCGGCATGCGGTAGGCGAAGAAGTAGAGGCTCAGCACCACGGTGAGGCCGATGTTGGTCATGTTCACCGCCACGAAGCGCCAGGGTTTGCCTTCGTGCCGCAGCCGTGCCATGGGGATGGCCGTCATGGCATCCAGGCCCAGCGCGATGGCCAACATCCACACGAGCTTGCCATGTTCGGGGTAGCGCATGGCACCCGCGATGGCATCAGGGAATAGTGCGCTCAGCGACATGAAAGGCAACGCGAGGAAGGCCACGGCGAAGAAGGCGGTGCCGTAGGCGCGCTTCGGGTCCAACTCCTTCCGGTTGGCGAAACGGAAGAAGGTGGTCTCCATGCCGAAGGTGACCAGCACGGCAAGGAAAGCCGCCCAAGCGTAGAAGGCGGTGATCACCCCGTATTCCTCGGGCGGGAACACGCCCTTGCTGGTGTACAGCGGCGTGAGCAGGAAGTTGAGGAAGCGCGCAACGATGCTGCTAAGCCCGTAGATGGCCGTCTGGCCAGCGAGTGTGCGGAGGGCGCTCAATGGGGGAATTTGGGCAGTTGTCGGTTGTCAGTTGTCAGGTGCGGTAGAATGGACCGGTGGCGCTCTTCCCGACAACCGGCAACTGACAACCCATGTAAGCGATGCCATCAGGTGCCCATGAATCCGGCCTTCCGCTTCTCCATGAACGCGCTCGTCCCCTCCTTGAAATCCGCTGTTCCGAAGCACTTGCCGAACTCCTCGATCTCGCGGGCGAGGCCGTTCACCCCGGGCTCGTAACCGGCGTTCACCGCGCGGATGGCGGCGCCCAATGCCGTGGGGCTGTTCTTCGCGATGGCCGCAGAGAGTTCCATGCACTTGGCCATGAGTTGATCTTGCGCAACAACGTGGTTCACCAGTCCCCATTGCAGGGCTTCATCGGCCTTGATCATGCCCGCGCCGCCGAGGAAGATCATCTCCATGGCCTTGCCTTTTCCAACCAATCGAGCCAAGCGCTGCGTGCCGCCATAGCCGGGTATCACGCCCAAGCCTGTTTCGGGCAGGCCCAGTTTGGCGTTCTCGCTGGCCACGCGGAAATGACAGCTCATGGCCAGTTCCAGTCCGCCGCCCAGAGCGAAGCCGTTCACCGCCGCGATCACCGGTTTGTTCAAGCGTTCCACATGGTCGAAGAGCTTGTGGTGCCCATCGGCGCTCAGGGCCTTGCCCTCCTCCACGCTGAAGTGCGCGAACTCCTTGATGTCGGCTCCGGCCACAAAGGCCTTGGGACCGCTGCCGGTGAGGATGAGCACGCGCACGCTCTTGTCGGCCTCGGCATCGTTCAACGCACGGTCCAACTCATCGATGGTCGCGCGGTTCAGCGCGTTGAGCTGGTCGGGGCGATTGATGGTGATGAGACGGATGGGGCCGTCGTCCTGGATGAGGAGGTTGGTGTAAGGCATGCTGTGGAGCGATGCCGGACAACCCCGGGCTTGACCCGGGGCCGGCATGACATGGACAAATGTATCCGCTAAGAGCTGAGGGGTAGCGCCACGAAAAAGGTGCTCCCTTCACCCTCGCAGCTCTCGAACCACACCCTTCCGCCGGCGTTCTCCACCATGCGTTGCACCATGGCCAGGCCCAAGCCCATGCCACTGCTCTTGGTGGTGAAGTTGGGCCGGAAGATCCGCTCTCGGTCCTCCTCCCGGATGCCGATGCCATTGTCGCGCACCTCAGCGACGGCCTCATCCTTGGTGCGGCGCAGCGTGATGGCGATCCGCCCATCGCGCCCATCGGGAATGGATTGAACGGCGTTCTTCAGCAGGTTGTTGAATACCCGCAACAATTGTTCGCGGTCCGCATGCACGGGCAGGGGCGCCGAGCCTGTGCGGCGCAAGTCGCAATGGATCCCCGGCGTGGCGTGGAACACGGTCAATGCGGCCTCCGCCACTTCCGCCAGATCCAGGGCCTGGGCATGGGTGCGAGGCATTTCGGCGAAGTTGCTGAAGGCGCTGGCGATGCCGCTGAGTGTGTCGATCTGCTCCACGAGCCCCCTGCTGAATCGGTCCAGCTTTTCCGAGGCATCCACGGTATCGGGCTTCCAGGTGCGTTGGAAATGCTGGATGCTCAGCTTCATGGGCGTGAGCGGGTTCTTGATCTCATGCGCCACCTGCCGTGCCATCTCGCGCCAGGCGCTTTCACGTTCGCTGCGCGCCAGCAGCTCGGCGCTTTCGCGGAGCTCCTCCACCTTGCGGTTGTACACCTCCACCAGTTGGCCGATCTCGTCATCGCCCCGGTAGCGGATGGGTTCGTTCGCCTGTTGCAGACCCACTCGGGCGAGGGCGTTCTTCAGCAGGTCCAGTGGCCGGGTGGTCCAGTTGCTGATGATCACCGCCACCACCACGCTCAGGGCGAAGAGCAGCGCGAAGAGGTTGACCACGGCCACCAACACGTCCGCGCGCTCCTGTTCACGTTGGGCCTGATCGGCGAAACCCGGCAGCGCCAGGTAGGCGAGTACTTGCCCGCCCCGGTCGCGAAGCGGGAGGTAGGCCGCCCGGTAGTTCGCGTTGCCGATGGATTCCTCGTGCGTGAAGATGCTCGCATCACCGATCACCACCCGGGTGAACGCCACGGGGTCCATGCGTGGGCCCAAGAGGCCCGTGGCGAAGATCTGGGGGCGTGAGGTGGACAGCTTCAACCCCTGCACATCGTAGACGATGATGTCGGTGAAGAACACATTGCTCATGCGCGCGAGCAGGTGGTCGAGGTAGGCGGCATGCGATATGTTCAGGACCGGCTCGCCATCCAGCCGTTGCTGCAATTCCTGGTGCACGGAACGCGCCTTCTCCAGCAGGGTCTTCTCGAAGCGTTGATCGTATTGCCGGGTGAGCAGGCGCTGCGTGCCCACACCGAAGAAGAAGAGGCCTGCGATGGCAAAGAGCACCAAGGCCAGGCGCACCTTGGCGCCGATACCCAGCACGGGAAGACCGCGTGCGCGCCAGAGGCCATGGAGGGCCAGGGCCGTCGCGAGCACAAGGCTATAGAGCGCGAAGAGGTAGCTGAAGGCGGTGGCCCTGTCCAGCGGCCCCGGAATGGGCCGGCTGAGCATGATCAAGGTGCCATTCGGATCGCCCTTGGCCAAGTGCCGATAGCCCTCTCCATCGAACCAGACATGTCCATCATGCATGTCCGTTCGGTGCCATTTGAGTGGATGGGCATATGCCCCGGACCGTTCCACGAGACGCCCGTTCTCGTAGCGTGCGTAGGCGTATCGTTCCGAGCGCCGTGCCAGGGGGTCGTCGCCGGCAAGCAGCAAAGTGGGAAAGCCAAGTCCCTGCGCCGCCGAACGGGGATAGAGTTCCACGATAAGTTGCCCAGGTGGAAGGCTGTCCACCGGCATCACCGCCACCCGGGCATGGTAGAAAGGGCTTCGTCCGGTCTGTTCTTCAATGAAAAGATCGGGCGTATCGGAGATCGCCGCGGGATCGGCGAAGGCATCCCGCGTCCCTTGGAAACTGCGCGGCGGGTCGGCGTCCGTGGCGCATACCAGTCGCCCGTCCTGGCCGAAGGCGAAAAGGCGCACATCGTAGCGCTCCCACCAGCCGCTGAAGAAGCGCTGGCGCACCTGCCGGTCCAGATCGCCGGGTGCGCAGGGCCGTTGTCCGGAAAGCATGGCATACACGCCGCGATCGCGACGCAAGCCGGGTGACATCTCGCGAAAGAGTTGTTCCACCACGGGATCTTCGCGGGTTGCCAGACGTTCGGCGAGCACGAGCCGCTCACGCCCCTCGCGTTCCGTGGTGCGGCGATCCAACAGGTAGGCCGAAACCGCCGCCAGCAAGGCCAGCCCGGCCACCACTTGGGTAAAGCGTGGGCCGCGCGTGCGCACGAGGACCATCAGGACCAACAGGGGGATGGGCCAAAGGCCGCCCAGCAGGTCGCTCGGGACGATCCGTTGCCAGAGCAGCAGATGACATGCGATCCCCACAGCCACCCCGGGGATCCAGTTTCCGATACGCTTGCCTGCCAGCACGCTTGCCGCCCAAGCCGACGCGGCGAAAAGCCAAGCTGCCAAGGCGGCCATCATGCCGGTCAAGGCCAGCAGACTGAAGACATCCAGGCCCTGCACGTGGTAGGGGTCCAGTTCTATGCTGCTGTCATCCACCAGGCCTGTCACAAGCCAGGTGGTCAACGCGGCTTGGAGCAACAGGGCGAACGTGACGAGGAAGACCGCCAGATGCCCCTTGGACAACACCGCCGTGTGCCGGGTGATGCGGTGCAGGAAAGCCATGCACAGCAGCAGCGTCAGGGTGTTCATCAGCATGTCGCCTAGGGAGGGCAGCAGGGCCGATGTGGCGTACACCGCCGGATCGAACAAGGGCAGGCGGTCCAATGGCCCCCAATGCACGATGGCCCAAGCGGATAGGCGCAGCACGAGGGTCGCCGCCAGGAAAAGCAAGAACCCCGGGAGCGGTCTGCCGGTGCGCACCACGCGCATGGACCAAACCCAGAGGCCGGTCATCAACAGGGCCAGGCCAGCGAACAACAGACCGAGGCGGAGATGGAGCCATCGGCCCATTTCAAGAGCGCCATCGCGCCATGCCAGGTGGAGCATGACGCGGCCATGACGGTCCACCAGCGCAGGGCCGGACGATGGGCTGTCATTGGCCACCAGACCAGCGGCGACCTCCAGGGAGGGATGGAAACCGCGTTGCAGATAGCGGTTCTCGATGGGGGGCGTTCGCCATACCGGCCTGAGCGCGTGCATGGTATAGTCTCCGGAGGAAGCCATGGCGTGGGACCAGATGCCGTCCGGGGCGATCACCTGCCCGGTGCCCACAGGTCCCGGAGCATCCCGGAGGGAGGGCCCGCTCCAGCAGACGAGACCGCCGCCCCGAAACCCCAAGTAGACCGTACCTGTCCGCCGCCGTTCGGACTCCAGCTCCAGCACGTGGCGTTCCAGCCAGGCCTTAGGGCCGATCGCCTCCAGGTCGGCGCAGAGTTGGGCCGCCGACGTTTCAAGATGGGCGTAGCTCCGATCTATCGTCCGTTGCAGGCGTTGGGCCTCATGGGCCAACGCCCCCTCCGCATCGGGCTCCTCGACAAGCGCGGAAGCGCCCACCAACAGGGCGCCAGCGACCAGGAGCGGGAAGGGACGGGACATCTATGGGCGGCGGGGCAAGGGCCAAGCCAAAACTAGGTGACGCGCACGGCTTCGCCGGAGCTGGGAACCCAAGGAGCAGGCGGGGCGTAGAACGGACCCGCGCCCACCACTCATGGGCGCATTGACCTGGGACCCATGAAGAAATTCGCGACCCTCCTGGCCCTTGCTCTTTTCGGCGGTGCCCTTTCGGCACAGACCGGAACGGAGTTCTGGATGGCTCCGCCAGACGTGACCTACTACCACAACACGCCGGGAGACGAACCCATTTTCCTGAACGTGACCACCGGCGACCAGGCCGCAGTGGTCACCGTGCGGCAGCCGGCCAACGCGGCCTTCAATGGCGGCAACCCCATCGTGCTCAACGTGGCGGCCAATTCGGCCGTGCGGCACAACCTCACGGCGCTGAAGGCCCAACTGGAGACGCGCCCGACCAACCTGGTGCGCAACACCGGCCTGTTGATCGAATCCACGGCGAACATCACCTGCTACTACGAGCTGAGCAACACGAACAACCCGGATATCATGGCCCTGAAAGGGGCCAATGGCCTGGGCACCGAGTTCTACATCCCGTTGCACAAGCACGCCCCTTACTTCAACCACAACTACTCTCCCAACAACGCGGACCTGGCCTTCGCCTCTTTCGACATCGTGGCCACGGAGAACAACACCACGGTGATGATCTATTCGCCCGTGGCGGTGGATGGTCATCCGGCATTGGTGCCCTTCACCATCACGCTGAACAGGGGACAGACCTATTCCTGCGGCAACACCAATCCGCTCACGCACTTCGATCCGCTCACCCACCCATCGGGCGCCGTGGTCCTGAGCGACAAGCCTGTGGCGGTTTCGCTCAAGGACGACTCCAACCACAACCCATCGGGCGGCTGCTATGATCTGATGCTGGACCAGATCGTGCCGGTGAACATCCTGGGCACGGACTACGTGGCGATCAAGGGTGGCCTGAACCAGACAGGTGACGAGTCGATGTTCATCATGGCCGTGCAGAACAACACGCAGGTGTTCATCGACGGCTCGGCCACGCCGGTGGCCACGCTCTTCGCGGGGCAGTACTACCGGCACGACATGGACTATCTCTTCGGCGGTCCGGTCAATTCCACATACATCCACACCAGCAAGCCCGCTTACGCCATCCACGTCACAGGCTTCGGATGCGAGCAGGGCATGGCCATCATGCCGCCACTGAACTGCGCGGGCAGCCAGGTGCTCAGTTTCACGCGTTCAACCGCGGAATCCTTCTTCCTGCACCTGCTGGTGCGCAATGGATCGCAGAATGATTTCGTGGTGACCGGCCCCGGCACGGCCACCATCCCCGGCAGCGCTTTCCAGCCCGTGCCGGGCACCGGAGGCGAATGGATGGCCGCACGCATCGGATACAACCCCACGGAGGTGCCGGTGAACCAGGCATTCATCGTCACCAATACCAGTGATGTCTTCTCGCTGGCGATCATCAACGGCGGCGCCACCAGTGGGTGCCGTTACGGCTTCTTCTCGGAGTTCAGCGGCAGGATCGTGGTGGATGCTGGCCCTGACCAGACCCGCTGCGCGAGCGATCTGGTGCAGCTCAATGGCCATGTTTCGGGCGGAAGCACCACCGGCATCTGGACCACCACCGGCAGCGGCACATTCGATCCGTCGGCCACTGCGCTCAACGCCACCTACATTCCAAGTATTGGTGACCTCGCGTTGGGCACGGTCACCTTGACGCTCACCTCCACCGGCCCCTGTACGCCCGAGTACGATTCCATGGTGGTGGATTTCAGCGCGCTGCCCATCCCCGATGCGGGCGCCGCGATCGAAGCGTGCAAGAACAATCCTGCTGTGCAGTTGCAAGGCAGCATCCTCAATGCGGTGGGTGGCGTGTGGACCGGCGGCAGCGGCACTTTCCTGCCATCGAACGCGAACCTCAACGCCACCTACAATGCCACGGCCGCCGAGATCGACAACGGCTTGGTGATGCTCTACCTCACCACCACGGGCAACGGGGTGTGCCCTGCTGTGACGGACAGTGTGCTGGTCTCCTTCTCGTCGCCCCCCGTGGTGAACGCCGGTGCCGACCAGACCCTTTGCGCCAACAACGCCGCGGCCACATTGAACGGGTCTTTCACGGTGGCGACAGGGGCCATTTGGAGCGGTGGAGCGGGCAGCTTCGACCCGAGCACCACCAACGTCAACGCGATCTACACACCCACCGCCGCGGAGATCGCGAGCGGATCGGTGACGCTGACCCTGACCACCACGGGCAATGGAAGTTGTCTGGCGGTCACCGATCAGGTGATGCTTTCGTTCACGTCGGCTCCCACGGCCAACGCGGGCGGCAACGTGTCTGTTTGTGCCAACAACGCGGCGGTGACCTTGAATGGCGTGGTCACCGTGGCCTCCGGCGGCGTTTGGAGTGGTGGCACGGGTTCCTTCAGCCCCTCCAATACATCGCTGAATGCGACCTATACCCCCACGCTGGCGGAGATCGCCGCAGGTACGCTGACCCTGACGCTTGCCACTACGGGCAATGGCAACTGTTTGCCTGCCGTCTCGAACAAGACCATCGCCTTCACTCCGGCACCGATCGTCAATGCGGGCAGCGGAGGTAGCGTCTGCGCCAACAGCCCGGCCATCGCCCTCAACGGCAGTGTGATCGGTGCCACGGGTGGTGTTTGGACCGGTGGCGGCGGATCGTTCAGCCCCAATAACACGGTGCTGAACGCCACGTACACACCCACGGCGGCCGAGATCACCAGTGGCAGTGTGACCCTGAACCTGACCAGCGCGGGCAACGGCAACTGCAACCCCGAGAGCAGCACGGTGGTCTGGTCGATCACCCCTTCGCCAACGGCCAATGCCGGTCCCGACCAGACACTTTGCGCGAACAATCCTTCGGCCCAGCTCAACGGATCGTTCACCGTGGCCACCGGGGGCATCTGGACCGGCGGGGGCGGCAGCTACAGCCCGGCCAACACCAACATGGGGGCGGTGTACACGCCCACGCCCGCCGAGATCGCCAATGGCAGCGTGACACTCACGCTCAGCACCACCGGCAATGGTGCATGCAGCGGAGCTTCCGACCAGGTGACGCTGAACTTCACGCCCGCCCCGGTGGCGAACGCCGGGCCGGATGTTTCCGCCTGCGCAAACAACGCGAGCGTTGCACTGAGCGGAAGTGTGAGCGGTGCCACGGGCGGGATCTGGAGTGGTGGCGGGGGCAGCTTCACGCCGAACAACACCACACTGAACGCCACTTATTCGCCGACGCCTGCGGAGATCGCGGCGGGGATACTGACATTGACACTGACCAGCACGGGCAATGGGAACTGCAACGCGGTGACCGATCAGGTGGCGATCACCTTCACGCCTGCGCCGATCGTGAACGCGGGCACCAATGGGAGCGTATGCGCGAACAATGCGACGATCGCGCTCAACGGCACCGTGATCGGTGCCACGGGCGGTATCTGGAGCGGCGGTGGAGGCACGTTCACGCCGAACAACACCACCCTCAATGCCACCTACTCGCCTACAGCGGCCGAGATCACCACTGGCAGTGTGACCCTTACCCTGACCAGCGTGGGCCATGGCAATTGCAACGCGGTGAGCAGCCAGGTGATCTATGACATCACGCCTGCACCGACGGTGAACGCCGGTGCGGACCTGATCCTGTGTTCCAACAATCCTGCGGCCACATTGAATGGTTCATTCACAGTGGCCACTGGCGCTATCTGGAGCGGGGGCAACGGCAGCTACAACCCAGGAAATACCAACATGGGCGCGGTGTACACGCCGACGCCCGCGGAGATCGCCAACGGCAATGTGACTTTGACATTGACCACCACGGGCAATGGGCTCTGCAATGCCGTGAGCGACCAGGTGGTGTTGAGCTTCACTCCCGCACCCGTGGTGAACGCAGGACCGGATGCAACGGCGTGCGCCAACAACGCGAGCATTGCACTGGGCGGAAGTGTGAGCGGTGCCGCGGGTGGGATCTGGAGCGGTGGCGGTGGCAGCTTCACGCCGAACAACACCACCCTCAACGCGACCTATACCCCCACGCCTGCTGAGGTCGCGGCGGGGATACTGACATTGACACTGACCAGCACCGGCAACGGGAACTGCAACGCGGTGACCGATCAGGTGGCGATCACTTTCACGCCTGCGCCGATCGTGAACGCAGGCACCAATGGAAGCGTGTGCGCGAACAACTCGGCGATCGCACTCAACGGCAGCGTGATCGGTGCCACGGGCGGTATCTGGAGCGGCGGCGGTGGTACGTTCTCGCCGAACAACACCACGCTCAATGCCACCTACACGCCTACTGCGGCGCAGATCGCCAATGGAAGCGTGACGCTGACATTGACCAGCGTGGGCCATGGCAACTGCAACGCGGTGAGCAGCCAGGTGACCTTCAGCATCACACCTGCACCGACCGTGAACGCGGGTCCCGATCAAACGCTGTGCGCCAACAACGCCACGGCCTCCTTGTCTGGCGCCTTCTCCATCGCCACGGGTGCCGTATGGAGCGGTGGTAGCGGCACCTTCTCGCCGAGCACCACCAACATGAACCCGATCTATACGCCGAGCCCGGCCGATCTCGCAGCGGGCAGCGTTACGATCACGTTGACCACGACCGGCAACGGTCTCTGCAACCCGGCCATTGACCAGATGACGCTCACCTTCACCGACCCTCCGTCGGCCAATGCCGGTCCCGATGTGACGGTATGCGCCAACAATGCGGCGGTAGCGCTTGGCGGCAGCGTGCTGGTGGCCTCGGGAGGTGTGTGGAGCGGTGGCGCGGGCACCTTCGCGCCCAACGCCAACACGCTCAACGCCACCTACACGCCCGGCGCTGCCGATATCGCCGCAGGACAGGTGACACTTACACTGACCACCACGGGCAACGGGAATTGCCTGCCCGCCACCGACACGCGTACCATCTTCTATACGCCTGCGCCGATCGTGAATGCCGGCGCCAATGGCACGGTATGCGCCAACGCGCCACAGATCGCCCTCAACGGCTCGGTGACCGGTGCGGTGGGGGGCGTGTGGAGCGGCGGCACCGGCAACTTCACGCCGAACAACATCACCCTCAACGCCACCTACATGCCAAGCGCGGCGGAGATCGCGGCGGGCAGTGTGACGCTGACTCTCACCAGCGCTGGCAACGGCAATTGCAACCCGGTGACCAGCCAGGTGACCTGGACCATCACCCCGGCACCCACGGTGAACGCCGGTGCCGACCAGACGCTTTGCGGCAACAATGCCAACGCGGTGCTCAATGCCGCGATCACCGGAGCCACCGGTGTGCAGTGGAGTGGCGGCATGGGACTTTACACCCCCGGCAACCTCGCACAGAACATCACCTATTCGCCTTCACCGACCGAGATAGCCAACGGCAGCGTGACACTGACGGCCACCACCACGGGCAATGGTCTATGCAATGCGGTGAGCGACCAGGTGACGGTCTCCTTCACCCCGGCGCCCACGGCGAATGCCGGCCCTGACCAATCCGTGAGCGCGAACAACGCCAACACTACGCTGGCGGGCAGCTTCACGGTAGCCACGGGCATCCTGTGGAGCGGTGGGGCGGGCAGTTATTCCCCCAACAACACGACCCCCAATGCGGTGTACACGCCAACGGCATCCGAGATCGCCGCGGGCAGTGTGACCCTGACGATGACCACCACGGGCAACGGCTCCTGCGCAGCGACCAGTGATCAGATGACGATCACCTTCACAGAGGCGCCCACGGCCAACGCCGGCCCCGATCAGACCATTTGTGCGAACAACGCCAGCGTTCAACTGAACGGGTCCGTGACCATCGCCACGGGCGGTATCTGGAGTGGTGGCGCGGGCACCTTCATCCCGAACAACGCCACGCTCAACGCCACCTATATCCCCAGTGCTGCCGAGATCGCCGCGGGAAGCGTGACGCTGACCCTGACCACGGTGGGCAACGGGAACAGCAACCCGGTGAGCGACCAGGTGGTCATCACCATCACGCCCGCTCCGGTGGTGATCCCTGGCAGCACGATCACCGTGTGCGCCAATTCGGCCACGGCGCAATTGGCCGGTGTGGTGAACAATGCCGCAGGCGGCATCTGGACCGGTGGAGCGGGAGCCTTTGACCCCGGCAACACCAACCTCAATGCCACCTATACACCCTCGTTGGGGGAGATCGCCGCCGGGCAGGTGACGCTCACGCTGACCAGCACCGGCAACGGTCTGTGCAACGCCGTGTCGGCCAACCTGCTGATCCAGATCGCACCGGCGCCTGTGGTGAATGCCGGAGCCGACCAACTGGTCTGCGCCAACAACGCTACTGTGCAGCTCAATGGCAGCGTGGCCAACGCCACTGGCGGCATCTGGAGCGGTGGTACGGGCGGCTTCTCGCCAAGCATCACCGCACTGGGCGCCACCTACACGCCCTCCACCACGGAGTTGAACAATGGCAGTGTGACCCTGACCCTCACCAGTACCGGCAACGGAAGCTGTGCACCGGTGAGCGACCAGGTCTTCATCGTCTTCTCCACCAGTCCCACGGCGAACGCCGGGCCGGATGTGACGGTGTGCGCCAACGATCCCACCGTGCAACTCAATGGCGTGGTGACGGTATCGGGCGGCGGCATCTGGAGCGGCGGCACGGGCACCTTCAGCCCGGGCCCCAACTCCTTGAACGCGACCTACGTGCCGAGCCCTGCGGAAGTGGCCCTGGGTGGCGTGACGCTGACGCTGACCACAACGCAGAATGGACTGTGCAGCGCGGTGAGCGACCAGATGGTCATCACCATCATCGCCGCCCCGGTGGCCAATGCGGGCAACGACATCTTCGTGTGCAGCAACAATCCGCTCACGCAGCTTGGTGGTTCGGTCACCGGCGCAGGTGGCGGCCAGTGGAGCGGTGGTGCGGGTGTCTACAGCCCCTCGATCGCCTCGTTGAATGCCACCTACATGCCCACGCCGGCGGAAGTGGCAGCGGGCAGCATCATACTCACGCTTACCACCATCGGTACAGGCAACTGCGTGCCCGTGAGCGACCAGGTGCTGATCACCTTCACCCCGGCGCCTACGGCCAACGCTGGGCCTGATGAGGTCTTCTGCGCCAACAATGCGGCGATCCAGCTCAATGGCGCGGTCACCGTGGCCAACGGTGGATCATGGAGTGGCGCGCAGGGCAACTTCAGCCCCAATGCCAACACGCTGAACGCCATTTACACGCCTTCAGCCGGTGAACTCGCCGCGGGCAACGTGACGCTGACCCTGACCACCACGGGGAACAATGGCTGCTCGCCGGTCAGCGATCAGGTGACCTTCACCTTCACGCCCGCACCCACGGCCAACGCCGGTGTCGATCTGGTGAGTTGCGCCAACAATGCCGGTGTGCAACTGAACGGTTCGGTGACGGTGGCGTCCGGCGGTCTATGGAGTGGCGGCACCGGCACGTACAGCCCGGGCAGCGCCTCGCTGAACGCGATCTACACGCCTTCGCCAGCGGAGATCTCCGCAGGAAGTGTGACGCTGACCCTGACCACGGTGGGCAATGGCACCTGCAACGCCGCGAGCGACCAAGTGGTGGTGACGATCAACCCGGCGCCCATCGTGCAGGCCAACACGCCGCTGCAGACCTGTGCCAACAATGCCAGCGTGCAGCTCTCCGGATCGGTGCAACATGCGAGCGGTGGCGTATGGAGCGGCGCGGGCGTTTTCACGCCTTCGCCCAACAACCTCAACGCCGTGTATCAACCCACCTCAGGAGAGATCGCTGCGGGCAGTGCCACGGTCATCCTTACCAGCACCGGCAATGGTCTGTGCAGCGCGGTAAGCACCCAGGTGACGATCGACATCAGCCCGGCACCGATCGCGAACGCAGGTGCCGATCAGGTACTGTGCGCCAACAACGCCACAGTGCAGCTCGGCGGCTCGGTGGTCGGTGCCAACAGCGGCGCCTGGACCGGTGGCTCGGGCACCTTCAGCCCCAATGCCGGAACCCTCAATGCCAGCTACGCGCCCAGCGCATCGGAGATCGCCAACGGCGGGGTGTGGCTCTACCTCAACACCACCGGCAATGGCGGCTGCCTCAGTGTGCAGGATTCGCTGTGGTTGACCTTCACCCCGGCGCCCACGGTGAATGCCGGTGCCGATGTGACGGTGTGCGCCAACGATGCGGCGGTGACCTTGCAGGGCGCGATCACCGTGGCGAATGGTGCGCTGTGGAGCGGTGGTAATGGCACATTCAGCCCAACGGCACAGGCACTCAACGCCACCTATACGCCAACGGCTCTCGAGATCGCCAGTGGCCAGGTGGTCCTCACGCTCACCACCACGGGCAATGGCAATTGCAATGCGGTGAGCGACGCGATGACGATCCACTTCGACCCCACCCCTGTGGTGAACGCCGGTCCTGACCAGGCGGTGTGCGCCAACAACCCCGGGGTCACGCTCAACGGCTTCGTGGGCAATGCACCGGGCGGCATTTGGACCGGCGGTGCGGGCACCTTCTTCCCCTCCAACGTGGCGCTGGCCACCCAGTATCAACCCACGGCGGAAGAGATCGCCAGCGGTTCGGTCACGTTCACCCTGACCAGCACGGGCACCACCATCTGCGCCGCCATGAGCGACCAGATGACCGTGACCTTCACCGGTGCGCCGATCGTGGACGCCGGCCCGGACCAGACCGTTTGCGTGAACAACCCGGCGGTGCAGCTCAACGGCGATGTGACCAATGCCAACGGCGGCGCCTGGAGTGGTGGTGGTGGCACCTTCAGCCCCAGCGCAAACGTACTGGGCCCTGTCTACACGCCCACCGCTTCCGAGCTGGCGGCGGGCCAGGTGACGCTGACCCTCACCAGCACCGGCAATGGCAACTGCTTCGCCACGAATGATGCGGTGACCGTCGTGTTCACGCCGGCTCCGGTGGTGAACGCCGGCCTGGATGCCAGCATCTGTGTGAACAACCCCGTGACCACATTGGACGGTTCCGTGACCGTGGCCGCTGGTGCCACATGGAGCGGCGGCCTGGGCACCTTCAGCCCGAACGCCTGGACGCTTGACGCGCAGTACATCCCCACGCCTTTCGAGTTGCAGCAGGGCGGCGTGACCCTGACCCTGACCAGCACCGGCAACGGCAACTGCCTTGCCGTGAGCGACCAGGTGACACTGACCATGACCCCTGCACCCTTGGTGAACGCCGGCAACGACATCACCATCTGCAGCAACGCCTTGCAGGTGCCGCTGAACGGCACGGTGCAGGGTGGCGCGAGCACCGGCATGTGGAGCACCTCCGGCACAGGCACCTTCTTCCCCGGCGCCAACGTGCTCAATGCCACCTATCTGGCCAGCAGCCTGGATTCGCTGAACGGCGGCGTGGACCTGACGCTGATCAGCACCAACAATGGTCTCTGCAATGCGGTGAGCGATGTGATCACCGTGACGATACTGCCGAACGCCAATGCTTTCGCCGGCCCGGACCAGGCGATATGTGCTTCGCAGAGCACCGTTCAACTCAACGGCACCATCACCGGCAACGCTTCGGAAGGCACCTGGTCCACCACGGGCGGAGGCGCTTTCCTGCCCAACGCCAATGCGGCCAATGCCATCTACCAGGTGGTGCCTGGCGACGCGGCACTGGGCACGCTCACCTTCACCTGGAGCGTGAACAGCTGCGACAACGCCATGGACCAGATGGCCGTGACCATAACCCCGGTGAGCACGGTGAACGCGGGTCCTGATGTGACGACCTGTGTGAGCGAGCTGAATGTGCTGATCAACGGTACGGTGGGAGGCGCCAGCAGCACGGGCGTGTGGAGCACCATGGGCACGGGCACCTTCGTGAACCCGGCCAGCGCGCTCTCCAACATCTACCAGGCCAGCGCCCAGGATTCTTTGCTGACCCAGGTGTCATTGGTGCTGACGGCGACCAATACGGGCGCCTGTGCACCGGCCTCCGACACGCTGCACATCAGCATCCTGCCCTTTGGCACGGTGAACGCCGGCCCCGACCTGAGCTTCTGTGCCAACAATGCGGTGGTGCAACTCAATGGCTCACTGAGCGGTGACGCCACGCAGATCCAGTGGACCACCTCGGGTACCGGTTCCTTCTTCCCGAGCAACACGGTGCTCACGCCCACCTACATCCCCAGCGCGGTGGACACGGCGATCGGCGAACTGACGCTGACCCTGAGCGCAGTCAACAGCTGCAACAGCGCAAGCGATGCGATGCAACTGACGCTTACCCCCGCGCCTTACGTGAACGCCGGTCCGGACCAGACCTATTGCGAGTTGATCGACCAGTTCAGCTTGTCGGGCGTGATCAGCGGCGTGACCAACGTGGGCCAGTGGACCACCTCCGGCACGGGATCCATCGCCAACGCGGGCGCCTTGAACACCACCTACACGGCCAGCGCGGCGGATATCGCCAATGGACAGGTGACGCTGACGCTGACCTCGCTGAACAATGGCAACTGCAACGCCGTGAGCGATGCGATGACGATCCACATCACCGATGCGGTCATCGCCAACGCGGGACCTGACCAGAGTGTGTGCGTGCTGAGCGATCACGCGCAGATGCAGGGCACCATCATCAATGGCTCACCCGCGGGCACCTGGAGCACCACTGGAAGCGGCACCTTCTTCCCCAGCGCAGATGTACTGAACGCGGCCTACTATTTCAGCCCGGCCGATGTGGCCAATGGTTCCGTGGTGTTGACCTTGACGGCGACCAATACCGGCACATGCCCGGCCACGCAGGACCAGATGGTCTTGACCTTCGGTGCGAGCAGCTTCGCCTATGCGGGCCTGGACCAGACGGTCTGTGCCAACTCGCCCATCGTGCAATTGGCGGGCAACTTCAGCGGAGGCGCGACCGGCATGGTCTGGAGCAGCAGCGGCTCGGGAAGCTTCAGCAACACCACGAACCCGAACGCCACTTACACGCTCAGTGCGGCCGACCTCGCCAATGGTGGCGTGACACTGACCCTGACCACGATCACCAACGGCAGCTGCGCGCCGGCCACCGATGCCATGGTGGTGAGCGTACAGCAGCTGCCCACGATCAACGCGGGCAATGACATCATCGCTTGCAGCGCCGCCGCCGTGCAACTTGTCGCCAATGCCGTGAACGCTCCTGGTGGCCTGTGGACCACTTCAGGCACCGGCACCTTCCTCAACCCCAATGCCCTGGTGACCCTTTACTACCCGAGCGCGGCCGACAGCATCGCCGGTTCGGTGACGCTGACCGTGACCACCATGGGAGTCGCACCATGCAGCGCCGTGAGCGACCAGCTGGTGTTGAGCTTCGGCGGCGGTCTTTCGGCGAATGCGGGCCCGGATGTGGTCGCTTGCAGCGACGACCCGCAGATCGCCCTGAGCGGCAGTGTATCGGGCACCAGCACCGGCCAATGGAGCACCACGGGAACAGGCTCCTTCCTGCCTTCGGCCACGACCCTCAACGCCACCTACGTTCCCGGCCCGGCCGACTTCGTGATCGGCACCGTGGCGCTGATACTCACCACCACCAACAATCTGGGTTGCCCCGCCGGGGTGGACACCATGCTGGTGAGCTACCATGTGCCACCCGTGGTGAGCGCCGGCCCGGACCAGATCCTCTGCAGCGGCATGCAACCAGTGGCATTGAACGGTGTGGTCCAGAATGCGGGCTCCGTGCTGTGGAGCACCATGGGCAGCGGCGCCTTTGCGGACGCGGCCGCGCTGGCCACCACCTACACGCCCTCGGTTAACGACAGCATCGCGGGCGGGGTCTGGATCACCATCACGGGCTTCGGAACCGGCCTCTGCGGCAACGAGCATGACTCGCTCTTCGTGGACATCGTGCCCGCCCGCATCGCCAGCGCAGGGCCCGACCAGTTCCTCTGCGCCGACGGCACCACCATCCAACTGGGCGGCGCGGTGATCGGCGCCGGCGGAGGCGTGTGGAGCACCACGGGCACGGGCATCTTCCTGCCGGACAACGCTTCGCTGAACGCCCAATACCTGCCCAGCGCCACCGACCTCGTATTCCCTGAGCTGCATTTCGTTCTGGGCACCACGGGCAACATGGGCTGCCCGGCCGCCACAGACACGATGGTGGTGCATCTGCAACCACCGCCGACAGCGAATGCCGGCAATGACGTCAGCACCTGCGACCCCTTGGCACCTGTGCAACTCGGCGCTTCTTTCAGCGGCGCTGCGGGGGTACAGTGGAGCACCACCGGTACGGGCACCTTCCTGCCGAGCCTGAACGATCCCTCGGCCAGCTACCAACCCGGTGCCGGTGATGAGGCGATGGGATCCATCCAACTGGTGCTCACCACCACCGGCAACCAGTTCTGTCCGGCCGCCAGCGACACGCTTGTGGTCTCCTTCACGAACCCGTTGGTGGCCGCCTTCAACCTGGCGAACGCTTGCGCGGGTTCGCAGACGGTGTTCACCGATGCCAGTACCACCGCTGGTCCGGCCATCATCGGCTGGAACTGGAGCTTCAGCAACGGCGCTTCGGCCAACGGTCCGCAGGTGAACACCTCGTTCGCCGAGCCGGGCCAGTATCTGGTGACGCTCACGGTCTTCGCGGCGAACGGCTGCCAGGCCACGGTAAGCCAGGTGATCGAGATCCTCGCCGCGCCAGTGGCCGGCTTCAGCTACGAAGGCGAACCCTTCACCGGCGAGGAGATCGTCTTCACCGACCACAGCACCGGTGCCACGGGCTGGTACTACAACTTCGGCGATGGCCAGGGCACCATCCTGCAGAACCCGGTACATGTGTTCCAGCAGGCCGGGCAGTACATCGTGGTGCAGACGGTGACCAACGCCGCAGGCTGCACCGATCAGGATTCGCTGCTGATCGTCATCGAAACGAAGGACATCCTGCCCCCGAAACTGCCCAACGCCTTCAGCCCGAACGGCGACGGCACCAACGATGTGTTCATCGTGCGCGGCGGGCCTTTCGAGACGATCGAGTTGAAGATCTACAACGGCTGGGGCCAGCTCATCTTCGAAACGAACGACCCCGAGTTCGGCTGGGACGGCACCCACAAGGGCCATCCATCCATCAACGGTGTGTACGTGTACTCGGTGGTGGCCACCACGGTGGATGGCGAACTGCATGACCGCACCGGCAAAGTGACCCTTGTACGATGAACCGCGTAGAAAGCAAGCAGATGAGGACGAGCAAGAACATCCATGCGGCGCTGTTCATCGCCCTGTTGGGCATGGGCCGGGCCTATGCGCAGGACGCGCACTTCTCCCAGTACGACGCGGCGCCCATCCTGCTGAACCCCGCGCTCACCGGGCAATACGAGAACGCGGACTTCCGCATGCACACCAACGTGCGCAGCCAGTGGAACAGCCTGGCGAGCGCCTTCTTCACCACGGCCTTCGCCTACGATGTGCAGTTGCAGAACCGCTATGGCTTCGGCACCTACATGAGCAACTACAACATGGCCGGCATCATGAACACCTTCCAATTCGGGGTGACGGCCGCCTACAACGTGTCCAACGGCAAGGCGAACCACACACTGTCCGTGGGCACCAACCTGGGCCTGATCTACAAGAAGGTGAACGACAACGACCTGATCTGGGACGCCCAGTACAGCGATGGCTACTTCAATTCGGACCTGCCCACGGGCGAATTCTTCGAACGTGGCGGCCGCTTCATGCCCGATGTGGGCATCGGTGTGGCGTACCGTGGCACCAACCGCCACAAGCGTTTGAATCCCTTCGGGAACTTCGCGCTGTTCCATGTGACCACGCCGGACGAGTCCATCTTCCGCGCCCAGCGCAGTGATATGCCGATCCGTTGGTCCGTGAATGGCGGTGCGCGCATCGAGGTATTGGATGAGACGCTCTTTCTGGTGCCCATGGGCCTCTACATGCGGCAGGGCAACGACGAGCAGATCAACGTGGGACTGCTGGGCGAAATGGCCATCATGGGCTCCATGTACAGCGCCATCGCCGGCTGCTCACACCGCGTGAAGGACGCCATCATCGCGCACGTGGGCCTCAAGCACCGCAACGCGATCTACCGCTTCAGCTACGATGTGAACTCCTCGCCGCTGCGCACCTACACGCGTGGGAATGGGGCCTTCGAGTTCTCGGTGATCTACCTCGGCACGCACTCGGGACGGGAGCAGCGCCGTGTGACCAGCAGCGCCTTCTGAGCGTATCAGCCCTTCAGCGCCTCCGCGCCTCCCACGATCTCCAGGATCTCGCCGGTGATGGCCGCCTGACGCGCCTTGTTGTAGGACAGCTTCAGGTCCTTCAGCAGGGCGTCGGCGTTGTCGGTGGCCTTGTGCATGGCGGTCATACGCGCACCGTGCTCCGCGGCGAAGCTGTCCAGCAGCGCCTTGTAGAGCTGGATCTTCAGGCTCTTGGGAATGATCTGCTCCACGATGGTGGCGCGATCGGGCTCCATGATGTGATCGGTCCTGCCGGCACCTTTCTCGGCCTTAGCGGCGGGTGCGATGGGGAGGTACTGCTCCTCCGTGGTGATCTGCACGGCGGCGTTCTTGAACTTGTTGTAGAACAGCACAACGCGGTCGTACTCGCCCTCGGCGTAGGCGTCCATGATCAATTGGGCCACGGGCGCCACCTTGTCGAAATTGAGCCCGTCATAGAGATGGGCCAGGTCGGTGGGCATGCCCGCTGCCAGCATGCCACTGCGGCGGTACATGTCGGCGGCCTTCTTGCCAATGGGCATCACGGAGATCTCGTGGCCTTGTTCCCTGGCATCGATAATGGCCTTGCGCACGAGACGGAATACCTGTGTGTTGAAAGCGCCGGCCAGGCCGCGGTTGGATACGATGGGCACGAAGAGCACCTTCTTCACCTCGCGCTGTGTGCTGAACCTGCCCTCGTTGCTGTCCAGGCTGGCGCTCACGTTGCCCAGGATGGTCCGCAGCTTTTCGGCATAGGGGCGCATTCGGACAATGGCGTCCTGGGCACGACGCAGCTTCGCGGCACTCACCATTTTCATGGCGGCCGTGATCTGCTTGGTGCTGTTCACCGAGACGATCCGGTTGCGTACCTCCTTCAGACTGGGCATTGTCTATCGGTTGTCCGTTGTCAATTGTCAGTTCGCTGCACTGACAACCGGCAACTGTGCACTAATTGTCAAGGCTCTTCACCAGGTCCGCGGCCACCTTTTCCAGCGTGTCCGTGATCTGGTCGTTGTACTCTCCTTTCTTCAAAGCCGCCAGGGTGTCCGCATGCTTGTTGCGCAGCATGGTGATGTACTCGTCCTGGAACTGCTTCACGTTCTTCACGGGGATCTTGGTCAGCAGGCCCTTCACGCCGCAGTAGATGATGGCGATCTGCTCTTCCACCCGCATGGGGCTGTTCTCGGCCTGCTTGAGGATCTCCACGTTGCGGGCACCCTTGTCCAGCACGGCCTTGGTGGCGGCATCGAGGTCGGAGCCGAACTTCGAGAAGGCCTCCAGTTCGCGGTACTGGGCCTGGTCGAGCTTCAGCGTACCGGCCACCTTCTTCATGGACTTGATCTGCGCGTTGCCACCCACGCGGCTCACGCTGATGCCCACGTTGATGGCGGGGCGAACGCCGCTGAGGAAGAGGTTGCTCTCCAGGAAGATCTGCCCGTCGGTGATGGAGATCACGTTGGTGGGGATGTAGGCGGAAACGTCACCGGCCTGCGTTTCGATGATGGGCAACGCGGTGAGCGATCCACCACCTTTCACCTTGCCCCTCAAACTCTCGGGCAGGTCGTTCATTTCGCTGGCCACCTTGTTGTCTCCGGTGATCTTGGCGGCGCGCTCCAGCAGGCGGCTGTGCAGGTAGAACACGTCACCAGGGTAGGCTTCGCGTCCGGGTGGGCGGCGCAAAAGCAGCGACACCTCGCGGTAGGCCACGGCCTGCTTGGACAGGTCATCGAACACGATCAACGCAGGACGGCCCGTGTCGCGGAAATACTCGCCGATGGCTGCCCCGGTGAAGGGGGCGTAGAACTGCATCGGGGCGGGGTCGCTGGCGTTGGCGGCCACCACCGTGGTGTATGCCATGGCGCCGTTCTCCTCCAACACCTTCACGGTGCCGGCCACGGTGCTGCCCTTCTGCCCGATGGCCACATAGATGCAGTACACAGGCTTGCCGGCCTCGTAGAATTCCTTCTGGTTGATGATCGTGTCGATGGCCACCGTGCTCTTGCCCGTCTGGCGGTCACCGATGATCAGTTCGCGCTGGCCACGGCCGATGGGGATCATGGCGTCCACGGCCTTGATGCCCGTCTGCAGCGGCTCCTTCACGGGCTCGCGGTAGATCACGCCGGGTGCCTTGCGCTCGATGGGCATCTCGAACAGCTCCCCGCCGATGGGGCCTTTGCCGTCGATGGGTTCGCCCAGGGTGTTCACCACGCGGCCCACCATCTCCTCGCCCACATTGATGCTGGCGATGCGCTTGGTGCGCTTCACCGTGTCGCCTTCCTTGATGCCCACGCTGGAGCCCAGGAGCACGGCGCCCACGTTGTCCTCCTCCAGGTTCAGCACGATGCCGCGCAGACCGCTGGGGAATTCGATGAGCTCGCCGCTCTGCACACCGCGCAGGCCATAGATGCGCGCGATGCCGTCACCGACCTGCAGCACGGTACCGACCTCTTCGAGCTCGGCCTCGCTACGGAAGCCGGCAAGTTCTTGTTTGAGGATCGCCGATACTTCGGCGGGTTTCACTTCGGCCATGTCGTTTCGCTTTAGATAGCGGGGATGTATGGGTTCTTGGAGAATTCGCGGCGCAGATCGGCGAGGCGGCGGCTCACGGTGCCGTCGTACTGCTCATCGCCGATGCGGATGCTCAGACCACCGATCAGGGTGGGATCGACCTTCTCCTGCAGGTCGATCGTCTTGCCCGGGTGTTGCTTCTTGGCCAGGCCGATCACCTGGGCACGGGTGTCGGCGTTCAGTGCAACGGCGCTGGACACCACGGCGGTGACGATGTTCTGGTCCATCTTGAAAAGTTCGGTGAAAGCGGAGGCCACATCGGCCAGCAGCGCCTCCCGGCCCTTGCGCACCAGGATCCCCATGTAGGAGCGGGTGATCGCGCCCACCTTGTCACCGAAGATGCCGTCGAGGATCCGTCCTTTCGCATCGGACTTCACCACCGGGCTTTTCAGGATCACCACCAAGTCGCGGTTCCCGGCACAGGTGTCGGCCACCAGGCGCATGTCCGCCTGCATCGCCTCCAACTGGCCCTGCTCCCGGGCCATGTCCATCAGCGAGCGGGCGTAGCGATATGCGACCGGTGCCAGGTTCCTCATGACTTGCGCAACTCGGCTTCGGTCATCACCTTGTCCACGAGCGACTGTTGTGCGGCGCGGTCGGCCAGCTTCTCCTTCAGGACCACCTCGGCCACCTGGATGCTGAGCTCGGCCAACTGGTTCTTCATCTCCACGATGGCCGCCTTCTTCTCGTTCTGGATGTCGGAGCGGGCGCGAGCCAGCATGGCGTCGGCCTCGGCCTTGGCGCGCTCCTTGGCCTGGGCGATCTCCTTGTCGCGGATGTCGCGGGCCTCCTTCAGCAGCACCTCACGTTCTTCACGTGCCCCCCGCTCCAGGTCGGCGTGGCGGGCGTTCATGGCGGCGATCTCCTCGCGCGCCTTTTTCGCCTCGTTCAACGCGTCGGCGATGGAGGCCTCACGCTCCTTCAGTCCATGGAGGATGGGCTTCCAGGCGAATTTGGCCAGGATGAAGAGCACTGCCAGGAAGGACAGCGTCATCCAGAAGATGAGCCCGAAGGAGGGCTCCACGAGACTCGCGAGCAGCATGGGCGTGATGGTTCAGGGTTGTACGGGGACGCTTGCCGAGCGCCAGGATCACATGGCGGCCGCGGCGGGCTCCACGTAGTCCTTCAGCACCACCAGCAGACCCACCACCATGGCGAAGAAGGCGGCACCTTCGACCAGCGCGGCGGTGAGGATCATGTTGGCGCGCAGGTCGTTCATGGCTTCCGGCTGGCGGGCCATGGCTTGAACGGCGTCGCCACCGATGCGGCCGATGCCAACACCGGCACCAAGGGCGGCCAAGCCGGCGCCGAGGGCGGCGATACCGTAACCCATGCCGAGGTCGAGAAGAACAGTGAGGAACATGTTTGCGTGGTTTTAGAGGATGTGCGTTGTCAGTGGTGGTGTGGTTCCTCCACGGCGGCACCGATGTACATGGCGCTCAGGAAGGTGAACACGTAGGCTTGGATGAAGGCCACGAGCAGCTCCAGCATGCTCATGAAGATGGTGAAGGCCAGCGAGCCGATGGCCACGCCATAGCCCGCTCCAGTGCTGGTCTCGCCGAAAACGAAGATCAGACTGAAGAAGCTCAGCACGATGATGTGCCCCGCGGTGATGTTCGCGAAGAGACGGATCATCAGCACGAAGGGCTTGAGGAACATGCCCAGGATCTCCACCGGGGTGAGGATCGCGAGCACCCAGCCGGGCACACCGGGCATGGCGAAGATGTGGTGCCAGTAGTGCTTGTTGCCGCTGAAGCTCACGATCAGGAAGGTGATCATGGCCAGCACGAGCGTGACGGCGATGTTGCCGGTGAGGTTGGCACCACCGGGGAAGAAGGGCACCAGGCCCATGAGGTTGTTGAGGAAGATGAAGAAGAAGGCCGTGAGGAGATAGGGCATGTAGCGCTCGAAGCGCGGGCCGATGGCGCTCCTGGCCACATCGTCACGCACGAACAGGATGATGGGTTCCACCAGGTTCTGCAGCCCCTTGGGCGCCTGCCCGGCGCGGCGGGTGTAGGCCTTGGCCACGCTGATGAAGATCCACAGCAGCAGGGCCAGGCTGATGAACATGCTCAGCACGTTCTTGGTGATGCTGATGTCCCAGATGTTCGCCGTGGCGGCCTCGTCCGTGTGGCCTGCCGCATCCACGGCCACCACCTGGCCATCGTGCAGCATGTAGCCGTTGTAGGCCGCATGGCCATGATCGAAGCGTGCGCTGCTGAACACCTGCAGCCCGCGCTCGGTATCGAAGAGGATCACCGGCAGGGGAAGCGTGGTGTGCCCCCAAAGATGCCAGCCATGCTCATCCCCGATGTGGTCCATGATGAGCTTGCCGGCGTTGAACTTGCCATCATCCTGACCGCCACCGGCCATCGCGGGGCACATTCCCGCCAGGGTCATCAACATCAGGAAAGCTGCGCGTACCAAGGCTTTGCGGCGTTTTCTGCAGGAAGGGCACCCCCCTCATTGCGGCCGCAAAGGTAGACATACCGGGCAATTGCCCAAGGCGTACGGATCACCGTCTTCCAGTCTCTTTGAACAGGTACAGCATGGCGCTGGCCACGCCGAGCAGGCTGAGCACGATGGTGAAGACCGGCATCTTCCAGTCGACCTTCCCATCCAGCCATTGCCCTAGCAGGGTGAAGGCGAGGATGATACCGGCCATGACAAGGCCCAGGTGCAGATACCGCAGGTAGCCCTCATACCCTTGCCGGGTGCGGCGCAGGCGGTCGCTGCCCTCGTTGTTGGTCATGGCTTGGGTGCTTTTCGCACGGCGGACATGAGCAGCAGGGAGCTGAACACGAGAAAGGCCAGGTATAACGAGGCGAAGAGCAGGCCGGTCGTGAAGAAGCCATCCGATGGTGCGCGGATGAGGATGGGAATGAGCAGGGCGATGGAGACCACCAGCTTGATGACCAAGGCGGCCATGTAGCGCCTGATGAAGCCCTTGGGGTCGGTAGAAAGTCCCTGTTCCTGCCAGTGGTGCAACACGGCGGTGATCACCAGGAAGTAGGCGAGGATCGCGAAATGCACGGGGTCGGCCCCACCACCCTGGAATAGCGCCAGGAACCAGATGGCCAAGGCGCAGCATGCGCCGAAGAGAAGCAGAGGCAAGAGGAAGGACCAGCCTTGCTGGGCCATGGCCAGGATGCGAATGGAAGCCGGGTCAGCGCGCGGCCTGGTTGGGCTGCTCGCTGCGAACGGGTTCCGCCGGGCGTGCGGGGGACATTTCCTTCACCACGCCACCACCCATGGAGCAATTGCCGGTAAATACCGCGCCCGGTTCGATCGCCAGCTTCTTGGTGTTGATGTCGCCCTGCAGCTTGGCGGTGGCCTTCAGGCTGAGCAGGTCCTGGCAATTGATCTTGCCGATCACCATGCCTTCGATGTCCGAACTGTGGCAGATCACCTCGCCCTCGATGGTGCCGGTCTGGCCCACGATCACCCGGCCCTTGGCGTTCACCAGTCCCTTCACCCGGCCGTCGATCCGGATGTTGCTGTCACTGCGGATCTCCCCTTCTATGGAGGTGCCCTCCATGATGCTGTTGATCTTCCCTGAGCTGATGGGTTCTGCGGGCTTGTTCATGGCAGGTGTCGCGGGTTTGTCGCTTCGGAACATGGTCCGTGGCTTTGTGGGTGAACAGGTCGTGGCAAAGATAGACCCACGGGGATCATATCCTACTGGCGGTCAAGACCATGACTAAAGCCCGTCGGGCAGGATGACCAAAGGCGTCATCCAAACGCCGGGTCCTGAGGCGATACGGAGCAGGTAACGCCCGCCCCGGAAAGCACCCAACGGCACAGGCTCCGAGCAGGGGTGGTCATCCCTGGCGAACACCACCCGGCCGGCACCGTCCATGATCAGGATGTCCATACGATCCTGGTCGGAGCCACAGCGGATGCGCACTTCGTCCCGGGTCGGATTGGGCAACACACCTGGCCGCCAGACCGGAGCTTCCTCCATGCCGATGGTGGAGGCGATCTCAAATGGGAAGGTCGCCATGCACTGGTTGGCATCCGTCACATCCACGTGGTACATGCCCGGGGCAAGCCCACTGATGTAGGGTGTGTTCTCTTCTCCGGTGCTCCAGATCCATTGATATGGGGGAGTACCTCCGTTGGGGGCGATCCCCGCCGCGCCGTCGTTGCCGGCCGAGGGGGTCGCCGAGATGGTGGCTCCCAGCGCCTGGGGTTGATCGATGTTGTAGGGTTCGCTGAACAGACATCCGTTCGCGTCGCTGAGCAGCAGCGTGTAGGATCCGGCCGGGGCCGCTTGTGGATCGGGCACCCCCCAGTCGTAGTCGTAAGGTGGTGTTCCGCCGAAGGGCATGGCCGCCACCGTGCCCGAGGCTTCACCGTGGCAAAGGGCGTCCGAGGTGGATACGAATGCGAACAAGGGCTGCGGTTCGTTGAGGAACACCCCGCCGAAAACCGCACAACCGAAAGCATCCTCGCCACTGAACGAATAGGCCCCCATTTCCAGGCCGGTGAGTTGGGTACCTGTGGCGCCATTGTTCCACAGTATGGCAAGTGGCGGACCGGTGGAAAGCTCCACGGCTATGGCGCCGTCAGAGTAGCCGAAGCAGGAAGGACCACCGGAGGTGATCAGCACCTGTGTGGCCGGTGCGGCATCCACCTGCAGGGGCGGCGAAACGAGTTGCAGGCCAAAGGAGGTGGTGACCATCACCTGGTAGCTGCCCGGCTGGTCCACCAGGATGGTCTGGCTCGACGCACCGGTGTTCCAGAGGTAATTGGCGAAGCCCGGACCAGCATCCAACTCCAAAGTGCCCCCTGCGCAGAGGAATGGCAGCGCGGCGTTGTAGCCGATCTCCACGGCGGTGGGTCCCTGGTTGGCCCCTTCGATGAACAGCAGCCGTTGGTCCACGGGCAGGTTGTAGTACACATCGCGCGTGCCGCTGTTCCAATCCAAGATCAGCGAATCGACAAGGGTGTGCTGCCCCAGTCCGAACATCAGCCGCTGCGTGTTCTGGTTCATCAGGTCCGATCCGCAAAGCGAGTACCGCACAAAACGTTGCCCGCCGGCATAGCACTTCACCCAGGTGCCCACACCATCGCGGTTGGCGATCACCCCCTGCAGTGCCACGGTGAACCAGTGGTTCTCTCCGGGGGTGTTCCGGTAGAGCTTGACCGGGTGCGGCGCCCGGTTGCTGGTGATGAAGTCCGGCCAGCCGTCCCGGTCCAGGTCGCCCAGGGCACAGACGTAGGTTTCTGTGAGATCGCCTCCAAGGCCCACTTCGGGGTTGATGGCCGAGAAGCCCGAGCCTTGATGATTGCGGTATAACTGGTTGCCGATCGGCGGCAGTATCGGGCTGGTGACGCTGACGAAGAGGTCCTCCCAGCCGTCGTTGTCCTGGTCCAGCCAAAGGCAGCCCCATCCCACCTGGACAAGATTGACCCCCAGCGGCTGGGCCATATCGGTGAAGGTGCCGTTGCTGTTGTTCACCATGAGGGCGTGGCCTTCGGGCGGGTCGGCAGTGATGAACACGTCCAGGTCGCCGTCCAGATCGAAATCGCCCACTGTTCCGGTCATGGCGTCGATCATGAGGTCCATGCCGGAAGCTTCGGAGACGTTGGTGAAGGTGCCGTCGCCGTTGTTGCGGAACAGTTCGTTGCGGTGGAAGACCCGGTCGATCACCAGGAAGAGGTCTTCCCAGCCATCGTTGTCATAATCCAGGAAGACCGGTTGGAATATGGGCGCCGAACCGATGAGCACACCGGCCTCCGCCGTCACCTCCGTGAAGGTGCCGTCGCAGTTGCTGCGGTAGAGCATGCCCCGGTATTCCAGCCCCGGCGTGTTGTTGGTGTAGAACTTCGAGATGTATAGGTCCAGGCAACCGTCGTGGTCGTAGTCGCCGAAGGCCGCGCCTTTGTACTGGTAGTTTCCCTGCTCCAGACCGGCCATGGCGGCCACGTTGGTGAACTGCCAGTTCCCGTCGTTGCGCCAGAGTTGGATGGGCCTGTTCCACTTCAGGATCAGCAGGTCCGCGTCGCCGTCGTTGTCATGGTCGGCCCAGAGCAACATGGTGATCTCCCCTGGCGGCTCGTTCGTGATATGGAAGGGCGCCGCTTGGAACTGCCCGCCCGTGTTGATAAGGAACTTGGGGTCCGCCAGGCCCATGCTGATGGACAGGTCGTCCCATCCATCGCGGTCGATGTCGTGGAAGCTCAGCCCCTTCCCGATCTCTGACCCGGGCAGCACGATGGTGGTGCCCAGCAGGCTTGAAACATCCATGAATTGTGCACAGGTCCTCCCGGCCGCAAGACCCATCGCCAACAGCAGCGCGGTGGCAATTCGCATGAAAAACCGGCAGGGCGATAGGGGTGCCCTGCATGAAAGACGTGGCTTGGCGGCCGGGTTGCCTTGTGGCACAAGGCCTGGCATGGCCCCCTCAGCCGGTCATTTCCCGCCCAGATAATTGCTGGCGAAAAAGGCGGAATAGGCGTCCACGTCCTTGTGCTTGTACAACTGGGAGTAGTTGCCCGGACTGATGGCGAAGGCGGGGAAGCCCATGTCGTTGATGCCGCGCAGGATGTCCCGGTTGCCTTTGTACAGGTTGTAGAACTCCATCGCCTTGGCCTTGGTGTCGAAGAAGCTCACCAGCACCACCTGGGTCTCGGGGTCCAGGAAATTGTTGGTGATCTCGATCCCCGCCTGGCGGAAGAAGGTGCTGTTGAAATCGGCGAGTTTGTTCTTGATGGCCACCATGTCGTTGCCGGCGTTGGGCACGATGATGGCGAAATAGTGCTTGCCCTGCTCCGGCTTGTAGTTGCCACCGGCCTTTTTGGGCGCGGGCATGCTCACCCCCTGGTCCAGTATGGCCAGCAGGTTCTCGGCGGCTGTGGCCTCGTCGGTGCCGGGGAACAAGGCCTTGATCTCGGCCAACGCCAGGCGGAAGCCCTCCGCATCCCGCATCCCGCCGATGGCCATGGCGCGCAGCATGTAGTACTTCACGCGGTAGTGGTTGTGCGGTTCGCCCTCGATCACACGCACACATTCCGCGATCACCTTGCCGTAGGCGTACTCGCGGTAGTCCTGGTAGGAGGCCTTGTAGGCGGCTTCCTCGGCCACGCGGCGGGCCTCATCGGCCTGCAGGATGTTGGGGTCGCGCACCAGGCGGGCGAATTCGGAATCCGGGTAGCGGTCCAGGATGATGTTGGCGAAGAGTTGCGAGCCGGAACCGTCGGGCGAGAAGTAGTTGGCGGCCTGCTCCTTCTCCAGGTAGATGCGGTAGAGCTGGTAGTAGCTCTCGGGCGTATAGCGGCAGTAGTCGAAGCGGTTGTAGAGCATCTCGAAGCTTTCGATCGCGTTGTCCACGTCCTTCAGCTGCTCCTTGTAGATCATGCCGCTGGCGTACATCGAAGCGCAGATGCGCTCGTTGGAGGCGGAGAGGGCCTCCTCATCGCGGGGCAGGTCCTTGGTGTAGAAGGCGGGGTCGCGCCAGGCCTCCTGGCCCTTGTCGGCGCCTTTCCCGCCGTCCGCCAACTCCTCGGGGTCTTCCTTGCGGTCGGCCATGGCGCTGCCACTCCGGTCCTTGCGGCGCCAGTCATCCTCCAGCTTGCGGTTGCCCCAGGTCTTGCGGAACTGGCTGGCGCCCCGGCCGATCTGCTGCGGGTCGTAGAAGTACCACACGCCGCGGCCCGTGCCGCCGCCGGCCGGTGGTGCCGCCCGGCCCGCCGGGGTGTCCTGGGGGCGTTCGCGGGCTTCGGCCTCCAGCCTTTCCTTCTCCTCCTCGGCGCGCTCGCGCTCGCGGATCATCACGCGGATGCGCTTCTCCAACTCCTTCTCATCCAAGGCGGCCAGGGCCTGCAAGCTGTCTTCCAACGCGATGATGGCCAGGTGCTCCACCAATTCGCCCAACACTTCGGCGCGGGTGTCCACCTCGCGGAAGCGCGGGTGCTGCTCATCCATCAGCGTGCGCGTGCTGTCGTAGTACACCTGCGCGCTGGCGTAGATGCGGTCGTCGAAGTAGAGGTCGGCCAGCTTCAGCCAGGTCTTGGCTTTCTGCTTGGTGTCCGTGGTGCTCACGCGGGCGCTGGTCTCCAAGTGTTCGATGGCGCCCGGTTTGTTCCGCTCCTTCAGGTCCAGGTCGGCCAGCGCGTAGTGGATCATGTCGTAGTGGTCCACGTGCTTCTCGTCGCGCAGCATCTTGTGCAGCTTCTGCCGCAGCAGTTTGCTGTTGCCCCGGCTGAAGGCGAAGGCCTGGAAGATCTGCGCGTGGAAGGCCAGCTCGTAGGGCGGGCTCATGCGTGTGACGGCGGCGTACTGGCGGATGGCCTTTTCCTCATCGCCTTTCTGCTCATAGAGTTGGGCCAGGATGAAGGACCAGCGCACACGCTCCCGTTTGCGCCGCGCGTTGGGGATCGCCGCCTCCAGGTTCATGATCGCGTCCTCCAGCTTGTTGCGCTTCAGGTCCAGGTCCGCCTGCACCGCCGCCAGTTCGCCGTGGTCGAAGCGCTTGGGCAGCTTCTTCTCGGCCTTCACCTTGTCCAGCGCGCTCTGGGCCTTGGCGTACTGCTCCAGCTGGATGGCCGTGCGCGCCTGCCAGACCTGGCTTTCCCATTGGCGGTTCTCGCCCTTGTAGCGCCGCGCCACGAAGCCGAACACGCGGTCCGCCTCGTAGTAGTTCTTCTTGTAGAACTGGCTCTTGCCGATGACGAACCAGGCATCGTCGATCCAGGTGTTCCGCTCGTCCCCGCCGATGTCCATGCTGTGCCGCTCGATCACCAGCGAGCATTTCTCGATGCACTTCTCCAGGTCGGGGATGGCGCTCTTGGCCTGCTCGTCCGTGCCGTAGATGAAGAGCGGCAGCACGTGGTCGAAGTCGTCCACGTAGGCGTCCTCCATGGAGGCCACCACTTCGTTGAGCTTCTCGTTGGCGTTGAACCAGCCGTTGTCGCGGGCCGTGAGCCGGTGGAAGGTGCGGTTCAGGAAGGCGTCCTTCTGCTGGGAACAGCCCGTGCCCACCAACACCAGGGCGAGGAGCGCCCAAGGAGGGAGGATAAAGGGCCGGCGGGACATGGCTACGGGTGGCGGTGTGGATAACCGCGAACGGGCGAAGTTATTTCATCGGACCGGCACAGGGGCAAGGCGGGGAGGGGCTATCACTTCTCAACACCCGGTGCATCAAGGGGGATGTCACGGAACAGGGGGGCAGGCGTGCGGAGGTTGGGCCCCCATCCTTCCCAGCCCTACTCCACCACCACCCGTTCATGCCTCACCCCCTCCGGGTCTGTTACCCGCAGCACATAGGTGCCCCTACCGAAGCGCGTTAGATCGATCTCTTCCAAGTTGGTGCCCGCAGGTAGGGGGCGCTGGTAGAGCAAGCGGCCGGTGGCATCGTACACGCTGTAGAAGCTGTCCTTCAGCAAGGGGTCTTGCACCTCCAGGGTGAAGCGGCCGCGGGTGGGGTTGGGGCGCACGAATATGGGGCGGCGGGTCGCCATGGTGGAAGGAAAACCCGTAGTGAACGAGCAGCCATCATAGGTGGTAAAAATGCTCGAATCCAAAATGCTGTCCGTGAAGTCCATCGGATCGGCCGTGGCAACCCCGCTGATGATGTTCAGTATTACCGTGCTGTCCACTGGGAACAGATCCATCACCTCTATGGATGGCACTCGCTCCCAACACTCGAAGTGGCCAAGTGAATCGGCTTTGTAGATGTACATCAGCCCGCTTTGGTTACCAGGCATGCTACCATAAATTATTCCACTTATCATGTAGCCCCCATCGGAACTGGCCTGTAGATCTTGGGCCAAGTAGGTATAGTTGTGCCGACCCACGGACCGGGTCCAGAGGGTATCGCCGTTCAGGTCCGTTTTCATCAGGTAGGGCCTGAACCAATCATGCTGGGCCGGTGGTCCCAGGGTGGCGAGCACGGCGTACTGGCCGTCCAAGGTGCGCCTGATCACCGCATCGCGGCGGGTGTACCAGAGGTTGGTGGTGCTTCTGTAGCCCTTGCACCAGAGCACATCGCCCTCGCCATTGAGCTTCATCATAAAGAGCTTCGGGTTGTATCCCGGCGGCAGCGGTGTGAAGATCGGGTCCGTGGTACCGGTGCTATCGGTATAGCCCACCAGCACGAAGGAGCCATCCGGTTCGATGAGGGCATCGCTCACTACCCCCCGTGGCCGTATGTAGCTCCTGCTCCAGAGCACCTCCCCAGCGGCGTTCATGCGGGCCACCACCACACCGGCCGTTTGCCTGTTGATGCCGGCCAACAGATCGCCGTTCGGAAACTCCTTGAAGAAGCTGAAGGCACCTGCATCCATGAGGCGTTTGGACCATACTGGCTCCAACGAACCATCCACACGCAACGCGAAAGGACCATAATCCCTCCCCCATACGATCGCACCGCTATCCGCAGTGGGCAGCAATCCTTTGGTTAGGCCACCGCAAACGCCAGAATTCAGCGCATACTGCTTCATGCTGGTGACCGCCCCCAGCGTGTCCATGAGTCCGATGACCGGCTCCATATATGCGCCAGACCCGAAAGAGCAAGGAGCAGTCCACGTTGATGAGGCACACAGGACACGATCTCCACCCACGTACCTCATGTTCTGCGAAGAGAATACCACATTGGTCTGGAAATAGGTGCTGGAATTGAGGATGTATCCATTCCCATCGATGACATGCGCGGACCCCATATTGATCAAGCTGTTGCCGCTGGGCAGCTCGTTGAGTTCGAACCCAAAACTGGGACCAGCTTGGTACATGCGCATGAAGGTGGTTTGGGCGTTGGCTGTGAACGCAACGAAACAACACGACCCGAATAGCATCCGGCGTTCCATGGCTCAGTAGATGATGAGTTGTTTGGCCTTGGCCCGCTGGCCATCCGATGCACGCACCCAATAAGCGCCCTGTGATAGGTGCAAATGTGGGAACTGCACGAAGGCGCCCGTTACGCTCGCATACCGTGCGACCAGCCGTCCTGTGAGGTCCATGATGGCGATATCCTTGGCACCATCATCCGGGAAGCGGAGAGTGAATTCGCCCCGCGTGGGGTTGGGGTGGATCAGGAAATCCCAACTGGTGCCGATGGGCAAATCCTCTGGCTCATCGGCCTGCATCAGGCTCTTCACAAAGGGCAGCGGGGTGATGATGAAGGCGTAGTCCGACCGCAGCGTATCCAGGAAGTTGTTGAAGATGCCTCCGAAGTGACCGGTGAGGTCCAGCTCGATCGCGCCGCTGATGGAGGTGGCCACCTCGCCGTCCGGCGGATGCACGGTGCTGTTGAGGCGTGTGGGGAACCAGCTGATGTGATAGGTGCCCGGCTCGAAACCGGAGAGCCATGTGGTGCTGCCCTCGCCCCCAGCGGGTGGAGTGCATTCGAAGAAGCGCTGCCGTCCGCTGTGCAGGTAGTAGTTGTTGTAGAGTGACGCGTTCCTGTTCTGCACCCAGCCGATGGCCACATTGGCCAGGTCGTAAGGAGGAACCTTGTTCTGTAAATAGTAAACATCGAGCCCGCTGAAATCCTCATTCCGGCGCACCCGGAAGTCCTGTCCGAAGAAGTCGTAGGCCAGCCAGCTCGGGTGGTTGAGCAGGTCGGCCAGGGGCTTGAAGTGATGATGGGTCCGTTTGTTCACGACATGATAGTCCGCATTGCTCACCCACAAATGGTTGGGTTGTCCCAACTCATTCGTGAACAGCGATGAGAATGGGTTCTGAGGATCCGGTGGCGGCGTTTCCAACGCATCGGGCCACCAGAACACGCGCTCCCAATGCCAGGTGGTGCCAGCGGCGAACTTGCCGCTGAAGGCGGAAGACCAAAGCTCGGTATGGAAGGCGATGTCATAGTTGTGGAAATACTTGAGAAGGTCGTGGTGCTTCCCACTGTAGTTGAAACTGGTGTAGTGCTGGCTTTCACCATGGTTTATCGGCTTGCGGGCGGCTTGCGGAGCATTGGGCTGGGGATAGTTGCTCCAGAATCGCTCAGCATGCTCTGTCATATGTCGGATGAATTGGCTGGCTGCCCATTCTGTGGTTTGCTCCGTCATGAAAGCACCCTTATGCACATCAATCAGGTCAATTTTGGGATTCGTAAAAGGCAGATAGTGCGGTACATTCAAATTTCCATTATGGGTCGCATCCCTGGCGTCAGTATAGCTGATCATGAACAGCTTCTTCCCTTCACCAAGAGGAGATGAAACCGGGTCTTGGAAGTTCGCCTCACCCCTGGTGTAGTCCGCGATGTCCGAGAGCCATTGATCGAGCACCAGCGGTAAACCATCATCCCTCAACCACTGTCCACGATTCTCCCGGCAGATGTCACGATGCGCTATAGCAGTATCGTCCACTTGGCTACAGTCGGAAACGCCATCTCCGCTTCCCAATGAATCGTTCGGCAACTCTCTGTACGATAACATTTGATCGATCTCATTGAATGGTTCTATGATAGGTAAGTTCACTGACCAACCCCATCTGCTCATGATGTACTTGTAGCGGCGCATCCAGTAATAGAAGATCGTGCCTGCTCCCTTGTTGGCAGGGTCCCCATCCTCATAGAAGAACTCTCGCATGTTATAAGCGTTGAGTGGAGGATTCTGGCGGTTCTTATCCAAGAAGTGTAGCTTGTAAGGGTGTGCGCCCCAGCCCATCTTCTCATATGCTATGACCGGTGGATAGGGATCTATGCACAACTGCAGGTAGATGTTATGCGTGCGTGCTTGATCGAGCATTCCATCGAATGCCCAGCACTGGTTCTGGCAGTTGCCAAGAAGTCCATTGATCCATCCCCTGTCACAATCTTGCTGTGGATCGGTGGATTCGGAGAGTGCACATAGGACCGGGACCTTGAAGTGATCATAAACACCGAGGTTGACGTATTCGGGTGAGAAGATCTTGTCCATGAGGAACATCCTCATGAAGTTCCCGCCGACATCACCGAGCAACTCCATCGTCTTCAACATTTCTTCATGATCTCGCCTCCGATAGGTACTGCCATATCCAGCTGCATTCCTCCGCCAATCGGCCATATTCACCCCCAAACCGAAGAACGGCTCGCCATTCTCAAATTTGAGAACCCGACGGTTGACCTCATGCACGCTTAGGTGTCCCTTGTTGTCAGGTAGCGGAGCGTCACAGTGGAAGCTGTAGCCCGTATGGTAGAGGTCGGGCAGAGGCTGGTCGGGAGGGGTGCGTGTATGTGGGGCTTTGATGGACAAGGAAAACTGCCAGGGCCCTTGCTCGTCCGGCGCGAAACGAAAGCGGATGTGGTACGGAAACATGGGGCTCGCCGAGTCCGTGACCAGGAACGCCGTGTTCCCTGTGCCATTCCATTTCGCCTCCTTCATGTAGAAACCCCATTTCATGCGAAGCTGGCCGCCTGGCCCATGAAGGGTCCAGACCAACTGCAAGGAATCGTCCGCATAGGGGTTGAGATCATACAGGTGCTGGACATGGCCAGGGGTGGCGGCACTATCAGGGCCGCCTGAGTAGTAGTGGGTGAAGAAGCTGTCTACTGCGGCTTGGTATGCCTGCGGCAACCGCAATCCCACCTCGAACTTCTCCCATTTCGGCACGTGCACGATGTTGTCCACCAAGGCCCCTTGCGGGTCCGGGGCGATAATGATCAGGTCCGCAGGCTGACCAAGGCTTTCGTCGATATAGGCCCTGAAGCGGCCTCCGGTGGCGAAGCCGCCCGCGTGGAAACCCGGGGCAAGACGAACCCGTGAGCCGGAAACGAAATCGGCATCCGCCGTGCCTGTGATCAGGACCGGCAAGATGGGGGTGCCCGGTGCTATGATGTGCTGGGTGACCACGGCGAAATGGTGCGTGCCGCTGTTCCAAGATACATCCTGGATGGTGTGGTCCGGGTAGGGGGTCTGGGCCTTCGCTTTTGCCATGACCAGCAGCGCGGCGATGGCAGCCGTATATGCCAAGGCGCGCATCACTTGGACGTTTCAAGATCACCGATCCGCTGCTCCAATCCTTGGTACTTCTCTTCCAATTGCAGGATGTACAGCGCCTGCTGCTCGATGACCTCCAGCATGCGGCGCTGCAAGTCGCCAACCTCCACGCCTCCCTTGGCCTCCACTTCGACAGCCGACGGTATGCCCGGCAAATGCCGGTGCCGCTTCAAGAACGCCCTGAGATCCTTTATCGGCATCAAGTGGTAGTACTCCCCGAATACATGGTCCGGCCATTCACCCAGTTTCACCAGCACATCGCGCGTGGCGATACCATCCTCCACAAAGAGCCGGTAGCCATCCACCGCACCAGCCGGTGGGTTGGTGCCGATCCCCACCCGGCCTTCGCTGGTGATGACCATGCGTTGCTGGTTGTTGGTGCGGAAAGGCAGTGGAGCGTTGTTCACCGTGCCGATGAAGAAGATACCATTCGGGTTGTCGATGACATTCCCGCACGTGTACCAAGGGGCCACCGTGGTATCCCCGGCAGGCCAGCACCAAGGCTTGGTGAGGAAAGCGCGCAGCTCGCCGTCATCGTCCAGACCGAGGATCCCCGATGGCAGGCCCAGTTTGATACCCCCTCCTGCAAGCAGACGGACGAGTTCCGTTCCGTTGCTCTTCAGCACGAAGTCCGTGGGATCCGAGGTGCCCAGATAATCCACCTCCGGGTCCGTGCCCGCATTGCCGCCCTTGTCCCAATTGTTGTCGGCGGGTTCCGAGAGGAACAGCGCCCCGGGCTGGTTCTGGCAGCCATTGTGGTCCGTGACCACCAGTTGGTAGTTGCCCGCGCCGATGGCCGTGCGGTGCTGCGTGGTGACGGCATCCTGCCACAGGTAGATGTAGGGTGGCACGCCATACTGCACACTGGTCTGTATGCTGCCGTTGTAGCACTGGTGGCAACTGACGTTGTAGCCGTTGGGCCAGGTGTAGGGCGTCAAGCCCACAATGAGGGCCCTGGGCTGCGAGAGGGTGATCTCCGCATAGCGCGAGGTGCTGTCCGCATCCGTCACCGTTACGCGGTAGTAACCCGCTGCCAGGCCGCTGATGGCGGCGGTGGTGTCCTGGTTGGACCACAAATAGGAATAGGGCGCTGTTCCCCCGGTGACGATGGCCTCTATGCTACCATTGGTGCCCCCGAAACAACTGACGCCATAGCCGTTGTAGTTGCTGCGGACGAGCGTGATGTTGAGCGGTTGGGCGAAGGCGCTTTCAGCGCAAAGACCTGCGGCCGCGCAGGCGATCAGCAGGAAAGGGATCTTGCGGGGGGGGGATAAAAGCGCATGATCGATCGGATAGGGTGGAACGAACATAAAGCGTGAATTCGCCGAAAACAAATGATCGTGGATAATATGTATTTGACGGCGAACCGTCTGGCCTGATGAGCGCCCAGCGTATGCGTCCGGCAACCGTTTGTTTGGGTCAGAGCCATACATGGGGATGACTTTCCAACCTGCGGCCGAGTATCTCAAGGCAGGGTTCCGAAGACGGAGACTGCGGAGTTTGGGAAATGCATCCATAGCTGTCTCAGATGACGCGGAAAGTGCAAGCCCTGCACGGACCTTGGGGTGATCGCAGGACCCATCTGCGTCATCGGCGAGATCTGCGGACCCTCACCCTCTGAAGCGAAGCGAGGATCCGTCCGTTCGCTCCGTCCACTGATGAGCGGGAGAGGATCAAGTCCGCACGCCCGCCACGCCCGCCATTCCCCACCTTTGCGCCATGGCCCTCGAAGGCGGCACCCCGGTAGCGGACAAGCGTCCCCGCAAGCGCTCGCTGCGCCGTGCCCTCCGGAGCACCTACCGGCTGGTGCTGATCGACGACCGCACCTTCGCCGAGCGCTTCAGCATGCGCATGAACCGGCTGAACGTGCTGCTGCTGACCATCGCGGCGGTGCTGGCCTATGGGGCCGCCATCACAGCGCTGATCGTCTTCACCCCGCTGAAGAAGTACATCCCCGGCTACGCCGACCAGGACATCCGCAGCGCCGCCTTCCAAAGCGCCTTGAAGGCCGACTCGCTGGAAACGGAACTCGGCGTGCGGGACCTCTTCATCAACAACTTGCGGCATGTGCTCAGTGGTGAGCTGCCGGTGGACAGCGCCGCGCTGTTCCGGCCCGTGGAGCACAAGCCTGGCGAGGCCGACCTGGCGCCCGGCAAGGCAGACAGCCTGCTGCGCGCCCGCGTGGCCCGCGAAGAGGCCTATGCCTTGTCCGACGGCCGCCCCGCCGGTGATCGCCGCGACCTGGCCGGGGTGTTCTTCTTCCCGCCCATCCGCGGGGTGGTCACCAGCACCTTCGACCGCAGCGAGGGGCACTTTGGCATCGACATCGTAGCGCCCGCCGATGCCGCCGTGAAAGCCTGCCTGGACGGCACGGTGACGCTGGCGAGTTGGACCACCGACGGCGGGCACGTGCTGCAGGTGCAGCACCGCAACGACCTGGTGAGCGTGTACAAGCACAACAGCGTGCTGCTGCGCAAGGTGGGCGACCGGGTGCGCGGCGGCGAGGTCATCGCCATCGTGGGCAACAGCGGCGAACTCACCACTGGCCCGCATCTTCACTTCGAACTCTGGCAGGCCGGCGAGCCGATCGATCCACAGGCCTTCATGGTGTTCCAATGAAGTTGTGGCGTTGGAGGTTGAAGGTTGGGCCGCGCACGGGCCACGCTGGTTGAGAGCGACTCGTAGCGTCAACCACCCCTCTCCTCCGACCTTCAGCCCCTCAACTTGCCAACCCTGCCTGCGGCGGACAGGCTCCAACGGCTCAACTTGCCGACCTTCAACGCCCCGTGAGCCTCAAAAGCACCATCGCCAGACCCCTGGCCCGCTGGACCACCCGCGCGGTGCTGCGTCGTGCCATGGACCCGGTGGCGACGCAACTGGGTGTTCTGAGGAAGTTGGTGCGGCAGGGTGGCAGCACGGTCTTCGGCAAGGAGCACCAGCTGCATGAGGTGCATGACCACGCATCGTTGGTCCAAGCGGTTCCGCTGCGCGATTACGAGGGATTCCGTTCGTACATCGATCGAATCATCGCCGGAGAGCAGGATGTGTTGTGGCCTGGACGGCCGCTCTATTTGAGCAAGACCAGCGGCACCACCAGCGGGGCGAAGTACATCCCCATCACGCGGCACTCGCTGCCCAACCACATCGGCAGCGCGCGGCGGGCGCTGCTGGCCTACATCGCCCACAGCGGCCGTGCCGACTTCGTGGACGGCAAGATGATCTTCCTCCAGGGCAGCCCGGTGCTTGACAAGAAGGGCGTGATCCCCTTGGGGCGCCTCAGCGGCATCGTGGCCAACCACGTGCCCCGCTACCTGCTGAAGAACCGCCTGCCCAGCTTCGCCACCAACAGCATCCCCGACTGGGAGACGAAGGTGGAAGCGATCGTCACCGAAACGATGGGCGAGGACTTGCGGCTCATCAGCGGCATCCCCGCCTGGGTGCAGATGTACTTCGAGCGGTTGCTGGCACGCACCGGCAAGGCCACGGTGAAGGAGGTCTTCCCCAACTTCTCGCTCTTCGTGTACGGCGGGGTGAACTACGGGCCCTACCGCAGCCGCATGGAGGCGCTCATCGGCGGCCACGTGCCCAGCGTGGAGCTCTTTCCCGCCAGCGAGGGCTTCATCGCCTACCAGGACCGGGACAATGACGATGGGCTACTTCTGGTGCTGGACAATGGGATCTACTTCGGCTTCTTGCCCATGCAGGGCGATGATCGCCGCCCCCTGTCCATCGCCGAGGTGGAATTGAACACCCAGTACGCCCTGGTACTTTACACCAACGCCGGCCTGTGGGGCTACGAGATCGGCGACACCATCAAGTTCGTCTCGCTCTCTCCGCCACGCATCAAGGTCACCGGCCGCACCAAGCACTTCACCAGTGCGTTTGGGGAGCATGTGATCGCCGAGGAGGTGGAAGGGGCCTTGAAGGACGCCATGGCCCAAGTGCCTTGCGAAGTGGCCGAGTTCACCGTGGCACCACAGACCGCACCGGCCGAAAGCCTGCCGCACCACGAGTGGTTCATCGAATTCGCCGTGCCGCCATCGGATATGGCCCGCTTCGCCGCCGCGATCGATGGGTCATTGCAGCAACGCAACCCTTATTACCGCGACCTGATCACCGGCAAGGTGCTGCGTCCGCTGGTGATCACCCCTGTGCCGCGCGGAGGTTTCGCCGCCTGGATGAAGGGCCGCGGCATGAACGATGCGCAGAGCAAGGTGCCCAGGCTGGCGAACGATCGGCGGTATGTGGAGGGCTTGGGTGCTGCTGAATAGGCTTGGCGTGCAGCAAGCCGCGCATGTACCTTTGGGTTCATGGAAGTGGCGCCGCGCATCACGATCGAACCCGGCAAGATGGGAGGCCGCCCGTGCATCCGTGGCATGCGTATCACCGTGGGCACCATCATCGGCCTGCTTGCCTCCAAGCGCAGCCGGGAGGAGATCCTTGCGCTGTACCCCTACTTGGAGGACGAGGACATCACGGCAGCCCTGCACTACGTGACCCTACTGGCCAACGACCAGGACGTTCCCATCGAGCGGGCATGAAGCTCGTGGTGGATATGAGCTTGTCGCCTGCACTGGCGATGATGCTTACTTCCGGCGGTCATGATGCGGTCCATTGGAGTGCTGTGGGTCCGGCCAGTGCACCGGACGACGATATCATGGCGTGGGCCGCAGCGAACGATCGCATCATCATCACGCATGACCTCGACTTCGGTGATCTGCTCCACGCTTCCGGATCGACCAAGCCGAGCGTGATCATCGTTCGTGAGCATGACCCACACCCGGAGCGCATCACCGGATCTCTGCTCCTTGCCTTGGAGCGCTTCAATGCCGACTTGACCGCGGGTGCGCTGATCGCGATGACACGGAACATGGCTCGGGTTCGTTCGCTTCCCCTTGGATGAAGGTGCGGGGTATGAACGATGTGCAGAGCAAGGTGCCGCGCCTGGCGAACGACCGGCGGTACGTGGAGGGGCTGATGACCTGAGTTCACTCCCCGGCGGCGAACCGCATCAGCGGCGCCATGCGCGCCTTGTTCAACGACAACCGGCCATCCTCGCCGATGCTGTAGTTGTCCACCTGTGCGAGGGCCTTGAGGAAGGCGTCCTCCACGCTCATGTCGGGGCAGGCCATCATGGTGCTGCCCGCTTTGCTGAAGCGCAGACGACCGGCGGCCTCGTCCAGCTCGTAGCCCGCGAAGAAGCGGTTGCAGCCCGCATGGCCGAAGGCGCGCTTCTCCTGGGCATCGAACACGATGTGCGCCTGCTGGCGCGGCTCGGCCGGTGGCGGCACGGGCTTGCCCATCAGCTCCACCAGGTTCCAGTGGGTGCCTTCCAGCGCGGGCTTCACGGGCTCGGTGCTCATGCGGGCGGCCATCGCGGCCATCGGCATGGCCTTGCGCAGCACGTAGTTGTCGGCCAGCTCCCCGGTGATTGGATTGCCGCTCATGTCACGCTGGCGCAGGTGGTTCTCGCCCACTTGGTAGATGCTGGGGCCGTTCTCGATGCCCTGCAGCACGATGTGGTTCCCGTCCTCCTTCCAGTCGAAGGCGCCTTCCTTCACGAACAGCTCATCGCTCTTGCCGAGGTATTGCGTCTGCAGTACGTAGGTGCCATCGCTGTGGATGGTGAGCCGCGTGGCGATGCCTTCGCAGTCGGCGCAGGGCACCGTGCCGCTGTAGGTGCCGGCCCAGTCCAGGCTGGTGCGGCTGTTGTCCGCCGGGGTGGGATCCTCCGGGGCGGGTTCGGGAGCGGGGGCTTGCTGGCCGCCGCAGGCGGCGAGTATCGCGATCGCGGTGATCGGAAGCAATATGCGCATGGCCGGGAAGGGTTGGTGTCACGAATAAACACCAACCGCTCCCGGATCGTTCCGGCTCATCCGATGACCATCGCGTTCGGATAGCGCTGCTTCCAGAACTCCAGCGCCTTCATGTTGCTGAGGGTGATCACCGTGCGGTGGTCCAGCTTCACCTTGATGGCCTTCAGGCCCTGCTTGATGGGTTGGCTCAGGACGAGCGCTTTCTTCTTGCGTGGCATGGCGCGTTCGGTTTGGGCTTGCATCTGCCGAACGCTGTGCCGGGTCCTTGGGTTCGGCCTGAGGCCCTTGATGGGTGCGGACTTCGTGCACCGTTGGCCGGCCACGCCCCGCCGTCCCGCTGTGGCATCGTTTCCCCGATCGGTGTGGAACAGCAGCACCGCCTCACCGCCATTCCAACGCCGGCGCACCGATGGCCTTCAAGCGTTCCTCCAAGGCGGGTAGTCCCTGTATGAGACCGTTCATGCGTAGCTCCAGATCGCCCAGCATGCGCTCGGCAATGTCCGCGTTCGCCCTGTGGGTGGGCGTGGGCCCATAGCTGATGGACCATGCGCCGCTGGCGGCCCCCAGGCGATCGCCCGCCGAGAGCATCGCGTTCTTCTCACCCACCTGTGCGCGGGCTTTGCTGCCGTTCAACTCCAGGTCCAGTTCCTGCACGGTGCGGTGCAGCTTCAGCAGATCGTCCTGGAGGGCGGCATCGCTGCGGGTGGCACGCGTGTATGCGGTGCGCATCACCTCGCTGCGGGTGCTGGCCTCCTTCAGGCGTTGCTGCAGGGCTTCCTGCTTGCCGCGCAGGGCTTCCACGCGCTGCTGGTAGGCCACTGCGTCATCCGGTGTCGCACCGGGCAGGTGGCCCTTGCGCAGCGGTTCCACCCGCACAGGCACCGTGGCGCTCATCGCCGTGAAGGCACCGTTCTGCTGCTTGTACAATTGCGCGGTATAGGTGCCCGGCGCCACCAAAGGGCCGCGTGGTGAGCCGCCCATGTTGTCGCGTGTCACGGGCCGTGCCGCCGATGCGCGCAGGTCCCAGGTGACCCGCTGGAAACCCGCGCTGTTGGTGGCCTTCACGCGGTCCACCACCTTGCCCTGCGCATCGCTGATCACCAGCCACACGCCCGGTTCCAGTGCGCGTTCCTCGGCCTCCACCGCGTCCCAGCCGGGGAATGCCAGCGGCTTGCTCTCCTCTTTCAGCTTCTTCTCGGCCTCCTGCCGTTGCTTCCTCGGGCCGGTGTAAGCCTCCTTCAGGAAGTAGTTGAACGTGGCCCCGAATTCCGGATTGGCACCCACGTAGTAGTTGTCGCCCAGCATGCCCTTAGGGCCGTAGCCCAGCAGCTGGCGCGGGCTGTACCACGCGGCGGTGCGCGGCGCGAAGAGCGTGGCTTCGGCTTTCGGGGTGTCCTCGGTGTATTCGCGCAAGGCAGCGTAGTCGTCCAGGATATAGATGCCACGCCCGAAGGTGCCGAGCACCAGGTCGTTCGCTTTGCGCTGGATGGCGATGTCGCGCACGGCGATCGGGGGCAGCCCGCCCTTCAGCGCCTGCCATTCACGACCGCCATTGAAGCTCACATACACGCCGAACTCCGTGCCCAGGAAGAGCAGCCCGGGTTTCACATGGTCCTGCACCACGCGCCAGAGCAGGGTGCGCTCGGGCAAGCCTGAAGCGATGCTGGTCCACGTGCGGCCGCGGTCGGTGCTGCGGTAGATGTAGGGCTTGAAGTCGCCGTACTTGTGGTTGTCGAACACGGCGAACACGGTGTTGGCATCGTGGAGGTCGGCCTTGATGTCGTTGCAGAAGGCGGTGGCGGGCAGGCCCGGCAGACGACCCACTTCGATGCGTCGCCAGGTGCGGCCTTCGTCCTCGGTCACCTGCAGCAGGCCATCGTCGGTGCCGGCGTAGATCAGCCCCTGCACCACGGGCGAAACGCCCAGCGAGGTGATGCTGCTGTAGTCGCTCATGGCGTAGATGTCCCAGGGGTTGTCCCAGCCTTGCGTGGTGCCGAAGTAGGGCGTGCGGATGCGCTCGGTGTTGGTGGTGAGGTCGCCGCTGAGGGCCGTCCATGTATCGCCGCGGTCGGCGCTCTTCCACACGCGCTGGGTGCCGAAGTAGAGTGTGGCGGGGTCGTGCGGGCTCACCACGATCGGCGCGTCCCAGTTGCTGCGTTCGGTGGGTTCGCCTTCGGCGGGCTGCGGGCGGATGTAGGTGTTCTCGCCGGTCGTCCGGTCGTGGCGCACGATGTTGCCCTGCTGCCATTGCGCGTACACGATGTTCGGGTTGCCCGGCTCGGTGGCGGGCTGGTGGCCATCACCGCCCAGCACCACGTACCAGTCGTCGTTGCGGATGCCGTGGATGTTGTCCGTTCGCGAGGGACCGCCCTGCGTACAGTTGTCCTGTGTGCCGCCGTACACGTTGTAGAAGGGCTCGGCGTCGTCCACGGCGATCTTGTAGAACTGCGTCACGGGCAGGTTGGCGATGTACCGCCACGTTCTGGCGCGGTCGAAGCTTTCGTACAGGCCGCCGTCGGTGCCCACGAGCAGGTGGTCGGGATCATCGGCGCTGAAGGCGATGGCGTGGTCGTCCACGTGCTTCTGTTCCACGTTCACGCGGCGGAAGTTCTTGCCGCCGTCATCGGAGGTGAGCAGGTAGTTGCTCACCAGGTAGAGCCGGTCGAACTGGTGCGGGCAGGCGTAGAGCTCCTGGTAGTAGTGCGGACCAGTGCCGCCGCTGACGGCATCGCTCATCTTGGTCCAGCTCATGCCGCGGTCGCTGCTGCGGTACACGCCGCCTGTACGACGGTCCTCCTCGATGGCCGCGTAGACCACATCGGGCCGTTGCGGCGAAAGCGCCAGGCCGATCTTGCCCAGGTTTCCCGCAGGCAGGCCGCTGCTGAGTTTGGTCCAGGTCTCGCCGCCGTCGGAACTGCGGTGGATCGCGGAGCCCGGCCCGCCACCCATGTAGCCGGCCACGGTGCGGTGGCGCTGCCAGGTGGCGGCATAGAGCAGGTTGGGTTCGCGCGGATCGATCAGCAGGTCGGTGGCACCCACCCATTCGGCATCGCCCAGGGTGCGCCGCCAGGTCTTGCCGCCATCGGTGGTCTTGTACACGCCGCGCTCGCCACCCTTGCTCCACAGGGGGCCTTGCGCGGCCACCCAAACGGTGTTGGGGTCGGCGGGGTGCACGATGATCTTCGAGAGGTGCTCGCTGTTCTTCAGGCCCAGGTTCGTCCAGCTCTTGCCGCCGTCCATGCTGCGGTAGATGCCGTCACCGTAGGCTACGTGCCGGCCTCCCACGTTCTCGCCGGTGCCCACCCACAGCACTTCGGGGTTCTGCGGGTCGAGGGTGATGCAGCCGATGGAGTAGCTGGTCTGCCCGTCGAAGATGGGCGTCCACGTAGTGCCGGCGTTCTCGGTTTTCCATACGCCACCGGAGCCCACGGCCACGTACCAGGTGCTGGCTTTCTGCGGATGGATGGCGATGTCGGCGATGCGCCCGGACATGAAGGCCGGTCCGATGGAGCGGAACTTCAGGCCGCTGAAGTGATCGGTCTTGGGCGCTTCTGGTTTGGCCTTGCTGCGGTTGGCCTGTGCGTGCAGGGCGATGGGCGCAATGGCGATGAGGAAGGAGAGCAGAAGATGTTTCATGGGTTGCTGTGAACGCGTTGAAGATCGACATTGTGCGGGAAGAACGACGGCAACGCGGATGGTGAAGGCACTCACCCTGCGGGCTCGTGAAATACGTTCAGCCGCAGATGACGCGGATGACGCAGATGCCAGCTTGCCGCACTCGCCCTGCGGGCTCGTGAAATACATTCAGCCGCAGATGACGTGGAAGGGTGCGATGGGTATCATTCAGCACCGATACCGCGCGCTCATCGGAACGACGGCATTCATCTGCGCCATCTGCGTCATCTGCGGCTCGCATTTCTGCTCTGCGGCTTGCCGCGATCACTCCACCCGCCGGAACACCAGGTCGGTGCCATCCGGGTGCGAGAGCACCAACTCGTTGCCGCGGAACGCATAGCGCAACCAGCCGAGTGACATGGCCTTCATCATCTCCTGCTCCACCTCGCCAGCGTGTTCGTGGCACAGCACCTTGGTCTGTGCCAAAGGCCCGAAACGCAGGGTCTTGTCATGGACCTCGAAAGGCCCCCTGAGGCTGTTGCAGCCGGTGCCGCCCAGCAAGTGCCCTTCCGCTGCGAAGAACTCCAGACGCGCCCCTTCGCGCAGTTCGCCGGGACGCACCGGCAATTCGCCCACGCGCACCAGCATCCACACATCGTGCAGGCGCGCCGGTGGCAGGTACTGGCCGCAGCCGTTCACGTGCTGCTTCATCTTGTTGTCCATGGCATCGATGCGCACAGTGTAGGGGAAGGCATCGCCACTCATGCTGTCCGTGCAGGGCTGCTCCTGGATGGTGACGCGCAGTTCGCCGCGCTCGGTCTTGGCCTGGTACAGCACCACGTTGGCATCGGCAGCGCGGGCGGGCTGCACCGGCGGCGTGAACCAACCCTGCGCATCGCCCAGCATGCGGAAGCCCATGGCGCCTTCGTGGTTGATCTGCAGCATCCACTCCGCTTCGTGGCCCGTGCCGTGGAAGTGGATGCCGTCGGTGATCAGTCGCTGGCGGTGCGTGATCCGTGGGTCCTGTGCGGGCGGAGCTTCGGTGTAGTGCGGATCCGGCGTCCACCGCTCCAGCAGGTAGAGGTAGGGGTCCAGCATGTGGTTCACGAAGGGCGTCTCCTTGTGCTGCGGGAAGCGCGCGAGGTAGCCGCTGTCGGGCAGCAGCGCCACGATGGCCCCGGTGCGCACGTAGAGGTTGCTCTCCACGTAGGCGGGCGTCTCCAGCTCGGGCAGTTCGCGGCGCACGAAGTTGCCGGCCGAGGTGCCCAGGAAGCGCGTGTAGTTGCGTTGGGCCTTGCGCGTGGGCTTGTCCAGTTTGTTGTATACGTACCGCCCTGCCACGCGCTGCTTCAAGGGCAACTGCCCCATGGCCTTCTTCGCATCGCTGAAGGGGTTCACCACATTGAAGTCGTCCACCGTCTGGAGGCTCATGGGCACTTCGGGCACCCAGTCCAGCGCGTTCACCGTGTTGAAGGCCCAGCCGCGCGTATGGTATTCATAGTGGTGTGCGAAGGCGGTGTTGCCCGGCTTGGGTGCGGCGCTGGCGTAGGTCTTGAAGCGGATGTCGGCCGGGAGTCGACCTTCGCGCTGCAACTGCCGCACATGCGCGGTGAGCAGGTAGCTCAGCGCGCCGCCCTGGCTATGCCCGGCGATGAGGATGTCGCGGGTGCCAGCGGCGTACAGCGAATCGATCTTGGGCATGATGTCGCGTTGCAGGAAGGCCATGCCCACGGTCCAGCCCACGTGCACGGCCGCGCGCGGGTCGTCAGCCAGGTGGTACCGGAAGATGCTGCCGTTCTCCAGGCGGATCTCACCCTGGGCGGGGATCATCGCCGCATAGCCGTTCTCCAGCCAGCTCACCAGCTCGGCCGTGGTGCCGCGCAGGGCGATCACCGCAGTGCCGCGGTCATCGGTATGCAGTTCCCACATGTTCTTCAGCCCCATCACCGGCGAGCGGTACACGCGGCGGAAACGCTCGCTGGGCGCGATGGTCATGCCCGTCATGGGGCTGTCCACGAAGCTCATGTTCACGCGCAGCAGCTCCATGGCTTCGTCGCGGTCGTAGCCGGGTTGGAGCTGGGCGTGGAGGGTGAAGGGGAGGAGGAGCGCAAGAAGTATGGCTGGGCGCATGTGGAGGGCTTGGCGCACAAAGGAACAAGCCGCAGAGTGTCAGGTTCGTGCCTTGCGGTCCGGAAGGCACCGGGTTGCGGCCGCTCGGGTATCCGCGATCGATGCCTGGGTCAGTTGTGACGCCCCCCCCCCGCCGATGCTGGTACAGGGTCCGTGTCGCTATGGGTGACCTGCGCCCGGAATTGGGGCGAGCCGAGCGCCGCGGGATCCTTTCCACAGATTAGCTTCGGTCCCTGGAATGTGGGATCCTTGCGCTCATGTTATTCCAGATAGGAGCACAGCCCATGCACGAGCCGGCCAGGTGTTCCAACCATAGCCCATCGAACTCGCCACCTGATGCGATGACGATGGCCGGGAGCCATTGCTTCTGAAAGCCGTGCATACATCCAGTTACTGATCCGCCCCCCATCATGTGTGGCATAGCCGGGATCCTGTCCTTCCGTCCAGGCATCGTATCCAAGGAAGTGTTGAAACGGATGACCGATGCGATCATGCACCGGGGGCCCGATGGCGAGGGGCAGTGGATCGATGCTTCCGCGCGTGTGGGTCTCGGCCACCGCCGATTGTCCATCATCGACCTGTCCGCGGCGGGCGCGCAGCCCATGCGTTACATGGACCGGTACAGCATCACCTTCAATGGCGAGATCTACAACTACCTGGAGCTGCGGGAGGAACTGGAGCGCAAGGGCGTCGCGTTCGTAAGCCAGACCGATACGGAGGTCTTGCTCGCACTCTATCACCTGGAAGGCGAGGCCTGCCTGCGACGCTTGGACGGCATGTGGGCGTTCGCCATCTGGGACGACCTGCGCCAGGAATTGTTCTGTGCCCGGGACCGGTTCGGCGAAAAACCGTTCCACTACTACAAGGACGCGAACGCGTTCTACTTCGCCTCCGAGATGAAAGCCCTTTGGGTGGCGGGGGTCCCCAAGGAGGTCGGTGAGGATGCGATGAGCGCATACGAACGGGCGCGCCGGGTGCATGTCCCGGCCCGCTTGGGCGACACCTTCTACAAGAACATCTTCAAACTGGAGCACAGCCACTGGATGCGCGTCCATGCCGATGGCCGGACCAGCATCACCCGCTACTACGATATCGACTGGCGGAAGCAGGATTTTCCCGGAACGATGCAGGAGGCGGTGGAGGAGTTCCGAAGGCTGTTCATCGGATCGTTGCGGTACCGCTGCAGGTCGGATGTCCCGGTGGGTACAAGCCTCAGTGGCGGGCTGGACAGCTCCTCGATCGTCTGCAATGTGGCGCGTTGGAAAGGACAGGGGCAGGTGAGCCCGCATACGTTCTCCGCACGCTTCGAAGGATACAAGAAGGATGAAGGGTATTTCATCGAGAAGGTCATCGAAAGAACGGGCGTGATCCCCCATTTCGTCCGGCCCACGGGTGAGGAGATGTTCCGCGACCTGGACACACTCTGCTATCATCAGGAAGAGCCCTTTGCCAGTGCCAGCATCTATGCGCAGTACCGCGTGCAGCAACTGGCGAAGGAGCACGGGATCTCGGTGCTCATCGATGGGCAGGGGGCCGATGAGCTGTTGGCGGGATACACCTATTACTATCCCATCTACCTGCAGTCCATGCACGGGCTGAACGTCCCGTGGCGGACCAGGCTCAAGGAGCACAGGGCCTATCAGGAACACGACACCACTGGAAATGCGCGGAAGCCATGGGTCGGTCTGACCGATATCCGGCAAAGCATGACCTATCTGAGGCGTGGGAGAACGATATCCCTGAATGAAGTGCTGCATCGGAATTTCACCAAAGGCCCCCTTCAGGAATTGCTTCGGTATGCCGACAGGAATTCCATGGCGCATGGCCGGGAGGTCCGCCTTCCATTCCTGGGCCACGAGCTGGTGGAATTCTGCTTCTCCCTGCCCGACGACCGCAAGCTGCAGCTGGGATGGACCAAGTATGTGATGAGGAAAGCGTTCGAGGATGTCTTGCCGCCAGAGGTGGCTTGGCGCAGGGACAAGTTGGGTTTTGAAGTGCCGGAGGAGGATTGGTTGCGACGATACGCGCCTGGCCGGACCTGGTACCGGATCATGCGGGAGAAGTTCGACCCCGACCACGCGTTCAAGGAACCGAAAGGCTCCTGAACGACCCCCACCGGCCAGATGCGTTGCTCCAGATAGCGCCCCCGGAAGCGGGGCACTTTCGGCCCTTCGTCGAGGTTCTTGACCTTTGCGCCATGGCCACCATCGGCACCGACCTCGCCCATGCCGCTCAGCTCCTGCGCCTTGGGGAGATCGTGGCCATCCCCACCGAAACGGTCTATGGACTGGCCGCCAACGCGCTCGACGAGACCGCCGTCCTTCGGGTATTCCAAGTCAAGGACCGGCCGTCCTTCGATCCGCTGATCGTCCACATCGCCCGGCGCGAAGAGGTGGCCCGCCTGGTGCGCGAGGTCCCTCCAGGCGCCGAAGCCCTCATGGACGCCTTCTGGCCCGGGCCGCTCACGTTGGTGCTGCCCAAACAGCCCGCCGTACCAGATCTGGTCACCAGCGGCCTGGACACTGTTGGCTTGCGTTTGCCCGCCCACCCCCTTACCCGCGAGCTGCTGGGCCTGCTGGACTTCCCCCTCGCGGCACCCAGCGCCAATCCATTCGGCTATGTGAGCCCCACCACCGCACAGCACGTGGCCGACCAGCTCGGCGACAAGGTGCCCTACATCCTCGATGGCGGTCCCTGTTCGGTGGGAGTGGAGTCCACCATTGTGGGTTGGGAAAGCGGTCGATGGCAGCTCTATCGCACGGGGGGCATCACGCAGGAGGCCCTCGAACGGGTCGTCGGTCGTGTGGAGCCCGCCATGAAGCAGGTGCTGCCTGTGGCGCCCGGCATGTTGGAGAGCCACTATGCTCCGCGCAAGCCGCTTTACGTGGGCGATGTGCCCGCCCTGTTGCGCCGTTTTGCCGGGCAGCCCGTGGGCGTGATCGCCTTCCGAAGCGAATACCCGGGTCACCGCTGTGAGGTGCTTTCCGAGCGCGGCGACCTGGCCGAAGCCGCACGTCACCTCTTCGCCGTGCTGCGCGATATGGATGCCAGCGACTGTGCGGTGATCCTGGCGGAGCATTTCCCGGAGGAAGGCCTGGGCCGGGCTATCAATGATCGATTGCGAAGGGCTGCGGCCCGGTGAACCACACTTTCCCGGCACCGGTGCCCGGACCATGGCCGGGCCGATGTCGTATCTTTTGGCTCCAACCAAGCCGGTCGGCCATGAGCACCACACTCAACCATAAGGAACTGACGCTGGTCTATGACAGCACCACCACCGAGGGCCGCAAGGCCTTGGCCTATGCTTACAGCATGGCACCCAAGGTGAACAAGCAGGACGTGAGCGAGGTGAAGCTCAGCACCACTTTCATCCGGCAGGTGCTCAAGCAGTTGAACCTGCGGCCCAAGGACCTGCTGAACCGCGCGCACCCTTATTACCAGGAGAATCTCCGCGGACGCGACCTCGATGCCGAGGGCTGGCTGCAGGTGCTCACGCACAACCCGGCCCTGCTCAAGGCCCCCATCGCCCTGCAAGGCGACAAGGCGGTGGTCTGCGAGCCCGCTTCGCTCATTTGCACCCTGACCGAGGCGCAGCGCAAAGCCTCGTAAGGCTTACCGGCTGAAGCGCGATCTTTGCCCGCTTTCCGGCCGATCCGACATGTGTTTCCCGTCCCATGGGCACATGCGCACATGGGCGAATGAGCACATGACCAGACACATCGCCATCCTCGGCAGCACCGGCTCCATCGGCACACAGGCCCTGGAGGTGGTGCGCGAACATCCGGACCGCTTCCAGGCGGAGTTGCTCACCTGTGGCAGCAACACGGACCTGCTGGTCGAGCAGGCACTGGAGTTCAAGCCCAATGCCGTGGTCATCGGCGATAACGCCAAGCTGGAGGCGGTGAAGGAGGTGCTTTTCCCGCAGGGTATCAAGGTCTACGCGGGTGCCGAAGCGCTGGAACAGGCCGTGACCATGGAGGGCATAGACCTGGTGCTCACCGCGCTGGTGGGCTACGCCGGGCTGCGCCCTACGCTGGCCGCCATCGGAGCGGGGAAACCCATCGCCCTGGCCAACAAGGAGACGCTGGTGGTGGCCGGCGACCTGGTCACCGCCGCGGCGCGCGACAAGGGCGTGGACCTCTATCCGGTGGACAGCGAACACAGCGCCATCTTCCAATGCATGGCCGGCGAGTGGCACAACCCCATCGAAAAGATCGTGCTCACCGCCAGTGGGGGGCCCTTCCGGGGGAAGACCCGCGCCGAACTGGCGGGTGTCACCAAGGTCCAGGCGTTGAAGCACCCCAACTGGACCATGGGCGCCAAGATCACCATCGACAGCGCCACGCTGATGAACAAAGGGCTGGAGGCGATCGAGGCCAGGTGGCTCTTCAACCTGAAGCGCAAGCAGATCGAGATCGTCACGCATCCGCAAAGCATCATCCACAGCATCGTGCAGTTCCGCGATGGCAGCATGAAGGCGCAGATGGGCCTGCCGGACATGAAGCTCCCCATCCTCTACGCCATGGCCTATCCGGACCGCCCCGCAACGGCTTGGCCGCGCTTCGACTTCACACGCCACCCCACGCTCACCTTCGAACAGCCGGACCTGGACACATTCCGCAACCTGGCGCTGGCCCTGGAGGCCATGGACCAGGGCGGCAACGCCCCCTGCGTGCTCAACGCCGCCAATGAGGTGGCCGTTGAACTTTTCCTGCGGGACGCCATCGGCTTCCTGGAAATGAGCGACCTGGTGGAACATACCCTGACCAGGGTGCCACACATCGCCAGGCCCACACTGGCCGACCTGGAGGCCACGGACGCCGAAGCACGCCGAATCGCACGCGCACGCAACACCCACGCATGGAATTCCTGACCAAAGCCGCCCAGCTCATCCTGAGTCTCTCCATCCTCGTGGTGCTCCATGAGTTGGGCCACTTCCTGCCGGCACGCTGGTTCAGAACGCGCGTGGAGAAGTTCTATCTCTTCTTCGATTGGAAGTTCTCGCTGTGGAAGAAGAAGGTCGGCGATACCGAGTTCGGCATCGGCTGGATCCCCCTGGGCGGCTATGTGAAGATCGCCGGCATGGTGGACGAGAGCATGGACACCGAGCAGATGAAACGCCCGCCCCAGCCTTGGGAGTTCCGCAGCAAACCCGCCTGGCAGCGCCTCATCATCATGGTGGGCGGGGTCACCGTGAACCTGTTGCTGGGCATGGCCATCTACATCGCCATCCTCTTCGTGTGGGGCCGAGACTATCTGCCCTTGGCCGAGGTGCGCTACGGCGTGCATCCCAGCCAAACGATGAAGGAGGAAGGGCTGCTCGATGGCGACCGCATTCTTGGTCTTGGAACACGCGAGCCGAAGACCCTGGAAGAGACCACGCGCGCCATCCTCATCGAGGGCGAACGCATCGTGCGTGTGGAGCGTGACGGCATGCCCATGGAAGTGGTGCTTTCGCCGGACGTGGAGCAGCGCATCCTGGACCGCAATGAACGCGTCCTCTTCGCGCCGCGCGTGCCCTTTGTGGTGGACACCGTGATGGCCGGCGGCACCGCATCGGGCACCGGCATCCGCAAGGGCGACCGCGTGATCGCCGTGGATGGCGAGGACACGCGCTACTTCAACGATTTCCGCGAGCGCATGCAGGAGCGCAAGGGCATGAAGGCCACGGTGACCGTGGAGCGTGAAGGCGAACGGCTGGACTTCGCCATGGCAGTGAACGAGCAGGGTCTCGTGGGTCTCGGCAACCGGCCACCTTCGGCCTGGTTCACCCTGGAGCATGAGCGCTTCGGCCTGATGGCCTCCATCCCCGCGGGGATCCGCTTCGGTTGGGAGACCCTGGGCAGCTATGTCAGCTCCATGCGCCTGCTCTTCAGCAGCGCGGGCGCCAAGCAAGTGGGCGGTTTCGGCACGCTGGGCAGCCTCTTCAGCCCCACCTGGGACTGGCAGCGTTTCTGGGAAATGACCGCCTTCCTCAGCATCATCCTCGCCTTCATGAACATCCTGCCCATCCCGGCGCTCGATGGCGGGCACGTGGTCTTCCTGCTCTATGAGATGGTCACCGGCCGCACACCCAACCAGCGCGTGCTGGAGGTGGCGCAGATGATCGGCATTTTCCTGCTGCTGGGTCTGCTGCTCTACGCCAACGGCAACGACCTCTTCAAGGCCCTCACGGGCGGATTCTGATAGAACCCGGCCGGGATCGCCGGAGTACAAAGGGCCCGCATGCGAAGACTGGACCCCAGATACCTGCCCGAGAGCAACAAGCAGCTGGTGAAGTTCGGCTTCATCGGTGTGCTGGCCGTGCTCACGGATTTGTCCGCCTATTGGGTCTTCCTCAACACACTGCCGGAGAACGCCATGCCCGGCGCCCTGGGCAATGAGGCCCTCGCCAAGACCATGTCGTTCCTATGCGGGTTGATGGTGACCTACCACCTCAACAAGCGCTGGACCTGGCGCCGTCGCGACCGCAACGACCGCCGCCTGGTGAAGTTCATGCTCACCTACGGCTTCTCCCTGCTGCTGAACGTGGGCATCAATTCCGGCCTGTTGCACGCCCTCCACAATTGGGACCTGCTCGCCGAAGTGCCCAACAAGTACCTGGTGGCCTTCATCGGCGCCACAGGCTTCTGTTCGGCCTTCAATTTCATGGGCCAGAAGTTCTGGATCTTCCGGTCGCGGGAAGTGCCCGAAGCGGCCTGAGAACCTCGCCCCGACGGCTCTCGTAGGAGGCCCCCAAGCCCCTGAGCCATGCCGCATGTGATCCTGGTGGAGGACGACGCCCTGGTGCGCAAACTGCTCGAGAAGCGCCTTATCGAGGCCGGTTGGAACGTTTCCGCGCTGCGCGATGGCCGTGGGCTGGTCCCGCTCCTCGCCGAACATCCTGCGGACCTGATCCTGCTGGACCTGGGCCTGCCCTACTTGGACGGACTGGCGCTGGTGGAGGAGATCCGCGCACAAGGCATCGAGGTCCCCGTGCTCGTGCTCACCGCGTACGAACTGCCGCATTTGCACGCCACCGTGCGCGGCACCGGCGCCAACGACCTGATGACCAAGCCCTACGACCAGGAGGAGCTTCTGCTGCGCATGCGGCGCCTGCTCGCCGCTTGATCGCGCCCCGGCCGATCTTCGCGGAGTGTCCTACCATCCGGATGTGATCCTGCTGGGCCATGGCATCGCCGGTGCGGTGCTGGCAGAAACGCTGCTGGCGCGTGGACTTCGCGTGCATGTGTACGATCGCAAGCTGCCAGGCAACGCCTCCATGGCCGCCGCGGGTGTGGTGAATCCCTTGGTGCTGAAGCGCGAAACGCCGAGCTGGCGCGCACAGGAGCTGCTGCCGATGGCCGAAGCATGCTACAGGAAGATGGAGCAACGACTGGGGGCGCATCTCTGGCACCCCATGGAATTGGTGCGCCTGTTCCCTGACGAAGCGACAGCGCAACGATGGGACCTTGCGATGCGCGATCCGATCACCTCGTCCTTCATCGATCGTCGTGAGCAGCCGGCGGTGGAAGCGGCGCCGTTGCGGCCATGCCATGGATACGGCACCGCTCACCGCGCGGCCTGGCTGGACGTGCCGGCCATGCTGGAGTTGCAACGCCGCGACCTGCTGAAGCGCGGAGCGTTCACTGAAAGCGAGATCTCCGACGCGGACATCGAAGTCCATGGGACCGGGATAAGGGTCGCAGGGATGGACGCCCAGTGGTTGGTGCGCTGCACAGGGGCTTTCAAAGCGATGCCGGGCATGGTGCCCGTGAAGGGGGAGGGACTCACTGTGAGGCTGTCCGGATTGCGCATGGATCGCATGCTGCACAGGGGCGTATTCCTGCTGCCCCAGGGCGGGGAGGTCTATCGCGCGGGGGCCACCTTCCAATGGGACGATGTCTGGAGCGGCCCTACTGATGCGGCACGTGAAGGACTCCTTCGGAAGATCGACACCATGACACCCGCTCCGGCCCAGGTGCTCGACCATTGGAGCGGTGTCCGGCCCACCTCGCGCGATCGTCGTCCGATCATGGGCCGGACCTCGGCCCACGAAGCGGTGCTGAACGGGCTGGGTTCGCGCGGCGTGTTGCTGGCACCATGGTGCGCGGATCACCTCGCGGGACATCTGCTGGATGGAGCGCCCCTCGATCCCGAGGTTGACGTGGTGCGCTTCACAGCTTGATCGGGATCCGACTTCTTTCGCTCGCCGCCCATGCGCGAGCTTTGTGCATTCCCCGACCCCACCCATGCGCAGCTCGTCCTTGGCGGTCCGCTTGATCGCGCTGTTCGCGGTCGCGCTGTCGGGCTCCTGCGTTTCGCACAAGGAGGTCATCACCGCGGATCGTCCTGCGGACCCACGTTGGACGCGCATGGACAGCTTGGTGGGGAAGGGCCTCTACGCTTCCGCGCGCGAACTGGCCGACAGCCTTCGCACGGAGGCACAGCGGAGCGGCGACTGGCGCACGGAGTTCCGCGCGTGGATGTCGGCGGCGCGGTCGCGGCTGGCCACCGGCGATGGGATGGGCGCCGTGCTCGCGGACATGGAAGGGCGGTTGCGGGAATTGAGCGACAGCACACGGCCGCCGTTGCGCGAAAGCGAGTTGGCGGAAGGCATTTGGCGTGAGGAGGACCGCGGTCATGTGCCCCTGCGTCAATTGTTGCACAGCGCGCTGGGCCAGGCCTATTGGGAGCACTATCAGCAATGGCGATGGCAGGTACTGGAGCGCACCCCCACCGATCAAGTGGGCGAGCCCGCCGAGATCGACACCTGGGACCAGCGCATGTACATGCGGCGCATCACGGCGCACTACCGAGCATCGCTCATCCCCGCGGATACGCTGGCGTGGATCCCGGCGGCGGAATTGCGCGAGCTGCTGATCGAGGAGGTTTCGGCTCCCAGCCCCCTGTTCCCGAAGGACCCATGGACGCGCAGTGGATCCATGGACGAACCAAGCCTGTTGGACCTGCTCGCGCGGCGTGCTTTGGCGGTGCTGCGCAACACCGAAACGCGCATCACCTCGCCGCTCGATCCCTTCCGCATCACGGACCCCAGGGCCTTCGACCTCTTCGAGTACTTCGCCGACCGCATCATCCTCCATCAGGATACGCTCGCTTGGGAACTGCAGGCCATGCGTGCCATGCAGGTGATGGAGCAGGGCCACTTGCGCGATGATGACCCCGAGGCGCTCACCTATGCCACGTTGGATCGCCTGGCTTTCGTGCATGAGCGTGCCGCCATCGAAGGCCATGACAGCCTCTACGCCGATGCCTTGGAACGTCTTCGCCAGCGTGTACGTCGTGTTCCGGCGTTCAGCGAGGCCACCGTGCACCTGGCCCGCTGGCGTGCCCAGCGTGGAACGCTGTACGACCCGCTCATCGGCGATGCATGGAAGGAGGAACGTCGCAAGGCGGTGACCCTCTGCGATGAAGCGATCGCCGCCTGGCCGAACTCCTTCGGCGCGCGCAACGCGGAAGCACTCAAGGCCAGGTTGCTGGCGCCGGACCTCCAGCTTCGCACGGAGCAGGCCGTATCGCCCGGCGCTCCTTTCCGTGCGCTGCTCGGCTACACCAACCTGGAACGGGTGCATCTGCGCGTGGTGAAGGACCCTGCCGGGCCATTGGATGAAGCACGCCATGGCCCGGTGCTGGAGCAGCAGTTGTTGCTGGCCAGGCCTGTGGCGGCGTGGCATGTGGATCCGCCCGATGATGGCGACCTGAGCCCGCACCACGTGGAGTTGCCGATCGCGGGCCTCCCCTTGGGCCGCTATGTGTTGATCGCTTGCGATGCGGACGGCTTCCGGCATGGTGTGGACCGCATCGCGCATGCGGCCTTCCAAGTGACCGGGCTGGCCATGGCGGATCGTGCGCACGGCACGTCGGCGGAAGTGGTGGTGGTGGACCGCATCACCGGTTCGCCCAAGCAGGGCGCACGCGTCACAGCTTGGATGCGCACACGCGAACAGGGCGCGCAGCGCTGGCGGATGGCAGGCACCTGGAACACCGATGCGGATGGCATCGTGCGCGCCACATTGGGCGACGACCAGGGGAACATGCGATGGTCCGTCGTGGATGGCGCGGACGAATGCTACAGTGGCCATCGCTGGGTCTTTCCCTGGTCATCCGGTCCGGACGCGGACAGCCTGCGCACTTTCCTTTTCACCGATCGCGCCATCTACAGGCCGGGTCAGGACATCCACTTCAAGGGCATCGTTACCGTGGCGCGCGGCGGCACCACCGTTACGAAAGCGGGGCATGCCACCGCGCTTGTCGTTTACGATGCGAACGGACAGCAGGTGGATTCGATACCCGTGACCACGGATGCCCATGGCGCTTTCCATGGCCGAACGCGCGCACCGGCTGGACTGGCCGGCACCATGCGCTTGGAGGAACGCACCGGCAGCCAGTGGGTGCGCGTGGAGGAGTACAAGCGCCCTTCCTTCGAGGTGCGATTCGATACCGCCGCCGTGGAAGCGCGGCTGGATGCACCGGTGCGACTCAGCGGTTCGGCGGCCACCTATGCGGGCGTCCCTTTGGATGACGCGCACGTGCGCTTTACCGTGCGGCGCAGCACCCGCATGCCTTGGTGGAGCAGAGGTTGGTTCCCGGGCTCCGGCCGGCCGGAGGAAGTGGCCACAGGCACCACGCGAACGGATGCGCAGGGCATGTTCGCGTGGGTGTTCACGCCACGATCCGATCCCCGCTTCACCGGCCCGTACGCACCGATACACAGCTACACGATCACCGCCGAGGTCACGGCGCAGGGAGGAGAAACGCGGCAGGGCGAGACCGTTGTCCATGCGGGCAAGTGGGGATCCGAGATCGACCTGGACAACCTGGAAGCATTGGACCGCAGCACCGTGGACAGTCTGCCGATCGCTGTACGGGATCTCGCTGGGCGCGTACTGGATCGATCGATCGACGTGCGCATCGAGCGCTTGGTGCCACCACGCGGAGCACCTCGTCCACCCAGACCCTGGCCACGTCCGGATCGCCTCTTGCCGGGGCAGGAGCCCGATCCGCGCGACATCGATCCCGTGGATGCCGAGGCGGATTCGACACTCCTGGATCTCCGCGGCTGGCGCAGTGGCCGGGGCGCCATTCCTTTGCCCGGGATACGCGACTGGTATGTAGGCGGCTACCGCATCACCATTCGCACAGCGGATGGATCGGGCGATACGCTGGAGGTCCGGCAGCACTTCACCGTGTTCGATCCGGGCGTGGAGCGAAGCGGGTTCGCGCAGGAAGCCATCAGCATCCGTCCGATGAGGACGCGCGCAGGACCCGGCGACCATGCGGAATGGCTCATCGGCACCACGACGCCCTACGCGCGTGTGCTCATGCAGGTGGAGCGCGAGGGGCACATCGCGGTCACGCGGTGGTTCATGCTGCGCAACGAGCAACAGCTGGTACGCATCCCGGTGCAGGAGGATGACCTCGGGGGTTTCGCGGTGCACTTCCTGGCGATGCACCAAGGCCATGCGGTGAACAGCACACAGGTGGTGGAAGTGCCTTGGGACAACAAGGAGCTCCAGGTGGAGTGGATGCGCTTCCGCGACAGGACCATGCCGGGCGCCGAGGAAGAATGGCGCTTGCGCATCACCGGACCGGCGCGTGAGCAGGTCGCCGCCCAGGTGCTGGCCGCGATGTACGACGCTTCGCTGGACCAGTTCGTGCCGCATGCCTTCCACATGTTCCAATGGCCGGCCTACCAGGTGCGCAAGGGTTGGCAGCGAGTGGAACCGATCGGTGTGCGTCATGCGATACGCATGCACCGGCCGGACGACCTGCCGCGCGATACGCTGCGCACATGGCCGGAGATCGACATCCGATGGTCATGGTGGAGTGATGAAGGATCCGTGTTCGACCGGATCTTCGGTGGAAACATGCGGGGCGCAGGCGGACCAGGCGATGAAGGCCAGCCCATGGAGGGCGATAGCGGTTCGCTCGAGATGGCACAGGCTGGAACGCCTGTGGAGCAGGACAAGCCTGTGGCCGGGAGTGAACCTTTGCCGGCACCATGGCGCAGCGACTTCCGCGAAACGGGCTTCTTCTTCCCCGACCTCCTCACGGACGCGGATGGTGAGGTGGTCCTGCGCTTCACCATGCCCGAGGCGCTCACCCGCTGGCGGATCCTTGGACTGGCGCATACCCCGGACCTGAAGCTCGCCGCCTTTGAGCGCGAGGTGGTGACCAGCAAACCCATGATGGTGATGCCCAACCTGCCGCGATCCCTGCGCGAGAGCGACCGCATCACACTCACCGCGCGCATCGATGTGCTGGAGGGGGATACGCTGGAAGGCAAGGCGCGTTTGCGTCTGATCGATCCGCAAAGCGGAAAGAGCATCGAAGGGCTGGTCGGCCTCGCCATCCAGGAGCAGCCGTTCACGGCGGCGCCCGGTGCCAGCGCGGTGGTGGCATGGAACGTGGCCGTCATGCCCGGCCTGGAGGCCGTTTCCATTCGGATGGAAGCGCGCGCGGATGGACATGCCGATGGCGAGGAGCATATGCTGCCGGTGCTCTCCGATCGTGTGCTGGTCACCAACAGTCTGCCGATGTCCTGGCCTGGCAAAGGCGTCCGCATCTTCGAGTCGCCCGCGTTGCTCGCATCCGGATCGTCGCCCACGCTGCGCCACGAGGGGTTGATGCTGGAGGTGACACCGAACCCCGCGTGGCAGGCGGTGCAGGCGCTGCCCTATATGATGGAGTTCCCCCATGCCTGTGCGGAGCAGATCTTCAGCAGGTTCTACGCCAACGCGCTCGCGGCGCATGTCACGCGCGAAAGACCCGCCATCCGCAAGGTCTTCGATGCATGGCGCGAAACGGCGATCACGGGCGGCCCCGACGCTTTCCTGGCGGCTTTGGAGAAGAACCCCATGTTGAAAGGGATCGTGCTGGAGGAAACGCCCTGGGTGGCGCAGGCGAAGGATGATGGCGAACGCAGGAAGCGCATCGCCCTGCTCTTCGATCTGGAACGCATGGCCGCCGAACAGGACAGGGCGGCTAGGGAGTTGCGCGACATGCAACTGGCCGATGGTTCCTGGCCGTGGTTCAGCGGGATGGGCGCCTCGCGCTGGGTCACACAGCACATCGTGGCGGGTTTCGGCCATCTGCAGCGCACCAGCGCCGCCGACCTGCGGCATCGCGGGGAGATCGATCGCATGGTGGACCGGGCGCGTGATTGGTTGGGCAAGGAACTCGTACGCGACCATCGCCGCCGCGAAAGAGAACTGGACCGGGCGGAGCGGGAGACGTACCTGCCACGTTACGATGAACTGCATCTGCTCTATGCGCGCGGCTTCTTGGAGGGTGGCTTCGATCTCCCGGAGATCGCCGCCGCGGCGCGCTATCTGCGGGAACGCGCCGCCGCCCAATGGACGCGCTACGGCTTGCAGGAACAGGCGATGCTGGCCTTGATCCTGCACCGTGCGGGAGACCACACCACCGCGCGCGATATTCTGGCCTCGCTGAAGGAGCGATCCACCCGGAACGACGAGTTCGGCATGTATTGGAAGAGCTTCAAGCCTGGCATGGACCGGCAGCAGTTCCCCACCGAGACCTTCGCCCTCCTGATCGAAGCATTCCACGAAGCGGGCCGCGACAGTGCGGCCGTGGATGGCCTGCGCCACCACCTGCTTACCCTGAAGCGAAGCACGGATTGGGGCACCACCACGGCCACCGCGGCAGCGGTGCACGCCCTGCTGCTCACGGGCCCCGATCTTTTGGAGGAAAGCACCCTGCCCCTGGTGGATGTTGGTGGTGAACGGGTGAAGTTCGATGCGGCCCAAGCGGGCACCGGCCACCTGGAGAAACACTGGGATGGGGACCGCGTGAAGCCCGGGATGGGGCGCATAAGGATCGAAAAGTTGGAGGAGGGGCCGATGTGGGCCGCCTTGCATTGGCGATACCTGGAAAAGATGGACGCGCTATCCCCGGCAGGTGGGCCTTTCAGCGTGGAACGGTCGCTGCACCTGCGGGAAGGCGGTGCTGGTGGTACCCGGCTGGTGCCCCTGGCCGAAGCACGGCCGCTTGTGCCGGGAGACCGTCTTACAGTGCGCGTGGTGCTCGTGACAGATCGCTGGTTGGACCACGTGCATCTGAAGGACCTGCGCGCCGCCGGCCTGGAACCTGTGGAGGTGTTGAGCGGTGCGCATGGGCAGGGCGGAACGACCCACTACCGCAGCATCCGCGATGCGGCCATGCACTTCTTCTTCGACCGCCTGCCACCGGGGCGCCATGTGCTGGAGTACGACCTGCGCGTGACCCATGCCGGCGACATGCACCATGGCGTGGCCACGGTGCGGTGCATGTACGCGCCGGAATTCGGGGCCAACAGCGCGGGCATGCGTTTGAAGGTGCTGCCTGGCAGGCCCTGACCCACCTAACTTCGCAGGCCATGCGTGCCTTGATCATCATCCCCTTGCTGCTGCTCGCCGCCTGTGGCGATGGCAAACGCGAAGCGGCCCAGCGCCTCGCCGAGATGGAGGCGGAGAACGCGAAGCAGGAGTACCTGCTGGACCTCCAGGCTTTCGACCTGCCTCTGGTGGTATCCCTGCCCGAGGTCATCGATCCCGGCGCGGACTCCACCTATGCCAAGGCGAAATGGAACGAGGAGTTCGGCCATCTGCGGGTAACGGCCGGGCCCCGTTTCGCGATCACCATCACCGAGGATGATGGCGACGTCGCACGACTCAAGGCCGACCTGGAACGCGACATGCTCCGCAAGCACAGCATCCTGGAGGAAGGTCCCGATCTGCTGGTCTACCGGCAGGAGTATCCGGATGATGCCCTGGTCTTCGTCCACTTCTACCAAGTGGTCGAAGCCGATGGCCGCCGCTTCGTGGTGGAAAGCGCCGGAGATGGCCGCTTCAACGAGGCCGATGTGGCGTTCATGGTGCGATCGGTCCGTCCCAACATTCCGCTTTGATCCCATGGTGCGCCTTGCCATCGTAGCGTTCCTGGCCTTGTGCTGCCACCCGGGATGGTCCCAGCAGGATCCGGCCTGGGCCAGGCGTGTGAATGATTTCTGGGCCTCCCAGGACGCCCGCTTCAAGGACCCGCGCAGCACGCCGCTTCCCGCGGAAGACCTCAAGACCTTCAAGACCATCGACCGATATGCGCCGGATGCGCGCTACCGTGTCACGGCCCGATTCACCTCCCGCCAGGGGCCTGACTTCGTCATGCCCACCACCGGCCCCAAGCAACCGATCTACCGCAGCATCGGCTACCTCTCCTTCACCGTGGATGGCAGGACCTGCCGGCTGAATGTCTACCAGAACCAGGATGCGTTGAAGGACCCGCGCTATGCCGACCACCTCTTCGTCCCCTTCACCGACCTGTCCAACGGGGAGAGCACCTATGGCGGCGGTCGTTACATCGACCTCAGTGGTCCCTTGGGCGCTTCGGTGGAGTTGGACTTCAACGTGGCCTACAACCCTTTGTGCGCCTACGGCACCGGCTACAGTTGCCCAATTCCGCCCAAGGAGAACCACCTGAAGGTGCCGATCCATGCTGGAGCGCGGTACAAGGGCCATTGACAAGGACGAGCGTTCGTCGATAGATTTGTGGCGTTGGTCGATGATATTGCCACTCGATCTCTCTTGTACCGCTCGCGCCCCACACACCGCTGGGAAAAGCCGCCCCGAGGCCTTATCCTTGCCCTTCATTTTTCCGTAGAGCAGCCATGCGTTCGCCGATCCTCCTCCTCGCCGCGCTCCTCACCTTGGTGACCCATGCTGGCACCATCGTGATCGAAGGCAACTACCAGGGCCGCAACATCTTCATCCAGAACCCCTTCTCCGAAGCGGGGGTGGGTTTCTGCGTGTTCGAGGTGACGGTGAACGACCAGATCGCCACCGATGAGATCAATTCGAGCGCCTTTGAGATCGACATGAACAACTTCGGTCTGAAGATGGGCGACCCGGTGGTGGTGAAGATCCGCCACAAGGACGGCTGCACGCCCGTGGTGCTCAATCCCGAAGTGCTGCGCCCGCGCAGCACCTTCGACATCGTGAAGCAATCCATCTCCAGCGATGGCGTCTATTCCTGGACGGCGACCAACGAGACCGGCGAGCTGCCCTACATCGTGGAGCAGAAGCGTTGGAACAAATGGGTGAAGGCCGGTGAAGTGATCGGCAAGGGCCGGCCCGGCGAGCACACCTACACGTTCCAGGTGACGCCGCACAGCGGGGAGAACATCTTCCGCGTGAAGCAGGTGGACCTCACCCGTCGCGCGCGCATCAGCGAGAGCGTCACCTACACCGACCCGAGCGTGGCCACCGTGACCTGGGGACCGCAGAAGCCCAAGGAGGAGATCGTCTTCAGCGGAAACACCATGTTCGAGATCTACGACGAGTATGGCAACATCGTGAAGCGCGGCACCGCCACACGCGTGGAGGTGGCCAGCCTGAAGCGCGGCACCTATTACCTCAACTACGACAACAAGACCGGCGAGACCTTCATCAAGCGTTGATGGTCCCGCCAGCGAACAAGGAAGCCCTCCATTCACGGAGGGCTTTTCTTTTTGATGAGGGCCTCTTGACGACCTTCGCACCATGATGATCCGCGTGGAACACATCGGCATCGCCGTGAAGGACCTGGAGGCCGCCGAGGAACTCTACACCAGGCTGTTGGGTGAAGGACCCTACAAGCGCGAGGAGGTCGCAAGTGAGGGGGTGGTCACCTCCTTCTTCCGCACCGGACCCAACAAGATCGAGTTGCTGGAAAGCACCCGACCCGACGGACCCATCGCCAAGGCCATCGAGAAGCGCGGCGAAGGCATCCACCACATCGCTTTCGAGGTGGCCGACATCCGGGCCGAAATGGCGCGGTTGAAGGCCGAAGGCTTTGTGCTCCTCAACGAGGAACCCAAGCCCGGTGCCGACAACAAGCTCGTGTGTTTCGTGCACCCGAAGAGCGCGGGCGGGGTGCTGGTGGAGCTTTGCCAGCAGCGCGTAGCAACGGAGATCGACGGCTGACCGGGTCCCGGTCCAGTTCTTCAGGCGATCAGACCAAGCCTGCGGGAAAGGCCGATGACATCTTCCTGTGCAAGCACGAGATGTTCGGCGTTCAGTCCCGCTTTGCGGGCGCCCTCCACATGCTGGATGGAGTCGTCGATGAACAAGGTGCGGCCGGGATCGGCATCATGCGCCGTGATCACATGGTGGAAGATCTCCGCATCAGGCTTGCGCATGCCCAGCTCACAGCTGTAATAGGCGCCATGGAAGCGGCCTTTGAAGTCCCTGATGCCGAGATCGCGCCGGATGATGGCCTCGAAAGCGGGCACGTGGATGGCGTTGGTGTTGCTCAGCAGCAGCAGCCGGTAACGACCCCTCAGGGCCTCCACCAGTGCCATGCGCTCCGGCGGGATGGTGCCGAGCATGGCGTTCCAGCAAAGGTCGATCGCGTCATCATCCAGTCCGGCCCCGATGAGTTCCCTGACCTCATCGCGGAAGCCTGCCGGTGAAAGGAAACCCTTCTCGAAGCGATCGAAGAGGTCGGTCTGTTTCGCCTTGGAATAGGAGCGCTCGAAGTCCGGTGCTCCGTATCGTGTGAACGCGCGTGAGGTGGCGGCATAGTCCACGTCGATGAGCACGCCACCGAGGTCGAGGATCAGCGTGTCGATGCCGTGGTACACGATGCGATCAGGGCAGTTTCAAGTGATACGTGCGTCCACTGGCGTCCGTGGCACGCAGCAGGAGCAGGTTGTTGGTGCCAGGCAGCCAGGGCGCTTCATCATTGAGCGTCGCGCGTTCCACCAGACGCCCCGTGGCATCGAATGCTTCAAGTGTCGCCAAGCCTTCACCCGCCCATTCCACCAGGCGGCCGCGTGTGCGCAGTGGTGATGTCCATCCCGCATCCGGGATATCCGTGCTCAAGCAAGCTGGCCGGGCATGGGTGCCCAGCGCGGCGAACACTTCCTCCTCCACCCGGTAGAAGGCGCTGTTGACGCCGAACGTGTAGTTGTTGCCCGGGGTGTAGCCGTTGGTGATGAACACCAGGCCGAAGCCTGTGGCGGGCTCCAGGTACAGGTCGCTGATCAGGCCGTAAGCCTCACCGGCATGGCCCAGCATGAGGATGCCCGGCAGCACCACATCGCCCCCCGGGGTGGCCGTGATGCGATGCGCGCCCAGGCCCCACGAGCGGAACAGGCCGTAGTAGTTGTCGCCGTTGGTCCCGTTCCACTGCCATTCATTGGCCACCATGGTGGCGTAGGTGCCGGGTTGCAGAATGGTCACACCGTCCACGGTGCCCTCGCCGTGCATGAGCCGAAGCACCTGCGCCAATTCCAGCGCACTGCAACGCAGACCGCCCTGTGGCGCGAAGTACAGGCCATTGCTGCCGATGATGTATCCGCTGAGGTTCGGGGCGGGTGGCATCACACCGCCGAAGTTGTCGGCCTGCGCGATGTTGTTGCGGTAGAGCGTGGCCAATTGGCCGATGTCGTCCAGGTCCTGGATGTTGAAGGAACCCTCGATGCCCATGGGAAGCAGGATGTGCTGCCGCATATACGCGTCGAACCGCTGGCCACTGTGGGCCTCGATCAGGGTGCCGACGATGCCGTAGGTGGCGTTGCTGTAGGTGAAATAGCTGCCGGGGGCCTCGGTGCGCCACATATTGGCCGTGTACCAGCTGCCGCCAGGCACCACCAGCTGGCTGATGGGCGGCGGTGGCGCATTGTTGTATGTGGCGGTGAGGAAGTTGGCATAGCCGGTGCCGTCCTGCAGGCTGGCCCGGTGGCTCAACAGCATGCGGTAGGTGATCGGCGTGTTCGGGTGGGAGGGATTGCGGAAGGTGAAGCCCAGCGCGGGTGACACGTCGTCGTCCAAGCTGAAGGCGCCCTGCTCGTGCAGTTTCATCAACCCCATGGCCGTCACCAATTTGCTGATGGAGGCGATGCGGAAGCGTGTATCGTCGGTGACCGGCAGGGCCGGTGAAAGGCGGCGCGATCCGTGGTGCACCACATCGGTCACCTGGTCGCCGCAGGTGGCCACCACGCTCATGCCGATGAGGCCGCGTTGCGTGGCGATGGCCATGAGATCCATGGGCAGGGTCTGCCCTTGGGCAAGCCATGTGGCCAGCGAAAGCAGGGCGGCAAGCAGGTGCTTGATCATGCGGCCAAATTACGCGCGTGGCTCAGGGGCAAGGACGAACGGCGCGTATCGTGAGTTCGATATCGTCCAAATGGACCTCGCCATCATGTGGCATCCACACATACCACGAGAGTTGCTCCCCGGGCCATGCCGCAGGCATGCGGAACGCATGACGCCAGGTGCGCCAACGCGTGGCATGGGGCTGGTCGTTCAATCTGAAACGGTAGTACACCCGCACGTCACCCGGAACACCAAGCGTGGCCACCACCAGCGCCTCGTGGCTGCTTCCGCGGTACGGTTCACCCCGGCGTACACGGCCCTGCACTTGAAAGGCCCGGCCTGTGGGAAGCCCCTCCGGGCCGATGCGCAAGGTGGGTCCATAGGGCGATCCAACATCCAGGTGGAAATAGTCGCGCCCATCGACGGTCGATCTCCTGACGCCCTGCTCCCAGGGCGGCGCCAATGATGCGGGTGTGACCGAGGTGTACAGGATGGTGTCCATGCCGCAGGGGGCATAGGGTGGCGGCTCGAAGTTGCCTCCGAGGGCTCCGCGCCAGACATCGCCGGTGCGCAGGCGGATGGCACGCCACTTTTCGCGGTCCATATTGTAAGGATGAATGATGCCCACCGTGTATTGCCAGGACTGGAAAAGGGTGAGCGCGATGAAGGGGGACATGATCCAACGCAGCCGCCATGCGGAGGTCCGCCACCAGGAGTCGAACAGGGCCGATATCGCAACGGCCGCCACAGCGAGATGGTCCAGATAGGGACGCGGCCCGTAGCTGTCACCGTAATCCCAACTCCACCATGCGCTGGTGACATACACCAGGATGATGGCGTGCGATGCCACGCCACCAACCGCCCACGCCGATCGCCGCCACAATGGCCACAGGCCCACGATGCCCATCAACAGCAGCGGCCAATGGAGGAAGAGCCCCTTTTGCGCGCCGAAAAGGCTCTTCCACACCTTCGGTTCGGCCCATAGGAAGCCTTCGCCAGCATATGGTCGAACGACCCATGCGCCAGCCTGCCACCACCAGGCCAGCGGCTGCAACAGGAGCAACAACGACATCACCAACACCGCAGGGACGAGCGCTCGCCTTCCGGCACCCGCCCACCAGGCGCCCAGCATCGGACCTGGCGACAGGAGAAGCAGGGGCAACGTGAGCAGCACTGCGCCATTCACCGGACGGATGAGCGACACCAAGGCCCACAGCGCCGCCGCCGCCACGGTCCATATCGCACTGTTGCGATGCCAAGCCCGCCAGGCGGCGAGCAGGAAACAGGCGATGGCGGCGAAGGCATAGGGGTGCGACATGGCGGGCGACATCACCGAGTGCTGTGCGAGTCCGGTACCTGCCAGGATGACCACCAGGGTCCAGGCCACGGGGATGTCACCGAAGCCCATGTCCAGCAGCAAGCGACGCAAGGCCGCCAGGCCGAGGAGGCACCATGCGAGCGCGGCCAGGCTGATGGCGAGGGCATAGCGGCGTGCCAGGGGTTTGTCATCGCCGCCGAACAAGCGGCCGGCCCAATGCGCGGCGCCCACGAAGGGTGCCTGCATCAACGGTGCCCCCGCCATGTATTTGATCACTTCGCCCTGGCCCGCGGGGACCAGGTGGTCGGCGCGCATGGGATACACCTCGCGATCGCCCTGCCAGAGGAAGAGCGCATGGTAGGCGAAGTATCCGGCGCCATCACTCCCGAGGGTCCCGCGCCAGGCCTGTCCATCATCGCCGGTGACACGCCAGCGCCAGGATGCCGCCACCAACAGTATGGCCGCCGCGATCAGGACCATGCGCGATCGGCGGATGGAGCTGTCCATGCCAGGCAAGTTATCCGTGCGATGATGAATGATGGCACCCCGTTACCTTCGCCCGCCACCGGGGCCTGTAGCTCAGCGGTCAGAGCAGGGGACTCATAATCCCTTGGTCGCAGGTTCAAATCCTGCCAGGCCCACTGGATCCGGACCGGAGAAGCCGGCGAACGGACGAAAAGCAAGTTGGGCATGCGGGGCAAGGTCATCGTCACGGGCGGTGCGGGGTTCATCGGTTCGCACACGGTGGTGGAACTGGCGCAGGCGGGTTTCCTGCCGGTGATCGTGGACGATCTGCGCAACAGTGAGGAACGCGCCCTGGACGGCATCGCGGCCATCATCGGCCGGCGGCCACCCCTTTACCGGGTGGATTGTGTGGATGCGGACGCCATGGAAGGTGTGTTCGCGGAGGAGGGCGCCGTGCATGGTGTGGTGCACTTCGCGGCCGACAAGGCCGTGGGCGAGAGCGTCCGCGAACCGCTGAAGTACTACCGCAACAACATCGGCTCGTTGGTGACGCTGTTGGAGGTGATGCGCGCGCACGCGGTGGACCGCATCGTCTTCAGCAGCAGCTGCACGGTCTACGGCCAGCCGGAACGATTGCCCGTGGACGAATCCGCACCCGACCGCGCCGCCAATTCACCCTATGGCTTCACCAAGATGGCATGCGAGCAAATGCTCCGCGACCAATGTGTGGCCGATCCGGCGCTGCGCGCGGTGCTCCTGCGCTACTTCAACCCCATCGGCGCGCATCCGTCGGCACATATCGGGGAGCTGCCATTGGGTGTGCCCAACAACCTGGTGCCCTTCGTCACGCAAACGGCCGCCGGGCTGCGCGACCGGCTCACGGTCTTCGGCGACGATTACGACACGCCCGATGGCAGTTGCGTGCGCGACTACATCCACGTGGTGGACCTGGCGCGTGCGCATGTGCGTGCGCTGACCTGGATGGACGGGCGCGGAGAAGCGGGTTGCGAAGTGTTCAATGTGGGCACCGGCCGCGGGCATAGCGTACTGGAGGTGGTGCGCCGCTTCCAGGAGGTGAACGGCGTGGAAATGCCCTGGTCGATGGGTCCGCGCAGGCCGGGCGATGTGGCCAGCGTCTATGCCGACACCACCAGATGCCGCACGGTGCTCGGCTGGGAAGCGGAGCTTGGTTTGGACGACGCGTTGCGCGACGCCTGGCGCTGGCAGTGCCGCCTGGGCGGGGTCAGACCATGAAGCCGGCCTGCACGCAGAGATGCGTGCAAAGGAAGCCCAGCGCCGTGCCCGCGTGGATCTGTGTGTGCGAGTGGCCGCCATCCACGATGCGCGCTGTGCCGAGCGCGCCGGCCAGCAGGATGACGCCCGCGATCAACGGCAGGATGGGAAGCGCGTGCATCACCATCAGGGCGGAGAGCGTGCCCAGCAGACCGCCGATGCCCACCATGTGCGCGCTTATCCGCCAGCGCAGGGAGATCGCCGCGGTCAGGGCCAGGGCCACGATGGCGCCGGCCAATAGCGGCAGCAAGCCCAGGTGGATCGAAGAACGCCGCAGCAGCCAATAGGCCATGGCGAAGTAGAGCAGCGTCATCACGAAGGGCGCCACACGCTGGCGGTGGTCCGGCATGCGCAGGTCGTCGATCACACCACCGCGCAACAGGAGCAGCGTGCTGATCAGGGGGAACACGATGGTCATCACGCCCACCATGCCCAGGGTGATCCATAGCATGCGGCCGTCCAGGAAGTAGCCCAGGTGCGGGTCCACCGCGATCGCCAGCCACAGCGTGAGCAGCGGCATGAACAGCGGGTGCAACGCGATCGATATCCAGTTGGCGGCTCTGCTCATGGCCTACATCCGACCCCTCAGCCTCCGACACGCTTCAAGCCCCTCACAATTCCTTCCGCAACCGCGCCACCGGCAGCCCCAATTGTTCGCGGTACTTGGCCACGGTGCGGCGCGCGATGTTGTAGCCTTTCTCCTGCAGCAACGCGGTGAGTTGGTCGTCGGTCAGCGGCTTTCGCTTGTCCTCGGCCTCGATGGCGTCCTTCAGGATCTTCTTCACCTCGCGCGTGCTCACCTCTTCGCCGCTGTCGGTGCTGAGGCTTTCGCTGAAGAAGAATTTCAGCAGGTAGGTGCCGTGGTTGGTCTGCACGTACTTGCTGTTGGCCACCCGGCTGATGGTGCTGATGTCGAGCCCAACGCGTTCGGCGATGTCCTTCAGGATCATCGGCTTCATCTTGGTCTCGTCGCCGGTGAGGAAGAAGTCGCGCTGGTGTTCCATGATGGCCTCCATGGTCACCAGCAGGGTGTGCTGCCTTTGCTTGATGGCGTCGATGAACCACTTGGCGCTGTCGAGCTTCTGCTTGATGAACATGAGCGCCTCACGCTGCGACTTGTCCTTCTTGTTGCGCTGGTACTCCTTGATCATGTCGCGGTACTGGCGGCTCACCCGCAGTTCCGGCGCGTTGCGTCCGTTGAGGGACAACTCCAGCACCCCATCGGTGGCCATCACCATGAAGTCGGGGATGATCTCCTGCACGGGCTTGGCGGTGTCGCGCGCGGTGTTGCCCGGCTTGGGGTTGAGGCGCACCACCAGCTCGATGGCGCCCTTGAGGGCCTCCTCGTCGATCTCCAGCCGGTCCATGATGCGCTCGTAGTGCTTCTTGCTGAAGGCCTCGAAGTGCTTGTCGAGCATCTCCTCCGCGATCCGGCGCTCCAGGCTGCCGGGCAGTTGGCGCACCTGCAACAGCAGGCACTCTCGCAGGTCGCGCGCGCCCACACCGGGCGGGTCCAGGCTTTGCACCTCGGCCAGCGCCTTCTCCAATTCCTCCCGGTCGCACATCACGTTCTGCGTGAAGGCCAGGTCGTTCACGATGGCGTCCAGCTCGCGGCGCAGGTAGCCGTCCTCGTCCAGATTGCCGATGAGGTGTTCGGCCAGCAGGCGCGTGCGGTCGTCGCAGTGCCGCAGCGAGAGCTGGCTGCGCAGGCTGTCCTGGAAGGTGGTGCCGCCGGCCAGGGGGATCTCGCGCTCCTCCTCGTCCGGCCCGCTGTTCTTCACGCTCAGCTTGTAGTCCGGTGTGTCGTCGTCCTGGAAGTAGTCGCTCAGGTCGAAGTCCTCGCGCTCGTTCTCCTCGTTGGCGTCGCTGTCCAGTTCGTCGCTCTCGCTCAGGGCCTGCTCCTCGGTGGGCACCTCCTCTTCGTCGTGGTCGTCGCCCTCCTCCAGGGCGGGGTTCTCCTCGATCTCCTGCTTGATGCGCTGCTCCAACTCCACGGTGGGCACCTGCAGCAGCTTCATGAGCTGGATCTGCTGCGGGCTCAGCTTCTGCTGCAGCTTCTGGTAAAGGCCTTGCTTGAGCATGTCGGGACAAAAATACCGGTGGCGTGCCACGCGGCGCCATGGCTCTCCCCGATAAGGCGTCGCCAGTCAGCGCACCGCCGCGCACGCCTCCATCATCGCCTTCACCGTCTTCGGCGCGTTGCCGATGAAGATCCGATCACCGATCACCACCACGGGCCGCTTCAGGAAGGTGTACTCCTCCAGGATGTACTTGCGGTAGTCCTTCTCCGTCAACTTCATCTCATTCAGCCCCATGCTGCGGTACTTCATGGCGATCTTGCTGAAGAGCGCCTCGTAGCTGCCGGCCATCTTCTTCAGCTCGTCCAGCTGCTTGCTGGTGATGGGCTGTGTCTTGATGTCCTGCAGCTCGAAGCGCTTCAGTTTGGGGATCTCCTTGAGGATGCGCTGGCAGGTGGAGCAGGTGGCGAGGTGGTAGATCTTCATGGGGGAGGCGAGAGTGGTGTATATGGTACGAAAGGAACAGCTTGGACCTCGAAAGGTTGTCGACGATGCCGCTAACGGGCCATTGCGCACTGGCTACCTTGGTGGCATGGATCAGCTCTTCCGGATGTTCCGCGTGGATGCCGCCGAGGCGCAACGCATCGCGCAGGCGCCGGACGAGCCGCACCAGCACGACTTCGAGGAGCTCATCATCGGCGTGGAAGGGCAGCTGGAGCACTTTATCGACTTCCGTTCCGCCACCATCGCCGCGCCCTTCGTCAGCTTCGTCACCAAGGGCAAGGTGCACCGCGTGCGCCCCGCCTTGAAGGACGGGAAATGCGACATGCGCGTGCTGCGCTTCCGCAGCGAGTTCATCCCGGAGACGGTCTTCCAACTCTACGCCTTCTTCCACGCCAACGCCGACATCGCCCTGCCCGACAACTACTGCTTCAAGCGCCTGCTCACCGTGTGCGACCTCATCGAGGGCGAGATGCAGCAGCCCGAGCCCGACCTGGCCGTGGTGCGCCAGCTGCTCAGCGCGCTGTTCACGCTGATCCGCAGTGAGCATCGCCGCCTGCACCCGGACGAAGAGGCGCCCCCGGCCACGCAAAGCGAGACCTTCCGCCACTTCCTGCAGATCCTGGAGGAGAACTTCCGCCAGCCGCACGATGTGGAGTTCTACGCCTCGCAGCTCTTCATGAGCCCGCGCAACCTCAACCTCATCACGCAGCATATCCTGCAGCAGAGCGTTTCACGCATCATCGAGACGCGCAAGCTGATCGAGGCGAAGAACCTGCTGATCGCCACCGACAAGCCCGTGAGCGAGATCGGCTTCGAGCTGGGCTACAACGAGAAGGCCTACTTCACCCGCGTGTTCAAGAAGAACACTGGGCAGACGCCCACCGAGTTCCGCGAGGAGATGCGGAGGCTGGTGGCGTGAGGTACGGTTCCGCCACCCCGGTTCGTTCGACGGCTTATGACCCCACTCGGGGGTCTACGGCAGCACCACCAAGGGGATGTGCCCTTCGTACACCAGTTCGTTGATCAGGAATTTCCTGAAGAGCTGGTCCGTCAACAGGCGTGTTCCACGCTGCACCACCAGCACCTCCTCGGCCCTGTTCGTCACGATCCTCTTGATGTCCTGAAAGGGGTTCGCTCCTTCATACACGGCGAAGTCCGTTTCAACGCGATGGGAGAACAGGTCGGAAAGCTCCTTCAAGTACTTCTTGATCCCCGAGGTGCGCTCGTAGGGCCCGGCCAGATGGAAGAATGTGATCCTTACGTTCCGACCTTCCAGGAAATCGAGATAATTGTTCAGCCCCAGAATATTCAAGGGGTACTTCTCCGTGACGGACACATGGATGGTGGACTGAGAGAAGGCGTGGATGTCCTTGGGCACGGCGACGACGCAATTCCCGGTATTGTCGATCAGCTCCAGCGCCACGCTGCCGACCATCAGTTTCTTCACGAGGCCGGTCCCTTTCACACCAACAAGGACCAGGTCTTGGAATGGTTGTGCCAACAGATGCGCTAGCGTTGGTCGCAAATGTTCCTCCGACACCGAGTAGGATACCTTGAGGTCGTTGGGCAGGATCTCCCTTGCGAGCGACCTTAGTTCGCCGAGGGCTTCCATATTGGCGTGGTGCGCTATCTGCCGCCTGCTTTCAATGTCGGCGAGTCCCGGGGCGCGTACGGTGGTCCGATGGACCAGCAGTATTTCGACATCGGCCTTGATGGCCCAATCACCAGCATACCTGATCAGGTTCGCCGAACTCTCGGAGAAGTCGATGAGCAGTATGAATCGTTTCCTCATTGCGCTATACGGTGGGCCCGCCCCCGGGCTTGTGCAGCCTGTTGTGCACGTTGATGAAATCCTCCTCCCGGTCCGCCAGCACCATCAGCACATCATTGGGAAGGATCACGGTGGAACCACCCGGCCGGATGTACACATCGTCGCGCTTGATCATCACGATGAAGGCCGAGCGCGGGAACTGGAGGTCCACCACCCGTTTGTTCACGGCCGTGAAATGGGGCAGGATCTCGATCTCCTGCAGGTTCGCCTTGGGCAGGTCGATGATGAGCTTCTCGCTCTCGGAGATCGGCTTGATCCGCTCCGGTAGCGCCATGTGCAGCCACTTGGCCACCACCCCCAGGGTGGTGCCTTGGATCAGCACGGAGGTCACCGACACGAAGAACACGATGTTGAAGATCATCGGCGCCTTGTCGATGCCCGCCAGCAGCGGGTAGGTGGCGAACACGATGGGCACAGCACCTCGCAGGCCCACCCACGAGATGTAGAAACGCTTGCGCAGCTGCATCCGGAAGAACACCAGGCTCAGGAACACGCTCACGGGCCGCGCCACGATGATCAGGAACAGGGAGATCAACAGCCCGATGCCCATCACCGGGAACACCTGCGTGGGGAACACCAGCAGGCCCAGGGTGAGGAACAGTACGATCTGCATCAGCCACGCCATACCATCATAGAACTTCAGGATGGCCTTCTTGTGGATCAGTTCCTGGTTGCCCAGGTAGACGGCGCAGATGTAGATGGCCAGGAAGCCGTTGCCCCCCACGAAGTCCGTGGCGGAGAAGGTGACGAACATCAGCGCCAGCACCAGGATCGGGTACAGGCCCTCGAAATCCAGCTGGATGCGGTTGATGATCCGCTTGCTCAGCATGCCGAAGCCAAGGCCCGCCAGGCCGCCCACCAGCATCTGTTGGATGAAGAGGGGGATCACCGATGCCAGGCCCTGTGCCGGGTTCAGCACCAGCGACAGGAAGGCGATGGTGAGCACATAGGCCATGGGGTCGTTGCTGCCGCTCTCCAGCTCCAGGGTGGGCCGCAGGTTGCTCTTCAGCGCAAGGCTCTTGGAACGCAGGATGGAGAACACCGCCGCCGCATCCGTGGACGACACGATGGAGCCCAGCAGCAGGCTCTCGTAGATGGTGAAGTCCGTCACGTACCACACGAACAGGCCCAGCGACAGCGCCGTGAGCAGCACCCCCACCGTGGACAGCACCACACCCTGCCACAGAATGGGCCGCACGGAGCTCCAGTTGGTGTCGAGGCCGCCCGAGAAAAGGATGAAGTTGAGGGCCACCACCCCGATGAACTGCGCCGCCTTGGGGTCCGCGAACTGGATGCCGCCGATGCCATCGGAACCGGCCAGCATGCCGATGGACAGGAACAACAACAGCGTGGGCACGCCGAACTTGTAGGAGGTCTTGCCCACGATGATGCTCACGAAGAGCAGCAGGGAGCCGACCAACAGGATGTTCTCGATCGTCAGGTTCATGCCGCTTCCAAGGTACAGGCTTCTGAAAACGCGTGACGTGGTGCCCGTGGCCAGGCCATGCGATGGTCGCGGTGCGATGGTCGGAAAGCCCTTCGCTTGGGCGACTGTACCACCCTTCTGCCGGAATGTGTTACCGCTGCACCTGCTCGTGCCGGGATCTTTGTGCCGTCACGAACAAAGAACCTCAACATCCACGATCATGGAACTGAAAGGACAAGCCATCATCATCACCGGCGGTGCCAGCGGCATCGGCCACCAAGCCGCCATCGCCCTCGCCAACAAGGGCGCTAACCTCATCATCGCCGACTACAACCTGGACGGCGCGGAGAAAGTCGCGAAGGAGATCAGCGCGAAAGGCGTGAAAGCCTTCGCTTACAAAGTGGACGTGTCGAAGGCCGCCGAAGTGGAAGCCCTCGTGGACTTCGCCGTGGAGAAGCTGGGCACGCTCAACGGCATCTTCAACAATGCGGGCATCGGCTTGGTGAAGCCCTTTTTGGAGATGGACCCCGCCAGCTACCACAAGGTGATCGAGGTGGACCAGCACAGCGTGTACTACGGCATGTACTACGCCGCCAGGAAGATGGTGCAGCTCGGCGCGACCGGCACCTTCGTGAACACGGCCTCCATCTACGGCTTCCAGGCCGCGCTGGGCAGCTTCAACTACAACGCCGCCAAGGCCGCCGTGGTGATGATGAGCAAGAGCGGCGCGCTGGAACTGGCCCCGCACGGCATCCGCGTGGTGGGCGTGGCCCCCGGCTTCATAAACACGCCCATCCTGGGCACCGATGCCGCAATGAAGAAGATGCTCGGCGACCAGCACCTGCACAAGCAGCTCATCGAGCCCGAAAAGGTGGCCGCCGTGGTGGCCTTCCTCTTCACCGATGCCGCCAGCGCGATCAACGGCAGCACCATCCCGGTGGATGATGGGTTCCTGATCCATAAGAACGGGTGAGCACGTGATCGAACACCACGAGCGAGCCCCGGCGGATGCTGGGGCTCGCTCGTTCATGCAAGGGGATGATGGATGTGGGCGTGCCCCCGGCCTGCGCACACGGCCAACGCACGGGTCGGGTCATCCGCTGTAGCGCCCTTGGCTCTTCGGGCGTGGCTCCGGCTCCGGGGTCTGCTCGTTCCTCGCAGCCTCCTCGCGCGGGCCACACCAGCGCATCGCCATCGGCCGCCTGCCGCTGCTGCCCCTCACGCGTGATGCGCCTCGATCATGTGCACCTGCTTTCGATTCACTCGGGCTTCGGCGCTTTCTTCACCGCCTTCTGCTTGAACAGGTCCGTGATGTCCACCGCTGGCAGAACGAAGCTGCCCAACGCCGAAGTGGCCGTGATCACACCGATGTGTGCCCGGATCCTGTTCAGCATCATGTTCACCGTGGAGTAGTGCGCCAGATTCTTGCGGATCTCCTCCTTCATATCGGCCTCTCCTTCGATGCTGAACAGCCCCACGGCTTCGATGAAGAGCTTGTAGCCGGCTGGTCCTTCTTCTGGCCAGTTCACCAGCACTTTGGTGAATACCTGGCGCTTGTCGTCCACCGGCTTCTTGATCACGAAGTCGATGTCGATGGCGTAGCTCTCGAAGAGGCTCTGGACGTCCACCTCTCCGTTGTTCTTGTCGGGTGGAACGAACCTGAAGTAGCTCTGGAGCAGGGCGAACTCGTGCCACTTGAGGGGGGAGCGCTTGGCCAGCATCAGGCAGCGATGTTCTCGTTGTAATCGGGCCTGCCTGCCTGCCCGGCGGCATAGTCCGGTTCGAAGTCCCGGACCACGCGCAGGATGGCCATGCGGTCGATCCGAGGGAATTTGAATTCGGGCTCCTCGCTGTAGGCGGCATCTTCCTGCGCATGGATCGTGAAGCGGATGCCCAGCGCGCGCTGGAACATGGCTTTGTGCTTATCGCTCAGCGGCTTTTCACCGGTGAACAATTGCGTGAGGAAGCTTCCGGAGATGCCCATGGCCTTCGCCAGTTCCTTGCGGGTCATCCGGCGGGCGTCCATGGCATGCTCCACCTCGCTCAGGAAGGCGAAGCCGATCATGCGGCCTTCGTGTTCCAACTGTTCCTCAGGGCTGAGGCCGTTGAACAGCTTATCGAAAGCGGCCTGGATCTCAGCGGGGGCTTTTCGGCGGTCTGCGCTCATGGATCTTGTGGTCAGGGTAGGTGTAAGTGCCCACGTTGCGGATGGTGGCGAGCTCGCGTTTCGAATTCTCCGTGGTCTTCTTCCGTTCGAGCAATGCGCCCATGATCACGATCATGGTCTTGTCGCCCCGGCGGATCTCCTTGCAATAGATGCGATCGTTCTCTTGTCCTTTGAAGAATTTCATCGCGGTCACGTCCTTGCAACTGGCATCGATGTTCTCCTTGTCGTACAGGTCCCTGTTCTTCAGTCCGGCCAGGATCACGTTCACTATGTCGATGAACTTGTTCTTGTGCCGCGCATCTTGGCCGATGTATGCCAGCACCTCATCGAACACTTCATTGTCCACCGCGATGCAGCGCTTGCCATCCGAGCTTGTCCGCAATATGGTGGCGCTCCTTTCCAACGCAAGATTAAGCTATAGGTTAAACCTTGGATGTGTGGAAATTGTAAAATATCACTAAATAGTTGATAATCAAGGTTATATGGTTCTCTGTTTACGCATGGAAAGGTGCTTGGTCCATGAAGAGGGCAGGAAACAAGTGTACACACCGTTCCCCAGTTAAGGGGTGGATGTGGAACCTACACCCCCCTGTACCGCGCCCCCTTCTTCTCGCCCTGCCGCTCCGCCTGACCGGCCTCCAGCAGTTCCTTGATCGCCGCGTTCCAGGCCGAGGCCTCCACGCCGGTGGCTTCCAGCACCGCGCCCTTGCCGTGCCAGCCGGGGTGGCCGTGCAGGTAGGTCCTGATCGCTTCGGCAGCCTGGCCATTGCCGCCCTCGCCCTTGCGCGGACGACCCGGTCCGATGCGACCTGGCCCACGCCGCTCCATTTCCGGCGAAGGCTCGGCCGCCATGGGCACTTCCTCATCCGCATCCGAGTAAGGGGTGCTGACCGGCTTCGGCTCGGATCCGTTCTGCAGATCATCTGATCTTCTGATCGTCCGATCATCAGCGGGTGTGTCAGGCCGAGCAATACCGAAGGAGTGGGCCGAAGGGCGCGCAGCGACCGAGGACCCCGAGGACCACACCCGCGCCACCCGCTCCCGCACCTTGGCCTCCATGCGCGCCACCAGCGCCGTGTTGGCCGCCACCAGGCGCCGCTCTTCCTCCAGCTCCGCTACAATGCGCTGCTGCTCGGCGAGCGGGGGAAGGGGGATCTGGAGATTCTTCAGGACGCTGACAGAAGCCACGTTCTGAATGGCAGCACCCATAGTCAAGCGACCGAGAGTTTCCTGAAAGTTGTCGCTGTCCATCCAATGCTTGAGATACTCCTTCAGCAAAGTCGCTCGTGGAACGAGCTTGAGTAGCGCCTGATTGATGATCCCGGGTCGAACGTGTTCAGGAACGATGGCCACTTTGCCCATTGTGCCCGAACAACTCATGATCACATCACCTGGCCGAACTTCAAACCGCTTCATCTCTCCGAACTTCTCAGCAGTGATGAAGTACCGCACATCATCGAACTGGTCATAGATCGCATGCCCTTGCTCGTAAACGGCGTAACCAGACGGAACGAAGATTTCCTTCTTCAAGCTGCCACCGAAAGGCCCACGTGTGAAGTCACACACCTCCCCCAACTCCACCATCTCCCACTGTGGGTCGATGGTGATGCGGGGTTTGTAGTGGGCCAGCACCTGCCGCGCCCCGTCGATCACCCGCTGGTAGCCCTCCACCTCCGCCACCAAGGCCTCCTGCTCGGCGAGCGGGGGAAGGGGGATCTGGATCTCACGAACAGCTTCGGGGTTGGCCCGGGTCAACGATCCACCGACACCTGTGATCGTGCGCATGAACTGTTCATGGAACGGATCAGAGACAAGGATCCGTTTCAGGTAGTGCGGGTTCGCATCCTCGCTTCGGAAGATGATCCACTCACCAGACCCAATCTGGCGCTGCTTCATCGCGCTGGGTTCCACAACCCAAGCTCTGCGTATGTGGGGTACTATCCGTGAAAGAAGAACATCACCAGGCAGCACAACCTTCTTCGCGGAACCGATATCCGCGCCCTTCGTTCTTTCTGGCGAACCGGTATCGAATGCTGGAATGCTCCACAACTCGAACGTTTCATCCGGTGACTTACGCGGATCAAGGCTCTCCGTACCTCTCGGCATCAGTTCGCCGAGCGCGACCATGTTCAACCGTTCATCTCTCGCTGCAACATTCTTGTAACGGTCACCGCTCAGGCTGCAATCTGCCGTGCTGGACACACGCGATCGTTCGACTTCAAACGCTTGCACAGCAGAATCAGTCGGCGCCTCCCACTTCACGCCTTCCGCCAGCGCCCGCTTGTAGTCCTGCAGCAGCGCGAAGGCCTCGGGCAGGTCGTTCTGCGCGATGGGCCTGCGCTGCGCGCCCAGGTCGAAGCCATCGGCCTCCACTTTCACGAAGAGCAGCTTGTCCGTCTTGCGTGCCAGCGCGCGATCGAACCAGAGCAAGCTGGTCTTCACCCCGCTGTAGGGGTTGAACACGCCGCCGGGGATGCTCACCACGCCCACCAGGTAGTGCTCGTCCACCAGCTTCCTGCGCAGGGCCTTGTAGGCCTTGCCGCTCTGGAAGATGATGCCCTCGGGCACCACCACCAGCGCGCGGCCGTTGGGGTTGAGGTGCTCGGCGATGTAGTCCACGAAGAGCACCTCGCTGCGCGTGCTGGGGATGCCGAATTTGCCGTGGGGCTGGATGCCGCCCTTGGGGCTCATGAAGGGCGGGTTGGCCAGGATCACATCGTAGCGCTCCTCCCAGCGGTCGGTGCTGGTGAGGGTGTCGTACTCGTGGATGTGCGGTTCGGGGAAGCCGTGCAGGTAGAGGTTCACCAGCGAGAGCTTCACCATGCCGGGGTCGATGTCGTAGCCCACGATGTTGCGCACCAGCTTCTTGCGCTGGTCGGGCGTGAGGCGGTCGCCGGTGTAGCGCTTGGCGCTCACGGTGAGGTCCTCCTGCTTTACGCCGTGCAGCTGGAAGGCCAGCGGGTCATCGGCCGCGTGGTTGCTGCTGGTGTGCCGCAGGATGTGCTTGTAGGCGCTGATGAGGAAGCCGGCGGTGCCGCAGGCGGGGTCCAGGATGGTCTCGTGCTTCTGCGGGTCGATCACCGCGGTCATGAAGTCGATGAGGTGCCTCGGCGTGCGGAACTGCCCGGCATCGCCCTGGCTGCCCATGATGCTGAGCAGGTACTCGAAGGCATCGCCGAGCTTCTCGCTGTGGTCGTAGGTGAATTCGTTGATGCGCTTAAGGAACTCACGCAAGGTGGCCGGGTCGCGGTAGGGCAGGTAGGTGTTCTTGAAGATGTCGCGGAAGAGGGGCGGCAGGCCGGGGTTCTCCGGCATCTTCTCCAGGGCTTCGGCGTAGAGCTTCACACGGTCCTCACCGCTCAGCGCTGTGGCCATCAGGAAGGGCCAGGCGTACTGGGCAAAGTCTTTCACTTCGTCCTTCCCGTTCACCTGCACGGTGTGCTTCGCGAAGAAGGTGGGGGTGCCGCCAAGCTCCACGGCCTGCTGGTCCATGTCGTGCATGAACTTGTAGATGAGGGCCACGGTGATCTGGTCGATCTGGCTCTTGGGGTCGGGCACCTTGCCCACGAGGATGTCGCGGCAGTCGTCGATGCGGCGTTTGGTGGTGCTGTCGAGCATAGGCTATTCGGAAGGCGAACCGGAGTTCTGGATCAGGGTGATGAGCCGGTGGTTGATGAAGTAGTTCTCGCGGCCGCGCCGCACCTCGTTGAGCATGCCGTGCTTCACCAGGGTGCGCAGGTAGGCGGTCACCGTGGGGCGGCTGCCCAGTTGGTGGTCCATCAGGGTGCCCACCTTCACGTAGGGGAAACTGAAGAGCAGGCCGGCGAGGTCGGTGGCGGGCAGCTTGTTGTCCAGGGCGCGTGCCTCGGCGGCGAATTCCTGTTTCAGCCGTGCGATGCCGGTGACCAGGCCCAGGGTGGCGCGGGCCGTTTCCTCCACGGCGCCGAGCATGAAGAGCAGCCAATCCTCCCATGCATCCTCCTCGGTGACGCGGCGCAGGCAGCGGTAGTACGCCGGTTTGTGGCGCAGGATGTGGGAGCTGAGGTAGAGCACGGGATGCAACAGGAGTCCGGCATGGATGAGGAAGAGCACGTTGAGGATGCGCCCCGTGCGCCCGTTGCCGTCGGCGAAGGGGTGGATGGCCTCGAACCAGTAGTGCATGGCGGCCATGCGCACCAATGGGTCCATGCCTTCGGCCTCATTGGTGAAGCGCTCCCAGCGGGCCATGAGCCCGGGCAGCATGGTGGGGGCGGGCGGTGTGTAGATCACCTGGCCGCTGGCCGGATTGCCCAGCTGGGTGCCGGGCAGGGTGCGGATGCCCACGCCGGTGTGCTTGATCCGCTGCATCACCTGCACCGCTGTGTTCACGCTGATGCCCCCGGCGCGCTGCATGGCGGCGATGCCTTCGTGCATGGCCTCCCGGTAGCGCAGCACCTCCTTCACGCTGGGCGGGGCCGCATCCAGGGGGTTCAGGATGGCTTGGTAGAGCTGGTCGCGGGTGGTGACGATGTTCTCGATGGCCGAGCTGTCCTGGCTCTCTTGCAGCATCACGGTGTTCAGCAGCAGGGCCGGTTCGGGCAATTGTTGGCAGGCCCCCTTCAGTTCGGCCAAGGTGGCACGTGCGGCAATGGTGCGGCGTAGCACCGCTGGGGTTTCCAAGCGTTCGGCCCCCGGCGGGTCGGGCAGCTCGTTGTAGGGCTGGAGCGGCTGGTTGCGGATGGCCATGGCACGTGTAAAGATTTTTGCAAGCTTGCCTCGATGTGTAAAGAAAATCCATAATTCTTTTCATGTGAGGGTCGAGATGGTCCTTGCAGAATAAGCATATCGCGATATGCTTATTCTGACAATTGCTCGTAATATACTGGTGTACAATGTGTTGCGATTGCAGATTAGTGGGCAACTACTTCCTATTGGCCCCGTCGGGCACCTGTAAACGATCTTGACACATGGCCGGGACGTGTAAAGATCCTGGCGAAATCTTTACATGTCAGGCGGCGAATAGGTCCAGCTTCACGTAGGTGTCCACGTACTGCGGCACGCGCGCGCGGTTGGCCGGGGTGATGGCCTTGTACTCCTCCATGCTCATGGCCGGGTGGCTGGCCAGGCGCTGGAAGGCTTTCTGCCGGATGATCTCGCGCACGTCCTGGTCCACGATGTAGGCCTTGAAGAAGTGGCGCAGGGCGGTGATGTTCTCCTCCTCGCCGGGCGGATGGATGCTGACGAACTGCTGGAACTCCTCCTCCAGCAGCTCGTCCTTCATCTTGAAGTCGGCGATGATGCCGAAGATCTTCTCCACCACTTCGCGCAGGGTGAGCGTGCGGTCCACGGTGTAGGCCCTGCGCAGCTTCTCCAGGGTGAAGTAGTCCTCGGGCTTGTCCAGCACCTCGGTGCGGATGTAGTGCAGCACCTGGTCCCAGTTGCCGGCCTGCACATCGCGCCGGATGCGCTCATCGTTGTGGATGCGCTCCTCGAAGCGGCCGCGGAACATCTCGCGGTCCACCTTCATGCCCTCGGTGCCCACGTTCTTCACCTCGAAGCTCTTCAGCGGATCGGCCGCGAGGTTCTGGTGGTACTTGCCAGTTCCGCCGATATAGTCCCGGCCGGGCCCTTGCTCATCCTTGGGCACCACCACGGTGAGCTTGGCATCGTAGTCGAAGGTGTCCTCGAAGTATTCGCAGTTGGCGAAGAAGTCGAAGAGCTTGAAGGCTTCCTTGGGGCGGCTGGTGGTCTCGGTGTTGCCTTGGTCGTCGCGCTCGCTGTGGCTGAAGGTCCATTTGCGGGTGCCGCGCCCCTTCATCTGCACGAAATCGCTGGGGCTGAAGATGGGCCGCATCAGCACCACGTTCAGCAGGTCCTCGCAGTCGTAGCCGGTGGTCATCATGCCCACGGTCACACACACGCGGGCCTTGCTGGTGCGGTAGCCGGGCAGCACCGGACTGGCGCCCAGCAGCAGGTTGTTCGCGAAGTTGATGGTCATCTGCTGCGCGCCCATCACCAACGAGGTCACCTGCACGGCGAAGTCGCTCTGGTAGCGGCCGGGCCAGCGCGCGTGGGCCAGCTCATTGAGGATCTCGGTCACCTTGCGCGCGTGGGCCTGGCTCACGCAGAACACGATGCTCTTGCCCAACTCACCGCTGATGGGGTCCGCCAGCGCATGGTCCAGGAAGGTGCGGCAGAAGGCCAGGTTGGTCTCCGGGCTGAAGAACTTCTTTTCGAAGTCGCGGTTGAGGAAGGTCTCCTCGTGCTCTTCGCCCTCGTCGTCCTTCGTCACCACGGCGTAGCCATCATCGCTCAGCAGTTTGGTGGTGATCTCCGTGCGCGCATCGATGGTGATCGGGTTGATCAGGTAGCCATCCTTCACGCCGTGCAGCAGGCTGTACTGGAAGGTGGGCCTGCCATCGCCGCAACCGAAGGTGGTGTAGGTGTCCTTCAGCAGGCGGAGCTCGAAGGCGCGCGGGTCGTCGGCGATGTCCTGCTCATCCACGCCCTTCAGGTAATCGCGCGGCGTGGCGGTGAGGCCCAGCTTGTAGCCGTGGAAGTACTCGAACACCGCGCGGCTGTTGCCGCCGATGCTGCGGTGCGCCTCGTCACTGATGATCAGGTCGAAGTCGGTGGGCTCGAAGCGGTCGCGGTACTTATTGCTGGCAAGCAGGGTCTGCACGGTGCTCACCACCACTTCGGCCTTCCGCCAATTCTCGGGATCCTCCTTGTACACGCACACCGAATAGTCGTTCTGCAAGTAGAGCAGGAAGGCGCGCTTGGCCTGGTTCTCCAATTCCAGGCGGTCCACCAGGAAGAGCACGCGGCGGGCGTTGCCGGTGCGCAGGAAGAGCTTGATGAGCGCGCCGCTGGTGAGCGTCTTGCCCGTGCCGGTGGCCATCTCGAAGAGGAAGCGGTCCTTGCCGTCGGACACCGCTTGCTGGATGGCCTTCACGGCGTCCATCTGGTAGGGCCGCAGGAAGCGCAGCTTGTTCCGGTCGATGAACTCCTGCTTCAACTCCGGGTCGTTCCACTCCGGCCGACGGGCGTAGTTCGGAAGCTGGCTCAGCGCGATGTAGTCCTCGCCGATCGCTTCATTGATCAGCCGTTCGCGATCGGGTTGGAACTGCTTCAGAGCGCCCAAGGACTCCGGTGAAGGGAAGCGGCTGATGACTTGCGGGTTGCCGCGTTCCAGCTCCCACAGGTAGTGCAGGTTGCCGTTGCTGAGGATGATGTACTTGACCTTTGCGGCCTTGGCATATTCCCGCGCCTGCTCCTTGGCGTTCAGCGGGTGGATGCTCTCGCGCTTGGCCTCCAGCAAGGCGATGGGGTAGCCATCGCTGTCCACCAGCAGGTAGTCGATGAAGCCCTTCTTCGTCTTCTCGAAATCGTCGCCGAACTTCTCGGCCATGTACTCCGGCGTGATGCTGACACCGGTCTCCAGTGTGATGTTCGCCGGGCCATTCTCGTCAGCCAGGAAGCGCCAGCCCGCATCTTCCAGCAGCTTGTTGATCTTGATGCGGGCGCGGGCTTCTTTGGACATGGAACGGCAAAATAGGAAGCACGCACCGGATCTGCGTGAGGGATGGCAGCGGCAGCTTGCCGCAGTCGGGCCGCTGGCACCGCGCGAGCGAGAACGCGACCAACGGAAGCGACCGCAGCCGCAGCGGTGACCCCGGACCGACAAGGCAACTAAAGCGGACAGCCCGACCCCTGGGTGAGGCTGCGCGAGGGGCAAGGGGCACGCCCTGTGCAACCACTCTTCCGGAATGTGTTACCCCCGCCCTGGGGGGCTGCGGGACCTTTGCATCGTCAACCAACAACAACCGCAAACACCCAAGACCATGAGCACCGCGACCGCCACCACCAGCAGCACCAGCACCAAGACCCTGTGGGCCATCGACCCCGCGCACAGCGAGATCACCTTCAAGGTGAAGCACCTGATGATCGCCAACGTGAAGGGCGCCTTCAAGACCTTCAGCGCGCAGATCGAAACGCCGGGCACCGACTTCACAAAAGCCGGCATCGCCGTGGAGATCGACGCCGCGAGCATCTTTACCAACGAGGAGAACCGCGACAACCACCTGCGCAGCGCCGACTTCTTCGACGTGGAGAAGCACCCTACCCTCGGCTTCGTGGGCAAGGAGATGCGCGCGAAGGGCGACGACCACACGCTCACGGGCGAGCTCACGATTAAGGGCATCACGCACCCGGTGACGCTGGACGTGGAGTTCGGCGGCATCAGCAAGGACCCCTGGGGCAACGAGAAGGCCGGCTTCACCGTGAGCGGCAGGATCAACCGCAAGGACTGGGGCCTGAACTGGAACGCCGCGCTGGAGACCGGTGGCGTGCTGGTGAGTGACGAGGTGCGCCTGAGCGCCGACATCCAACTCGTGAAACAGTCCTGATCTTCGGACGATGGACCGCAAGAAGTTCCTTCTCTCACTAGCCACACTGCCGCTGGCAGGAGCCGCCATGAAACTCACCGACCTCAACCGCATCACCGAACCCTTCAAGCCGAGCGCGCGCATGCCCGTGCTCTTCCTGGGCCACGGCAGCCCCATGAACGCGATCGAGGAGAACGAGTTCGTGCAGGGCTTCCGCAAGGCGGCCACCGAGCTGCCGCGTCCGCAGGCGATCCTGGTGGTGAGCGCGCATTGGGAAACGCGCGGCACGCAGGTGACGGCGATGGAACATCCGCGCACCATCCATGATTTCGGCGGCTTCCCCAAGGCGCTGTTCGAGGTGCAGTACCCTGCGCCGGGTAGTCCGGAACTGGCGGCCGAGGTGAAGCAGAGCATCACCAGCGCTACGGTGGGTCTTGACCATAGCTGGGGCCTGGACCACGGCGCGTGGAGCGTGGTGAAGCACCTGTACCCGAACGCCGATGTACCGGTGATCCAGATGAGCATCGACTACTCGCTGAAACCCGAGCAGCACTATGCGCTGGCGAAGGAGCTGGCCAAGTTGCGCGACAAGGGCGTGCTGATCATCGGCAGCGGCAACATGGTGCACAACCTAGGCATGGTGGCCTGGGACAAGCTGAACGAGAGCTATGCCTTCGACTGGGCGGTGGAAGCACGCGCCAAGATGAACCGGGCCATCATCAGCGGCGACCATACCCCGCTGGTGAACTTCCATGCGCAGGGCAAAGCCTACGACCTGGCGATCAACAGCGGCGAGCACTTTCTGCCCTTGCTCTACACGCTGGCCTTGCAGAACAAGGACGAGCAGGCCACGCTCTTCAATGACAAGCCGCTGGCGGGATCGCTCACGATGACGAGCGTGCGCATTGGCAAAGCCTGAAGCATGCAACGCCTCGCCGTCGCCGCACTCTTCCTTTCCACACTCACCTTCCAGGGCTGCGCACAGCCCACCATTGACATGACCAATTCCACGAATCCCCTCTTCTGCGACCCCGATACCGGCGTGTGCGCGGTCCCTGGCATGGACCCTGAAGCGGTCGCGCTGGAGCAGCAACCGCAAGCCAAGGCCACGAAGCCGATCACATTGCTCTACTTCACCGACCCCATCTGCAGCAGCTGCTGGGGCGCGGAGCCGCAGTTGCGCCGCTTGAAGGCCGAGTACGGCGATGCGATCGACATCCAATACCACATGGGCGGTCTGTTGCCTTCGTGGGACGTGTACAACAGCGGCGGCATCGGCAAGCCCAGCGATGTGGCCGGCCACTGGGACGAGGTGAGCCCGCACTACCGCATGCCCATCATCGGCGATGTGTGGCTGGAGGATCCGTTGCCCAGCAGCTATCCGCCGAGCATCGCCTTCAAAGCCGCCCAGCTGCAGGACCAAGGCAAGGCGCTCGTCTTCCTGCGTCGTCTGCGCGAGCAGGTGCTGGTGGAGAAGAAGAACATCACCAAGTGGCCGGTGATCGCCGAAGCGGCCTCTTTCGCGGGGCTCGATGCCGCACGTCTGCAGAACGACTACAACGGAGCCGCCAACGCGCTCTTCCAGGCGGACCTCACCCTGGCGCGCTCGCTCGGCGTGCGCGGCTTCCCCACCTTCATCTTCAGCAACGAGGCCGGTGAACGGCAACTGGTGTACGGCGCGCGGCCCTATGTGCAGTTCGAGGCGGCGTTGAAGGCGCTGAAGCCGGATGCGAAGCCAGCGGCCGTGCCTGCTTCGCTCCACGACCTGTTCAAGGTGCATCCTTCATGGTGCGCCGAGGAGGTGGCCGTGATGCTGGGCACCACGCACGATGCCGCCGAAGGGATGCTGAAAGCCGCTGAGACCAAGGGCGAACTGCGCGCCGTGCATACACGGAACGGGAGCGTGTGGCATGCCCGATAGGCAAGTGCTGCTCAGCCCCTACCGGTTGAAGTACTCGATGAAGTACCTGCTCTTGAACAATAGCAGTAGGATCACCACATAGGTCACGAACTCCGATCCCATCGCGATGTACTTCGTCTTGTTGGTCATGTAGCCGAAGGTCTCGATCACGCAGAGCAGCATCATGAAGCTGTAGCCGATCAGCATGAAGGGTGGCGTCTTGCTCCAATGCGTGAAGTAGCCATAGAGGAAGCCGGCCGAGGCGTACAGCACCACCGACCAGTGCGGGATCAGGATGTAGGTGGGGAAGTCGGGATTGGAGAAGCGCTTCCAGGGAACGTTCGGTAGGAGCATCTCCATGAAACCGCCGCTCGCCCACAAGAGCAGCGCTGCGTGGATGAGGGCGAGCAAGTAGCCGAGGTACTGCATGTGCGTTGGGTTTGTTGAAGTTGCTCTGAACTCCGCGCCCTTTGCGCCTCCGCGTCTTAGCGGTGCGCCCTCCTCAGAACTCCGCGCTCTTCGGTGTCCTTGGGAAGGGGATCACGTCCCGGATGTTCCCCATGCCCGTCACGAACAGCACGAACCTCTCCAGGCCCAGCCCGAAGCCCGCGTGCGGCACGGTGCCGAAGCGGCGCGTATCCAGGTACCACCAGAGCTCTTCCGCAGGAACACCCATCTCCTTCATGCGAGCTTCAAGCACATCCAGTCGCTCCTCGCGCTGGCTGCCGCCGATGATCTCGCCGATGCCGGGGAAGAGCACGTCCATGGCGGCCACGGTGGTGCCTTTGTCAGTATAGCCGAAGTCGCCGGGGCCGTTGGTGCGCATGTAGAAGGCCTTGATCTTGCCGGGATAGCCCGTTACGATCACCGGCTTCTTGAAGTGCTTCTCCACGAGGTAGCGCTCGTGCTCGCTCTGCAGGTCGATGCCCCATTCAACGGGGAACTGGAACTGCTTCTTCTGGTGCGGCTTGCTGCGCAGCAAGATCTCGATCGCGTCGGTGTAGGTGATGCGCTCGAAGGGATTGTCGAGCACGAACTTCAGGCGATCGATCAGGCCCATCTCGGCGCGTTGTGCCTGTGGCTTCGTCGCTTCCTCTTCCTTCAGGCGCGCATCGAGGAACTGCAGGTCGTCCATGCTGTTGCGCAGCACGCGCGCGATCAGGTGCTTGCACAAGCCCTCGGCCAGGTCCATGTCGCCCTTCAGGTCCATGAAGGCGGCCTCGGGCTCGATCATCCAGAACTCGGCGAGGTGGCGTGCGGTGTTGCTGTTCTCGGCGCGGAAGGTGGGGCCGAAAGTGTACACCTTGCCCAAGGCCAGCGCAGCGAGCTCGGCTTGCAATTGGCCGCTCACCGTGAGTCGTGATTCACGGCCGAAGAAGTCCTCCTTGAAGTCAACGCTGCCGTCGTCGGTGAGCGGTGGGTTCTTCGCATCGAGCACACTCACGCGGAACATCTCCCCCGCGCCTTCCGCATCGCTGGCCGTGATGATCGGCGCGTGGAAGTAGTTGTAGCCCTGCTGGTCGAAATACTCATGGATACCGAAGCTCACCTGGTGGCGGATGCGGAAGATGGCGCTGTAGGTGTTCGTGCGGAAGCGCAGGTGCGCGTTCTCGCGCAGGAACTCCAGGCTGTGCTTCTTGGGCTGGATCGGGTACTTCTCTGCATCGCTATCGCCCAGCACTTCCACGGCCGTCACCTGCATCTCCACGCGCTGGCCGCTGCCCTTGCTCTCCACGATCACGCCCGTGCATTTCACGGCGGCGCTGGTGGTGAAGCGGGCACGCGTTTCCGGCCCCACCTGCTCCTGGTCGATCACGCACTGCAGGTTGCGGATGGTACTGCCGTCATTCAGCGCGATGAAGCGGTCGTTGCGGAAGGTGCGCACCCAGCCGGCCACGGTGAGGGTGGTGCCGGTGAGGGCGGTGTCGTCGAGGACTTGTTTGATGGGGTGCATGGAGGGCGTGAGGGCGAAAGTGTGCAAAAGTGCGAGGGTGTGAGGGAAGGGCCAACTCTTGCACCCCCGCACCCTCTCACCCCCCAACGCTTCCTCCGCAAAGGAAAGGCGCCGCCGCCATGCCGGCTACGGCAACTGCTCCACACGAGAGGCCGAGGGCACCACCCCGCCGATGTTGCTCAGGATGGGGTCGCGGTCATTGCCACCCCCGGTGTAGCGCACCACGCCATCAAGGTTCACGTCCTCCTTCCGGTATTGACCGCTCAATTCATTGCTGGGTATGGTCCCGCCGATGGCCTGCAGGATGGGGTCCCGGTCATTGCCGGCACCGGTGTAAAGCAGGGTGCCATTGAAGGTGACATCACCGGCCCACAAGGCCCGCGCGGGGCCCATGGCCTTCCGGGCATTGGTGCCGAAGGTGGCCGTGGCCGGGTCGGTGAAGTCCACCAGGATGGCGAATTCGTTGAGGAGCTGGGTTTCGCCGGTCATCACACCCAAGTGGTTGCGGTGGCGAACCGCCACATGGTAACTGCCCTCCGCTACCGGGAAGGTGATGTTGGAGAGGCCGTCCATGTCGTACACGTAGCCGTTGCGCTTCAGCAAGGCGGGCTTGCTGGCCACCACTTGCGCTGGGCTCACGGCGTTGCGCAATTCCACCACCACCCAGTCCACCACGGCGTTGTTGCCGGTAACGGCCAATACGGCCGGCGTGGTGGTGGCCTGGTAGGGGCCGGTGAACGTATAGCCCAGCGCGGTATAGGGCTCGTTCAGGGGCACCAGGCCCTGGCTTCTCAACGCGTCGCCCATCAGGGTGCCGCTCTCGTTCAGTGGGCCCTCGAGGAACACCCTCGGCTGCATCGCGATCGGGGGTATGTTCAGTGCTGGGATCAGGCACCAGCTGTTCAATGTACCCTGGTCCTGCGTGGCCACGTCCTGCACGCGCAAGGTCCAGGTGCCCTGGAAGATCTGGCCGTTGAAGGCGGCCAGAGCATTGTCCGGGATGGCGAAGAGGTTGATCAAAGGGCAGGTGCCTCCCACCGGGCCATTCAACCCGGTGTCATCGAACTCCACGCGGATGTCATCGGCATTGCCGCACTTGGCCGTGGCGATCAACTGCACGATGGTGCCCTGCGGACTCTCCAGCGAGATGCGCAGGTCGGCCACCCAGGTGTGGGTGATGTCCACATACACATTCAGGTCGGTGATGGTGGCGCCGTTCTGGGCCGGCACCACGATCGTGTTGGATACGGTGGTGTTGTCCAGGATCACCGTGGTGGTGGTGGACGCGAACGAGGAGCAGGCCTCGCCCGGGTCCACACAGCTGCCGCCAACATCGGCCAGGGCCACGTTGCAACTGGGGAATGCATCATGCACGAGCAGCACATCCACCAAGGTGCCCGAGGGGTAAGGGCCGAAGGGGCCGTACATGCCGATGGCGCCGGCCGCGCCCACTGTGGCAGGTGGCTGCGGCCCCATGCCGTCCGGGTCGATCAGGATGGCGATCGTACCGGCCGTGCCCATGGAGGAAATGTCCACGTACACCTGGTATTGCGTGGGGTCCTGGCAGGTGAATGAGGCCGTGGCCTCTGGCGGGAAGCACTCGGGCGCTGCGAGCGAGAAATTGAAGATCCTCGTACTCCACTGTGTGCTCGTATTGAACATCGCCGTGCCCCAGAAGTCACCGGTGGCGGGGTCCACATCCAGCGAGTTGTAATCGCCATAGCGGTTGCTGCTGTTGTGGCTGGTGCCCGCCACGATGCTCGTTTCCGCGAAGGTCATCTGCCCCAGGGGGTCCCCCGCCAGCCTGCCGGTGTAGCGTATGGAAGGGTTGACCGAACCGCTGGCCACGTTGTAGGCCAGCGCGATGTCGCCTGCCGCATTGATGGCGATGCCAGCCATCCAGCGGTTGGTGGCATTGGGCGAGTACGTGCCTTGCTGGTGGATGGCCCAGGGGTTGGCCACGGCCGTGCGGCGCAGTTCGTACCAACGCACCCCATGCCGGTCGGTGTTGTTCACGTCCGTCACGTGGTTGGCCACGATGGTCTCGTGTGTGCCGAAGTTGCGGTAGATCACCCGGTTCATCAGCACTTCGCGCAGGGGGTCCAGGCGCGTGGACGTGTTCGGCTGGGGCACACAGGCGAATGCGAGGTAGCCGCACAGCTCGGTATCGAAGGGCTGGGTGAGCAGGAAGGTGGGTCCGGCCATCACCGAATTGGCGGGTGTGGTGAAATTCACCGTGAGTGTCCACATCTCCAGGCGGTCGGCGGGAATGGACGCGCTCCAGGCATCGTCGGCCATGCGCATGAACATGGCGGGCGCGTTGGCGGGTGGGGCGGGTCCGCCATCATGTGTCACCGGGGTGCAGGCCTGGAAGCCGATGATGGGGTAGCTGGGTACGGAAAAGCGCTGGGCCGTGGCGCTGAGCCCCTGTAACATGCGGGTGCGGTCCAGGGCGTAGGTGGCCGGTCCCCCCGATTCATTGGTGGTGATCAGGTACAGGTTGTTCCACACGGCGTATTTGGGGTAGTCCGGGAAACTGGGTGCCTGGAAGCTGTAGGCGTACCAGCTGCCAGTGGGGTCGGGCGTGGTGCTCACGGCCACGATCATGCGATTGCCGCTGGTGGCGAACTCGCTCATCAACCAGCGGTCGGCGAGGGCGTCGTAGAGCACGATCGGGTCGCCCAACCCGTTGTAATTGAAGCCCGCGCCGATGGCGTTGACGAAGTTGTCCATGTACGTCTGCGCCCCCAAGGGGGTCCCATTCTTGTCGTAGATGCGGAAGTAGGCGCCAGAACCGCCGTTGATCATCTGGATCACGTGGTTGGGCCCCACGTCCAGGCAGGGGTCGGCCGGGTTCACGCTGGTGAAGCCCTGTCCGTTGATGGACAGTTTCATCGCCTCGCCCTCCTGGCGGAAGCCGTCCTTGTTCTGCCACACGGGATCGTTCCCGGCAGGCAGGGCCTTGTCCACCACGGCCTGGTGCAGCCGCACGGGCTTCACACCTCCCGGATAGCCCTTGTCGATGAGCACACCTTTTTCGTCCCGGCTGGGGATGTTCTCGAACACCTGGGTGCTGTCCCAGTCCCGGTAGGGCATGGTCTCGCCGAGGAAGAGCATTTGTTGCACTTCAGCGTTGCGGATCTCGGTGTATTCCTGTGCCTGGAGCAGGAGAACTGACATGAGCAGAGGCGGAGCGACAAGGCGACGGAGCATGATGCGGGAAAACTGCTGGCGGGATGGATGGTTCGCGAAAGTCGTGTATCGTCCTCGTTCAGCGCCAGCCCCGGGCCGGCGGCAAACGGCCCAATGCTGGGAAAGCCACCGGGGACAGGAAGCCACGGAGGCCAGGCGGCCAGATCATTCAAAGGCCAACGCGATCGCCGACAACGGAACGAAGGCGAAGGCTGCACCCGTTGGAGTATGAAGCGGACCGTTAGCGCAACAGCGGCACGCGGAAGGTCGCCTGCCGTCCGTCATGTGCGAGCCGCACCAGCCATACGCCAGGCGCGATGCCGCCCGCGGGCACGATGATCCGGCCCGACACGGCCGGATGACCTTGGGCATACCACACACGACCCGTGGCATCGATCACCTCGATATCGAGCAGGCCGCCCTCGAAGCCGTGCTCCACGACGAAGCTCTCCTGCGCGCCCCAGACCCGTATGGCCACATCTCCCAACGAACCCACGTCCGTGGTGAAGGTCACATCCACTGTGGTGCTGATGCTGGTGCTGCAATCACCCAACGTAGCGGTCAGTGTCACGGTGTAGATGCCCGGCAGGGTGTAGGTGTGTTCGGGTTCCGCTTCGGTGCTGGTGGTGCCATCGCCGAAGTCCCACAGGAAGGTGGCGTTCGCCGTGGCGGTGCCGGTGAATTGCACGGCTTCATTGACCAGCACCGTACCGGGTGCCATGATCGCCGCCTCCACGGCTTCTCCGTTGTTCTGGATCGTGAAGTCTTGGGACACCTCGGCGCAGATCGAGGCGGGGGAGGTCACACGTACGGTGTATCCACCTTCGGCGATGCCGTTGCATACCACCGTGCCGCTCACCCCCGGTTGCTCCAGAAGCACCATGCCCTCCAGCGTGGTCCAGGTCACATCCACCGGCCCGGCGCCCACATCCACGGAGGCGCTGCCGCTCATGGGGCCGCAAGTGCCGTCCTCCGCCAGGAGCGCCAGGGGTGCCGTAGCGTGCAGCATAAAGCGCGTCTGGAAGGTCTGTGAAGGCGTATGCGTGAAACTGTATTGCGCGCCATCGGTCACCACGGTGAGGCTGCCAGTGACGAGATCTTCCAGCCACATGCAGCTCAACACGGTGTTGGCCACCTGCATGGTGACCACCGAGTTACCGTTCACTTTCGTCCGCACGGCCACCGGTATCGAAATGTCCGCATCGTAACTGCCATAACGGTTCACCATCAGCGCTTCACCGGTGGTGGCCAGGGTGGCGATGCTTGGCGCCTGCTGGTGTGCGAAGTCCATTTTCAGCACATCGTCGGTTTCGAAGGATGGGCCGCCTGGGCCGAAATACACCAGCGTCTGGTCGGAGAAGTTGTTGGCGGACCCTGTGATCCCGAGCCGCACCAAGGGGATGGATGAGAAGCTGCTGCCGCCGAACACGCCGCCCTCGTTGCCGGCCACCTTCGCGCTCTCGTCCACCGTGGCGCTGGCGCCGGGTGCCGTGGCCTTCAGCCAGAAGCCCTGAGAGCTGGCGATGGTGCCGTTGAGCACGTCCTCTGGTACACTGGCGCTGCCATCCCAGTGGGCCATGTTGCCCGAGGCGGGATCGTACACGTAGTATTCATTGTTCACGTCCACGCGTGTGATGGCGCTGAACGCGATCGGACTGGGCAGCGGGTTGCTCACCAGGTTCCAGCCGTCGAGGGTCGGTTCGCCCCGGTCGGTGTAGCTCACCTGCAAGGGGATGGGTGCCACCGCGATGGTGGGTGGGCCTTTCAGATCGATCGTGAAAGCCGCTGTGCCGGTGAGCGCATCGCCACACCACACCGCGAAGCCTTTGCCGGGGGTGAGTGGGTCGGTACTCGTGACGCCGCTGGTGCCCTGCGCCAAACTGGTGCCCTGCACGGTGGGCTCATCGTGCTGGCGGATGCTCGGCCACAGGTCGCCGCTGCCCACGGGGTTGTCGAAGTTGGGATAGTGCGATCCCGGATAACCCGCCGTGATGAAGTCATCGTGCCAATGCACCACCTGCCTTCCTTGCACCGCACTGCCCAACAGCCGCCAATTGGTGGCACCCGCAGGGATGTACCGCTCCATGGTCAGGTCGCCGGTGAAGGTGGCTGTGGACGGCACCGCGTCCAATCGACCGGTACCGGTGATGTTGCTCAGCAGGGTGAGGAGTCCGGCGCCAGCATGTATGACCGCGTTCTCCTCCAGCCGCAGGGTGCCTTGGATGCGCAGGGGGGAATTCAACGTGGTACCGCCCGGCGTGCCGATGTGCAGGTCCCACAGGGTCTGCGCCGCGAGCCCGTGCATGTTCGCCGCGGCACCGATCAATGCCAATCGGCTATCCGCTTCAGCGGTCACGGATCCGTCCAGTTGCACCTGGTCGCCATGCACCGTGAATGTGCTGTTCACCTCCAGTTCCAGTGTACCGCCGGGGTTCACGGCAAGGTCATCCACGTCCACACCGCCGTCGAGCATCACTGCATGGCCGGCCTGCACCACCATGGTGGCGGTAGGCGTGAAGGTGGCCGGACCCGGAGAACCGGCGGGCACCACGTCCCAGATCGGATCGGACACAAAGCCGCTCGCCTGGCTGTAATAGGTCACCTGGTCCACCTTGCTCACACAAATGGTGAAGCCGCCATGCGTCGTCATGCTGTATACCTGCAGCCAATAGGTCGTGTTCGTTGAAGTGGCGAAGGTGTGCAACAGGCCGTCGGCGCAATACACCACGTTGCCGCCGCAACCATCCCAGACCTGTAGTCCGAGGTCCACCGCACCCGCCTCGCCGAGCCACACGCTCACCAGGGTCGCATCGCCGGAGTCCACGCGGTACCAGACGTCGGGATGGTTCTGACCGGTGCAGCCGATCGTGGCGCTGGATGTGGCGCCTGATGTTGTGCCCGTGGTGGACAGCATGGGGCAATCGCCCGGAGCGCGCAGTTGCAAAACCACCGCGTTCACACATTCGTCGTGCGTGATCACCGTGAAGGGACGCGACTCGGCGATGCCCCATGGACCATCGCCGGACTTGAAGCGGATCGACAGCACGTGCGGCCCAAGGGCCAGGGCCGACGCATCGGCCAGGAAGCTGATGTCCACGGTATCACCCGGCAGAAGCGCGATGGGAGTGCCATTGCCCACGCCGGGATCCGCGTTGAAGAAGTACTCGGCCGACACGATCGGACCGGCGGGATCGTTCACCACGGCGCTATACACGAACACCGTCCGCGAGTCGGCGATGCCCCACTTGCCATCAATGTCCTTGAAGCGGACACTGACGATGTGGAACCCTGACGAAAGCGATGAGGCATCGATGTCGAGCAGGATGTTGGCCACATTGCCGGGCCCGGGGACCAAAGCGGTGGCCGTGCCATTGCCCACGCCGGGGTCGGTATCGATGAAGTATTCCGCTGCGACGAGCTGCCCGGCGGGATCGTTGACCACCGTGCTGAACACATACACGGGTCGCGACTCGGCGATGCCCCACTTGCCCGCTACGTCCTTGAAGCGCACGCTGAGGGTGTGGAATCCTGCCGAAAGCGAGGAAGCGTCAACGTCGAGCAGGATGTTGGCCACATTGCCGGGCCCGGGGACCAGCGCGGTGGCCGTGCCGTTGCCCACACCGGGGTCGGTATCAATGAAGTATTCCGCTGCGACGAGCTGCCCGGCGGGATCGTTGACCACCGTACTGTACACGTACACGGGTCGCGACTCTGAGATGCCCCACTTGCCCGCTACGTCCTTGAAGCGCACGCTGAGGGTGTGGAATCCTGCCGAAAGCGAGGAAGCGTCAACGTCGAGCAGGATGTTGGCCACATTGCCGGGCCCGGGGACAAGCGCGGTGGCCGTGCCGTTGCCCACGCCGGGGTCGGAATCGATGAAGTATTCCGCTGCGACGAGTTGACCGGCGGGGTCGTTCGTCACCGCACTGTACACGAATACAGGGCGGGATCCTGCGATGCCCCACTTGCCATCGGCATCCTTGAAGCGAACGCTGAGCGTGTGGAAGCCGACCGACAAGGCGGAGGCATCAATGTCGAGCAGGATGTTGGCCACGTCGCCCGGGCCAGGGATCAAGGTGGCCGCCGTGCCATTGCCCACGCCGGGGTCGTTGTCCACGAAGTACTCGGCGGCCGCGAGTGGGCTGGCGGGATCATTGGCCACGGAACCATACACGAATGCCGGCCGCGACTCGGCTATGCCCCATACGCCCGCGTTGTCCTTGAAGCGCAGGCTGATGGTGTGGAAGCCCGTGGCCACCGAAGTGGAGAGGGCGGTGGTGACCACGTCGCCAGGCCCCGAGGTCAGGCCGATCGCGGTGCCATTGCCCACGCCCGGGTCACTGTCCACGAAGAACTCCGCAGCGGTCAGCTGGGCGCGGACGTCAGCAATGGCCAGCAGGCCAAAGGAAAGACAAGCCAGGAGCGCTCGCATCATCACACGGTCAGCGGATGGGAGCTTTCCTCAATCGTGCTTGGTGCCTTCGGCATCACCGTCCACGGTGCCGCTCTGGCCCACCACGGGGCTGGCCAGATTGAAGCTGGTGACGTGTGGCAAACGGGGCAGACCATCCAGGGGCACCAGCAGCGGCGTTGATCCGCCATAGAGGCCCATGTCCGTGCCGCCCGAACCCGAACCGATCGCCGGTGAACCGACCTGCAGGTTGTAGTCGTACGTGACCATCACCGCAGGCGCAGGGTTGAAGGTGGGCACGTTCACGAAGAGCGGGTTCTGGTTCACCACATTGCCGGCCCCGGTGTTGCCGGCGGGCGGCAGGTCGTTGGCGATGGTGGAGAAGCTGAGGTTGTTGCTGAAGACGCAATCCGTCACGCCTGTCGTGGCGACCGGCGCGCGGCCATAGAAGATGTTGTTCACCACCAAGCCGTTGGTGAAGGTGCCAAGCGCCCGATAGCTGGTGTTGTTGCTCAGCCCGAGGAAGATGTTGTTGGCTACCAGGACGGAAGTGGCGCTGGATCCGGAGATGGATAGGGCGGTGGAGTTGCCCGCGAACACGTTGTTGACGATCTCCACATTGGTGGCCTGGCCTCCCGTGGAGGCCAAGCTGATGCTGCCGATGGCGCAGTGACGGATCACCAGTCCGTTGATCGTATATGACGTGAGGCCTTTCACCAATGAAGAGAATCGGACCCTGTCGATCGTGATATCGGAGAGGCCGGTAACATTCAATGTGATGGTACCGACATCCAAGCCGATCATGCGGGTGCCGCTGGAGCCTGCATTGAGGGTGATCGAAGCCAAGGTCACGGGATAGGCCGCGCCAGCGTAGCCTCCACCGATGACCGTGATGCCCTTGGTGATGGTCGCGGCTCCATAAGTATTGGGACTCGGAGTGAGATACAGCGTATCTCCAGCGGATGCTGCCGTGTGCGCGGTGGCGAAGGTGGCGTACTGCGCGGGGTAGCCCGGGCGGTTGCTCACGGTGAGTACGGTGGCCTGCGCAAAGAAGGGAATGACTAAGGCGAGGAGGGCGAGGGTCGGGGTCTTCATGATGTGGACGGATGTCGGATCGGGTCGTGCGTGGTCGGCGGCTGCACCGGACCTGGGGAATGGGCCGGAGCAAGGGTGACGAAGGAAAGGAAGATCCCCCGGGCAGACAAGGTTAGAAGCGCGTGGGCCGTCCAGGATGTGTTCCCGCGCGATCTGCCGGCCACCATCGCGTCAAGGCTGTTGCCCATCCACAGCAGTGGGCAACGGCCCCTCCACCTCCACCACGCATCCTATGCCCGGTGCGCTGATGATGCCAAGTTCGGCTCCGATGGCCTCCGCTCGTGCGCGCATGTTGCTCAAGCCGTTGCCACTTGGTTTGTCGGCCGGGTCGAAGCCCTTGCCGTCGTCCGCGATCCGCAGCTTGAAGCTGTCTTGCTCGGTGGCGAATTCCAGGGCGATGCTCTTCGCACCGGCATACTTCACGGCGTTGTTCAAGGCTTCTTTCACGATACGAAGCACGTGCGCGCGCCAAGCGGGGTCCACCGGCAGGTCATTGCCGGCATGGTGGACCCGGATATCCGTTTCCGTTCCCCCTGGTTCCAGTTGCCGGTGGGCGATCTCCCGCAGGTGCTCCACCAGGCCATGCATCGTATCGCGCTTCGGATCGGTGGCCCACACGATGTCGCGCAACGCACCATTGGCCTCGCGCGCCGAGCGCCCCATCCGGTCCAGCATCGCTCCGGCCGCGGTCTGGTCATGGGTCATCAGATGCCGTACTTCCTGTCCGAACATGCGGATGCGTGTGAGTTCACCCCCGATCTCGTCATGGATGTCGCGCGCGATGCGTGTGCGCACCTGTTCCGCTTCACGCTGTTTCTCGCTGGCCAGCAACTGCTCCTGCGTACGGAGAATGGTGTCCCGCGCGCGACGCATGTACCGCAACCGTGACCACAGCGCTCCGGCCACCACCAGCACCAGCAGGGCGCCCAGGGTGATGAGGGTCCTGCGGTTGCGTTCGGCCGCCAGTTGCAGGGCGTGGTCGCGACTTGCCAGTTCGGTAGCCTCAGCGGTCGCCAAGCTGTCGAGCAGACGTTGCCGTTGGAACTCGTGCTCCATGCGGATACGGGTCACGGACCGCATCTTCTCACGGTCGTGGATGGAATCGTTCAGTGCTTCATACCGCAGGCGGTCAGCGTAGGCCTCCCTGTGCCGGCCGATGCGTGCCAGGATCTCCGATGAACCCCTCAGCGCGATGATAAGCTGCTCCATCGCACCCACTTCTTCGGCCAGAGCGGAGGCCTTGCGAATGTGCTCCAGGGCGCGCTCATCCTTCCCCTGGTCCGCATGCACGCGCCCGATGTTGATGTGGGCGATGCTCATGCCCCGCCGATCCCCGAGGCCGGAGTAGATGGACAGCGCGCTATCCATGTGCGCCAAGGCCGCACGAAACCCTCCTTCCTTGATGAACACCTTGCCGATGTTGGTGTGGTTGGAGGCCACCCTGCGGTTATGGCCCAGTTCGCGCGCGAGGGCCAGGGACCTGCCGAAGTAGTACAGGGCACTGTCCTGGTGACCCATTTCCGAAAGAACGACACCCATGTGCCCGTAGGTCTCCGACAGGCCGACACCATCCCCAATGGACTCGCGGATCGCCCTGGCCTTGCGATACTCCTCCAACGCGGCAGGCTTGTCATCCATCCTGCTGAACAAACCGCCGATCACGTTGTACGCGGACGCCATGCGCTGCCGATCGTCCGAAGACTGGAACAACTTCAGCGCCTCCACATAGTGCCGCATGGCCTCCTGGTGGTCCCCCATCTCATCGTACACCAGGCCGATGTTATGATGGACCCGGGCGATGTTCTGCGGTCTGGCGGCCTGTATGGCAGCTTCCAGGGCCCGCTCATGATGGGCCAGCGCCTCGAAGTAGTTGTTCCGGTACCACTGGCAGACACCCAGGCTGCCATAGCCAATGCTGATGCCCGCCGGGTAGCCGATCTTTTCGCTGAGCGCGATGAGCCGCCGCGCAACGGCCTCGGAGGAATCAAGGTCCACCTGCCAATAGCTCGCGGACAGCTCTTGCAGTGTGAGGACCGTGGCCGTATCCTCCTGGTATGATCGACCAAGCAACGCTCTGAGACTGTCGATCTCGTGTGTTTGTCCGTGCACGGCAGCAGCTTCGGCCAGCAGGAAACCCGCCATCAGCGCCCAGCTGATGGTACGGATGTGCCAGAACGACTCCCCGCCAGAATGACCGATGATGTCCGCTGCCATGCGTCCGAAGCTGAAGGTTGAAGATAGACCCTTCGCCATTGCCCCCTATCCGCTTGTCATTGATCCGGTTCAATAGGCTTCCGTGCCAATACACTGGTGCCCATAGTGGGGAAGGTCGCCGAGGGCCATGGTGGTCCACTTCGCCATGCGCAGGGCCGTCACCGGAAGTGTGGCGGCAGTGTGATGGACAGGGATGAAATGTGATAAACGGTGGAAACAATATGCCAACCGGAATGTTTCCAATGTATCCGGACGCTCTACTTTTGCGCCCACCTGCCGGAAGGCAAGACCGACACGGATATGGAGGACCGCGAACAACACATCATCGCAGAGGCCGGCAAGGTCTTCATGCGTCTGGGCATCCGCAGTGTGAACATGGACGACATCGCCCAGCACCTGCGCATCAGCAAGAAGACGCTGTACCAGTATGTGAAGGACAAGAATGAACTGGTGCTGAAGGCCGTCAAGGGCATCACGGACCATCACCGGGAGTGCATCCTGGGCATCTGCGCGCAGGAGCGCAATGCCATCGATGAGAGCTTCGAGATCACGCGCTTCGTGGCCTCGCAGGTGGGCCAGTTGCATCCCTCGGTCCACTTCGACCTGCAGAAGTATCACCCCGAATCGTGGGATGTGCTGCAGAGCGCCGAGCGTGCCGACATCTACAAGTGCATCACCGACAACCTGCGGAAAGGCATCGAGGAGGGACTCTACCGCGAGGACCTGGACATCGACGTGATCGCGCGCATCTACATCTCGCGCTTCGACGTGACCTTCGATGGGGAGCTTTTCCCGTCGGACAAGTACCGCTTCGAGGACGTGATCTGGGAGCTCTTCCGCTACCACATCCGGGGTATCGCCAGCGACAAGGGCCGCAAGTATCTGGTGAAGAAGGTGAAGAAGGAAAGGGATGGCGGCTCCGTGGCGAAAGGAGCACACGCGGCCTTGCGCGGGCTGGCCGTGGCGGCCGCTGCCGGCCTGGGTCTGACGCTGATGGCACAAGGCCCCATGGACCTGTCCGTCCGGCAGGCCATGGACCTGGCGGCGAAGCAGAGCTACGCGGTCCGGTCCAGTGCGTTGGAGGCGGAGAAAGCACGCCACCGCGTGAAGGAGATCACCGCCATCGGGTTCCCGCAGATCAACGGCGAGCTGGCCCTGAACAACTTCATCGACGTGCCCACGCAGCTGGTGCCGAATTTCTTCGACCCCGGCTCGAGCGTGGAGTATTTCCCCGCGCAGTTCTCATTGCCATGGAACGCGGTGGCAGGGCTGTCCCTGAACCAGTTGATCTTCGACGGCAGCTACATCATCGGCCTGCAGGCCACCAAGGCGGTGGCGCAGCAAAGCCGCGAGGAACTGGAGTTGACCCAGGCGGAGGCGCGCGTTCAGGCGGCCCGGGCCTACTATGGTGTGCTCGCCGCGGAGGAGGGCGTTCGGCTGGCCGCCGAGGGCATCCCCCTCATCGAACAGAGCCAGCGTGAAGCACAGGCCATGCTGGATGCCGGTTTCATGGAGAGCACCGATGTGGACCGCATCACCATCCAGCTGGAGCAGGTGCGTTCGCAGCAGCGCGCCTTCCAGCAGCAGGCCGATGTGGCCCGCATGCTGCTGGCGCTCACCCTCGGTGTTCCACAGGGCACGCCATTGCGGCTCACCAGCGACCTGCCCTCCATCCTCGCCGATCCGGACGAGACGGCCCTGAGCGAGCAGACCTTCTCCCCGGAAGCGCATGTGGAGCAGCGCGCCGCCGAGACCCTCGTGCGCCTGCAAACGCTGAACATGCGCAACGAACGCGCGAAGGCATTGCCCAGCCTGGCCGGCTTCATCAGCCACCGCCAGGAATGGAACGGTCCGGCCTTCGACCCCGGCGGCACATATCCCTTCTACCCCGCCACGGTGTGGGGCCTGCGCATGGAGGTGCCCATCATCAGCAGCGGATCGCGCTACCACAAGGTGCGGCAGGCCGAACACCAGCTGCAGCAGGTGGAGGTGAACCGCACGGCCACCGAGCAGCGCCTCATCACCGAGGTGGAGCGGGCCAGGGCACAGGCGAGGACCGCGCGCGACAACTACGCGGACGCCGAACGCAACATGCGGCTGGCGCGCAGCATCATGGAACGCACCACCATCAAGTTCACCAACGGCGCCGCCACCAGTTTCGAACTCACGCAGGAACGGGCCAACGACCTGGCCGTGCAACAGACCTATGTGCAGCGCCTCGTGGACCTGCTCATCGCCCGCGCCGAACTGCGCCGGGCCCTGGACCGATACTAAGACCGCACCATTTCGCCATGAAGACGAACCTGTTCATCCTGATCACCATCGCGCTACTGGCAAGCTGCGGTGGCGGAGCCGATATCGACGCTGAACTGCGCGCCAAGCGGTCCGAGCGCGATTCGCTGAAGACCGAACGCGAGAAACTCAACAAGGCCATCGCTGCGGTGGAGGACTGGCTCGTGCGGCATGACCCCGACCAGAAGCGCGCCCTGCCCGTGGTGACGACCTACCGGTTGGAGCCGCGTGCCTTCGCCCACTGGACGGAGGCCCACGGCAGCGTGCGCGCGGACCAGAACGCCCTGGTCTACACCACCAGCGGTGGCGAGATCCGCCGGATACTGGTGCAACAGGGCCAGGCGGTGCGCAAGGGCCAGGCGATCGTGGAGATCGACGTGGACGCGCTGCGCCAGCAGGTGCAACAGGCCGAGGTGAGCGTGGAGCTGGCGCGCACCGTCTTCGAACGCCAGAAGAGCCTATGGGAACAGAAGGTGGGCAGCGAGGTGCAATACCTGGAGGCCAAGAGCCGCAAAGAGGCCGGCGAAGCCCAGTTGCAGGCGCTGCGCGAGCAGTTGCGCAACGCCCAGGTGCTCGCGCCCTTCGACGGCGTGGTGGACGAGATCTTCCCCAACCTGGGCGACATGGCCAACCCCATGCAACCCGTGGCGCGTGTGGTGGCACTGGGCAAGGCCAGCATCGAAGTGGATCTCGCCGAGGACCTGCTGACCAAGGTGAAGGCGGGTGATCCCGTGGAAGTGATCCTGCCCGAATTGCGCGACACCCTCATGGCCACCATCGACCAATGCGGCCAGTACATCAATCCGAACAACCGCACCTTCAAGGTGACGCTGCGCGTGGCCAACGGCGCACAACTGCGACCCAACCAGCTCGCCAACGTGCGCATCCGCGACCTGGACGTTCAGGACGCGCTGGTGGTGCCCAGCCGCCTGGTGATGGAGAACAGCGTCGGCGACAGCTACGTGTACGTGCTGGAGGAGGTGGACGGCATCGCGCGCAGCCGCAAGGTCTTCGTGCGGGTGCTCAGCGCGCAGGGCGGTGAGCTCCTCATAGAGCGTGCGGCGACCGGACTCAAGGGTGGTGAAGCCCTCATCGACCAGGGTTCGCGCCTGGTGGTGGACAAGCAGGAGGTGCAGGTGCTGCGGGGGGCGTGAGGGGGAAGACCACAACGGCACAGCGCTACAGAGGACACAGGGAACTCCATGAGCAACAGAACGACCCGGGCAGAGATCAATGGTAGCGCGGCTCCGTGCGCTCCGTACCTCAGCGCCTTTGTGGTCTGATCGACAAACCCATGTCACAGGACAACGGCAAGAACTACCAGGACAAGCGCTTCGCGATCAGTTCGTGGGCGGTGGACAACCGCGCCACGGTGATCGTGCTGTCCATCCTCATCGCCTTGATCGGTCTCAGCGCATACAACAGCATGCCGCGCGAGGCCTTCCCGGAGGTGGTGACACCCGAGATCTATGTGAGCACCATGTACCCCGGCAACGCGCCGGACGACATGGAGAAGCTCATCACCCGCCCGCTGGAGAAGGAGATCAAGACGATCACCGGCATTGACGAGATCAACTCCACCAGCGTGCAGGGCTTCAGCACCATCCAGGTGAAGTTCGATTTCAACGTCACGCCCAGCGAGGCCCTGCGGAAGGTGAAGGACGCCGTGGACAAGGCCAAGTCCGACCCCGACTTCCCGACGGACCTGCCCGCAGAGCCCAACGTGATGGAGATGAACTTCTCCGAGATGATGCCAGTGATGAACATCAACCTCAGCGGCGACTACAGCGTGGACCAGTTGAACAAATGGGCCGAACTGCTGGAGGACAAACTGGAGGACCTCCCCGAGGTGAACAAGGTGGAGATCCGCGGTGTGCCCAAGAAGGAGGTGCGCATCAGCCTCGATCTGCGGAAGATGGAGGCGCGCGAGATCTCCTTCGATGACGTGGCCAACGCCGTGCGCAGCGAGAACGTGAGCATCAGTGGTGGCGAGGTGCTGGTGGATGGCCTGCGCCGCACGGTGAGTGTGAGCGGCGAGTTCACGGACATGGAGCAGGTGCGCCGGATCGTGGTGAAGCAGGAGAACCTGGACATCGTTAGGCTGGGCGAGATCGCCGACGTGGCCTTCACTTATGTGGAGCCCACCAGCTACGCCCGCGAGTACGGCCAGCCCGTGGTGATGGTGGATGTGATGAAACGCAGCGGACGCAACCTGCTCGTGGCCAGCGACAGCATCAACAACGTGCTGGACCGGTTCAAGGGCAGCGTATTCCCCGCCGACCTGCACATCACCATCACCGGTGACATGAGCGACCAGACACGTACGCAGGTGGACGAACTGGAGAACAGCATCCTCTTCGGCATCATGCTCGTGGTGGGCGTGCTCATGTTCTTCCTCGGCCTGCGCAACGCCATCTTCGTGGGCATCGCCATCCCCATGAGCATGATGCTGAGCTTCATCGTGCTCAACACCATGGGCTACACGCTGAACATGATGGTGCTCTTCAGCCTGGTGCTCGCATTGGGCATGCTGGTGGACAACGGCATCGTGGTGATCGAGAACACCCACCGCCTGATGGGCGAGGGGCAGGGTGCGTTGCGCGCGGCCAAGAACGGCATCGGCGAAGTGGCCATGCCCATCATCGCCAGCACGGCCACCACCGTGGCGGTATTCATCCCGCTGCTCCTGTGGCCGGGCATCATGGGCGAGTTCATGAAGTTCCTGCCCATCACCCTCATGGTGGTGCTGGCCTCATCGCTTTTCGTGGGCCTCATCATCAACCCGGTGCTCGCCTCGCGCTACATGCGCGTCACGCAGGACGGTCCGCCGCGCTGGCTCACCTTCAAGGTGGGCGGCTGGATGACCGGCCTCGGTCTGGTGTTCAGCCTGCTGGGCCACTTCGGCGGCAGCACCTTCCTCTTCACACTGGGCAACCTCGCCGTGGCCTTCGGCCTGTTCGGCTATTTGAACCACTACTTCCTCTACCCGGCGTCGGTGCGTTTCCAAACACGCACCATGCCCCGCTTGGAGGAGCGCTACCGCAACTTTCTGGTATGGGCGCTGGAAGGCCGCCGCCCGCGCTGGTTGTTCCTGGGCACCATCGGCCTGCTCGTATTCTCCTTCGTGCTCACGGGCATCTTCCCGCCCAACACGCTCTTCTTCCCGGTGAACCAGCCGCTCTATGTGAACGTGTTCCTGGAGAAGCCCATCGGCACGGACATCGACGAGACCGACGCCACCATGCGCGTCATCGAGGAGCGTGTGTTCCAGGTGCTTTCCGATCCGAAGTACAACGACACCGTGACGGATACGCTGCCCGATGGCAGCACACGCGAACGTCTCCAGAACTACCTGGTGAGCGCGGTGATCGCGCAAGTGGGCGAGGGCACCAGCGACCCCATGAGCGGCCCCAGTTTCGATGCCACTCCGCACAAGGGCCGCCTGCAGGTGAGCTTCGTGAAGTACGCCGAACGCCGGGGTGTGAACACGCTGGACGTGATGGAGGAGATCCGCGAGGCCATGCGCGGCGTGCCCGGTGTGACCGTGGTGGTGGACAAGGATCCCGCCGGGCCGCCGGTGCCCAAGCCGATCAACATCGAGATCAAAGGCGATGACGTCAACGCGTTGATCGCCGAGGGCGAACGCCTGCGGGATTTCCTCAAGGACCAGCACATCGCCTACGTGGAGGAGCTGAAACTCGATGTGGAGACCGGCAAGCCCGAGATGCTCATCGACATCGACCGGGCCAAGGCACGGCGGTACAACGTGAGCACCTGGGCCATCGGCGACGCCATCCGCACCGCGCTCTATGGCCGGGAGGTGAGCACTTACAAACAGGGCGAGGACGACTACCCCGTGAACCTGCGCCTGATGGACCAGTACCGCTACGATCCGGAGCAGCTGTTGGGCATGCGCATCACCTTCCGTGACCAGACCGATGGCAAGATCCGCCAGGTGCCCATCAGCGCATTGGCCACGGCCCATTACGCCAGCACCTTCAGCGCGGTGAAACGCAAGGACCTCAAGCGCATGGTGCAGGTGCACAGCAACGTCACCGATGAGTTCCAGAAGCAGCCCACGGTGGAAAAGGTGCAGGCCGCCTTCGCCGGATACGAGCAGGATCCGCGCTTCACCTATGAGTTCACCGGCGAACTGAAGGAACAGGAGAAGGAGATGGCCTTCCTCAGCACCGCGTTGATGATCGCCGTCTTCCTCATTTTCCTCATCATCGTGGCCCAGTTCAACAGTGCCGCCATACCGGCGATCATCGTCAGTTCGGTGGTCTTCAGCCTCATCGGGGTCTTCCTCGGCCTGGTCATCTTCCGCATGGAGTTCGTGATCATGATGACCATGGTGGGCATCATCTCCCTGGCGGGCATCGTGGTGAACAACTCCATCGTGCTCATCGACTTCATGATGCTGATGCAGAAGCGCCGCAAGGCCGAACTGGGCCTGCGCGAGGACCAGCGCCTGCCCATGCCCGAGGTGCTCCGGGCCATCGAGGACGCCGGTGCGCGCCGCCTGCGCCCCGTGCTGCTCACGGCCATCACCACCGTGCTGGGCCTCATTCCCCTGGCCATCGGCATCAACATCAACTTCTTCACCTTCTTCAGCGCGCTCGATCCGCAGTTCACCCTGGGCGGCGACAACACCGTGTTCTGGGGGCCCATGAGCTGGACGGTGATCTTCGGCCTCGTCTTCGCCACCTTCCTCACCCTGGTGATCGTGCCGGTGATGTTCCTGTTGCTGACGAAACTGATGTACCGCTTCGTGCCGGTGCCGCAGTTGACCACTGGTGACAACGGCGGCGTGGTGAAGGCTTTGGAGGTGGGGGTGTAATTTCACTCGACCAGGGAAGGACCCCATGCGGGACATCGTTCCGTAGGCGAACGTCCCGCTATGTATGACCACTTCACTGTTGGCGAGTCCATGTACGGCCCATCCCCCCTCACGCGCCATCCCCTCTCCGGGCATGAGCGCCTTTGTTTCCTGAAGCACATCATCACGCGCCCTTCCATAGAGGTGGGTGAATACACCTATTACGACGACTTCGAAGACGTGGCGAACTTCGAGCGCAACGTGAAGTACCACTTCGACTTCATCGGCGACCGGTTGGTGATCGGGAAGTTCTGCATGATCGCCTCGGACGTCACCTTCCTCATGAATGGCGGCAATCACCTGGTGGAGGGCATCAGCAGCTATCCCTTCGAGATCTTCGGCCACGGCTGGGAGGGTGCCATGGAGGGGCTGGACTACCCGCACAAGGGCGACACCATCGTGGGCAATGATGTCTGGATCGGCTACCGGGCCACCATCATGCCCGGAGTTCGCATCGGCGATGGCGCCATCATCGCGGCCTGTGCGGTGGTCACGAAGGACGTGGAACCATACAGCATCGTGGCGGGCAACCCGGCGCGCGAGGTGCGGAAGCGTTTCGCCGAGGTGGACATCGCGCGGCTGCTGGCATTGCGCTGGTGGGACCGCGATGCGGCATGGATCACACGGAATGTCCGCTTGCTGCACGGCACGGACATCGGGGCCTTGGAGGCGACGCACTGAAGGCGCCCAGGCCCATGGCGTGGATCGGCGCGTCAGCCACACGAGTGGCTCCGTAGCAGGTCGACCATGCCAAAGGGGCTTCTGCTGCGGAGGCATTGCTCGTCAAGCACCTCCACGAAAAGTTCCGACGCGCCATACACCGCGGTGTACAAAGCGCTCCACCCTGGTGTGATGCCTTGAACGGCATGCATATGGCGAATCCGCCGGACCGCGACATGTCGGATCCATGCAATTCCGATGCGGGTGTGCCGGTGGACTTTTGCCCTGTCAACATCAAACACCAACGATCATGACCATTGTGAACATCGATCATCTGGACCTGACGGAATTCACCGCCAGCCAAGATGCGAAGCAACGGTGCCGCGCCACCTTCCCCATGTTGGGGGCGCATGGCACGCGGGAATGCGCCACCGTCTACTTCGAGCTCGATCCGGGCGAACACCTGGGCCGACATACCGACAGCGCCGAGGAGTTGCTGCTTGTGCTCGAGGGCGAAGTGGAGGCGGAGGTGGATGGCCAGCGGGGCATCCTGCTGAAAGGCGACCTGGCGCATGTGCCGAAGATGGCGCCGCACGACCTGCGCAACATCGGCCATGGGACCGCCAGGGTGCTGGGCTTCTTCGGCGGGGCGAATCATATCCAGGCCACCTTCGAGCAGCAATGGAATGGCATGCCGGGCCATACAGTGGACACCTCCGCGATGGCCGCTGGCCAGGAAGCCCGATAGGGGATGGAACATGACGGGTGGCGGAATTCGCCGCCCGTCACATTCAGGAAGAACCGCAACGCTCCAAACCCCAAATTCGCGAGACGATGCCCATCCACTTGGAGGAATTCAGGCCACATGCCGCGGTGGCACCGCATGTGGAGCTCTACTGGCGGGGCGCCTTCGACCCGGCCCAGGAGGCGATGCTGACCCAGCGTGTGGTACCGAATGGCTATGTGGAGCTCATCGTCCACTTGGGCGATGCGCACTGCATGCTTTGGAAGGATGGCGCGTGGGGACGATCGCCCATGCACACACTCATCGGCTTGTACAGCGAACCATACGAGGTGCGATTCACGCGGCGGGTGGACGTGTTCGGCATCCGGTTCAAGCCCGAAGGCTGGCAGCCCATGATCGGTTTGGCCGCCAGCGACCTGATCGCCGGTCATGGGGACATCGCCGACGTGATGGGTGCGGCGCACGCCGACCTGTGCGAACGTATCCGAGAGGCCCGTGATACCATGGCGATGATCGATGCGGCCGATGGCTGGTTCCTTCGTCGCATCGCCGGTCTGCCTGCTCAGCGGGACTACGTGCACCAGGCCGCCGAGCTCATTCGCAGGGCTCCCTCCAATGTGCGCATCGAAGACCTGCCCGGGCTGGTGTGCATCGGACAACGGCAATTGGAGCGTGCATTCAAGCAGCGTGTGGGTGTAACGCCGAAGCAGTACCAACGGATGCAGCGCCTCAACCGGGTGAACCGCTTGCTGTTGCAAGGACGACGCATGGACCTTACACAGGTGGCCCTGGCATGCGGCTACTTCGACCAGGCCCACTTCATCCGCGAGTTCCGCACCTTCATCGGGGAGCGACCAGGCCGATTCCTGCGCGAACGCGACAACTACATCGTGATCCCCAACGCGGCATACGAAAGGGACCTGCCGCACGAACCCCTCTGAGCATCATGACGATCGAAGCTCGCCTGGCGAAGATGTTCGCCTTGGATGACCGCACCTGGTTGCGACACGCCAACCCGTGGAGCGTATGGACACGGAACACTGTGATGCCACTGCTCATCCTTGCGGTCTGGAGCCGCCTCTGGATGGGCTGGTGGTGCCTGCTGCCGGTGGCCTTGGTGCTTCTCTGGAATTGGGCCAACCCTCTGCTCTTTCCGCAGCCGAAGCATATGGGGCACTGGGCATCACAGGCCGTGCTCGGCGAACGTGTGTGGATGGCCAGGAAGCAGGTGCCCGTGCCCGAGCATCACCGCATGGCGCCCAATGTGCTGAGCACGGTGGCCGCGGTGGGGGCCATGTTCGTGATCTATGGGGTGTGGCACTATCACATGTGGGCCACCATGTTCGGTGCCGCGCTGGTGTATGCGGGCAAGCTCTGGTTCCTGGACCGCATGGCCTGGTTGTTCCGGGAAATGTCAGCGGCACATCCGGCATATGCTGCGTGGTTGAGGTGATCTGCGCCGCTTCTACCTTTCCGGCATGCACACCGGTCACCGCTACACCATCCAGCAGGTCCTGAACTGGACCCGCCGCGGTCTCTTCGTCTTCCTGCTGA